>JAFUZD010000122.1 GCA_017476785.1 Prevotella sp. | reverse complement strand
GGCTCGGCCCTGCTCATCATCGGTATTCTCGGCATCTACTATTTCAGCGGTGCCACGACGATGAACGTCAATGAGATTGCTGCGATGAACAATATCCCCGTAGCCATCCAGAAGGTCTTCTTCCCCTTCATCTTCATCGGCTTTGGTGTGCTGGGAGCCCTCTTCCCGTTCCACACTTGGTCTCCCGACGGTCACGCTTCGGCGCCCACGGCCGTCTCGATGCTCCACGCCGGTGTGCTGATGAAGCTTGGTGGCTATGGCTGCTTCCGCATTGCTATGTATCTGCTGCCCGCCGCTGCGCAGGAGCTCTCGTGGATATTCCTTATCCTTACCACGATTTCCGTGGTCTATGGAGCCCTCTCAGCCTGTGTGCAGACCGACCTGAAGTATATCAATGCCTATTCGTCGGTCAGCCACTGCGGTCTCGTGCTCTTTGCCTTGCTGATGATGACCAAGACCAGCTGCACGGGAGCCATCCTGCAGATGCTCTCTCACGGACTGATGACGGCCCTCTTCTTTGCCCTCATCGGTATGATTTACGGCCGTACCCACACCCGCGACGTGCGCCGCTTGGGTGGCTTGATGAAGATTATGCCCTTCCTCGCCGTCGGCTATGTGCTGGCTGGTTTGGCCAACCTCGGTCTGCCGGGCTTCTCGGGCTTCATTGCTGAGATGACCATCTTCGTGGGCTCGTTCGAGAATGCCGATGTGTTCCATCGCGCCTGCACCATCATCGCCTGCGGTTCCATCGTGGTCACGGCGGTCTATATCCTCCGTGTGGTGGGCAAGATACTCTACGGTAAGGTGGCCGATCCGCATTATGAGCAGCTCACCGATGCCACGTGGGACGAGCGTTTCGCCGTCGGCTGCCTCATCTTCTGCGTGGCCGGCCTCGGTCTGTTCCCCCTCTGGGCTTCGAATGTCATCAACGATGCCGTTACCCCGATATTGTCTAACATCTTCTAAATGCTATTGATATGAATTACGGACAATTTCTCAATATGATTCCCGAGGCAACCCTCGTTGCCATCCTGATTATCGTCTTCTTTGCCGACCTCATCGGTAAGGGAGCCAAGAAAGTGCAGACCGTCAGCCTGCTCAGCGGCGTCCTGCTGCTGGCCCAGACCTTTGTCTGCGCCTTTGCATCCGAGCCTACGTCGGCCTTTGGCGGTCTCTATGTGACCACGCCGGCTGTCGGTGTGATGAAGGTCATCCTCACCCTCGGCACGTTCATCGTTGCCCTGATGGCGCAGCCGTGGCTCGTCCGTGCCGACGTCAGCAATAAGGTAGGTGAGTTCTACGAGCTCATCCTCTCCACGCTGCTCGGAATGTACGTGATGATGTCCAGCGGCAATTTCCTGATGTTCTTCCTCGGTCTCGAGATGGCCTCTGTGCCGCTGGCCTGCCTCGTAGCCTTTGACAAGCTGAAGAAGCAGTCGGCCGAGGGGGCTGCCAAGTTCATCCTCACGGCCACCTTCTCCAGTGGTGTGATGCTCTATGGCATCTCGTTCATCTATGGCGCCACCGGTACGCTCTACTTCGACGACGTAGCCGCCCGTCTCAGCGTCACCCCGCTCACGTTGATGGGTCTCGTCTTCTTCTTCAGCGGCTTGGGCTTCAAGATTTCGCTCGTCCCCTTCCATTTCTGGACGGCCGACACCTATCAGGGAGCCCCCACGCCAGTCACCGGCTATCTGAGCGTCGTCTCTAAGGGTGCCGCCGCCTTCACGCTGATGACCATTCTGACGAAGACCTTTGCCCCGCTCACCGAGTATTGGGACTATATGCTCTACATCGTCATCGTGCTCTCCATCACGGTAGCCAACCTCTTTGCCATCCGCCAGTCGGAGCTCAAGCGCTTTATGGCCTTCAGCTCTATCTCGCAGGCCGGCTACATTATGCTGGCCGTCATCGGCAGCAGCCAGTATGGCGTCACGGCACTGATGTACTACGTACTCATCTATGTGGTGGCCAATATGAGCGTCTTCACCGTCATCAACGTGGTGGAGCACAACAATGGCGGTGCTACCCGGATGAGCGACTACAACGGATTCTATCAGACCAATCCGCGTCTGGCCTTCCTGATGACGCTGGCACTCTTCTCGCTGGCTGGCATCCCGCCCTTCGCCGGAATGTTCTCCAAGTTCTTTGTCTTTATGGCCGCTGCGCAGCAGGGCTCCTTCTGGGCCTACTTCGTGGTGTTCATCGCGCTCATCAATACCGTGGTGTCGCTCTATTACTATCTGCTCATCGTCAAGGCGATGTACATCAAGCCCAGCGACCACCCGCTGCCTACGTTCCGCAGCGACTGCAACACGCGCTTGGCACTGGCACTCTGCACCGCCGGCATTGCCTTCTTCGGCCTCTGCTCCTATATCTACGACTGGCTCTTTGCCGCCGCAGCATAGGCGCAGCCCGTTGGGGCTATATGGCTCAAAACAAGTCCCCCGCTTCCTTCGCTCAGAAGGGAGTGGGGGATTTTTCTCTCATTTCCTCGTCAAGAGCTTTGCTGTCTCAGATTTATTTCTTATTTTTGCAGCGTTAAATCCCAAACCAGTCTAAGATGAAACATTTACTGACGCTTCTCTTTGCATTGCTGCTGGCTGTCCCCACGCTTGGTCAGATTCGGATGCCGCCGTGTCCCACTTGCGGCAAGAAAGTCAACCTCTGCCCCTACCACGGCAAGCATCCCAAGCCGAAACCTAAACCGCAACCGGCCGCCAAGCCTCGTCCGCAGCAGCAGGGAATGACAGAAGCCAAGAAGACGGAAATCATCAACCGTCTCGTTGCCAATATGGTGCGCGTGGAAGGCGGCACCTTCCAGATGGGTGCCACGAGCGAGCAGGGCAGCGAGGCCTTCGGTGATGAGAAACCGGCTCATTATGTCACCGTCTCTGCATTCAGCATCGGCAAGTATGAAGTGACACAGGAGGAGTGGCAGGCTGTGATGGGTACGAATCCGTCGAGCTTTAAGGGCGCGAAGCGTCCCGTAGAGTGTGTAAGCTGGGATGACTGCCAGCAGTTTATCCAGAAGCTGAATGCGAAGACGGGTAAGTTCTTCCGTTTGCCCACGGAGGCTGAGTGGGAATATGCAGCCCGTGGCGGCAACCGGAGCGGGCACTACAAGTATTCGGGTACGAACGTAGTGGACAATGCGGGTTGGTACGGTGGCAACAGCGGCGACCAGACGCACGAGGTGGGCACGCGCCAGCCGAACGAGCTGGGGCTGTATGATATGACGGGTAACGTATGGGAATGGTGCAGCGACTGGTATAGCTCCCAGTATTACTCCTCCTCTCCTTCCTCCAACCCCGCCGGTCCGTCATCGGGCTCTGGCCGCGTGGGCCGTGGTGGCGGTTGGCGCGACGGCGCGCAGTACTGCCGCGTTTCGTATCGGATCCACTGGTCGCCCGACTCCCGCGACTGCATCCTCGGACTGCGCCTCGCCCTTTAGTTCATACCCTTCACGTGCAAAAAAGAAAGAGAGAAAAAGATGCAAAACGAACATATAGACAACCATTTGATGCTACCCATCGGCGCAGGACTGCAGATGGGCAAGTATCGCATTGACCGCTATCTGGCCTCGGGCGGATTCGGCAATACCTACGTGGTGACCAACACCCAGTTTGACGAGCAGTTTGCACTCAAGGAATTCTTTATGCGGGGCATCAGCCACCGCGAGAGTGACCAGACGACGGTCAGCGTCAGCAACAGTGACAATGCGCAGCAGTTTACCCAGCAGCGCGACAAGTTCAAGAAGGAGGCGCGCCGCCTGCGCAAGCTGCGCAACGAGCACATCGTGCAGGTGCACGACCTGTTCGACGAGAACGGAACGGCCTACTACATAATGGACCTCATCGACGGCGAGGCTCTCTCTGCCCGCATCAAGCGCACAGGGAAACCGCTCGACGAGCAGGAGGCAACGGCCATCCTGACGCAGGTGCTCGATGCGCTGGACACCGTACACCAGCAGGGCATCTGGCACTTGGACCTGAAGCCGGGCAACATAATGGTAGACGGTACCGGGCGCGCTGTGCTGATCGACTTCGGTGCCAGCAAGCAGATGAGCAGCGGCGACGGAATGACCACCACTACCACGGCGATGGCCTATACGCCGGGCTATGCCCCCACGGAGCAGATAGACCAGACGCTGGAGCTCATCGGCCCGTGGACCGACCTCTATGCACTGGGTGCCACGCTCTATCATCTGCTGACCACCAACCGCCCGCCGCGCGTGTCGGAGGTGCAGGAGTCGGGTGCTTTCACGTTCCCAACGGCTGTCAGTGCCAAGATGCGCCATCTGGTGCGCTGGCTGATGCAGCCGTCGCGCCAGAAGCGTCCGCAGTCGGTGGCAGAGGTGCGCACGTTCCTCAGCGAGCCGTTCGTAGAGCCGCCAGTAGTGGAGGAAGACGATGACACCATCGTAGAGGTTGATGTGGCCGTGACTGACGACACGGTAGGAAAAGTCGGCCTCGACTCCCACTCACAGGCATCTAAGCCCGTAGCCTCGTCGTCGGCTCGCCGCTGGGTCATAGCCGCCGTGGTGCTGGGCGTGCTGGCCGGCATCGGACTGATGTTTACCTTACAGAAGAAAGAGACACCAGTAATCATCGAGAATGCGGACGGCGTGGCTACGGCGTCGGGTATGTATTTCAAGTCGTCGCTGGGAACGGGAGCCTATACGGGACCGGTCAACGAGAAGAACGAACCCAATGGACAGGGCGTGCTGAATTTTGAAAACGGTGACGTATATACCGGTAAGTTTGTCAACGGCCAATTGACCGATGACGCTGCCGAGATCAGGTTTGCCAATGGCGAACGCTACAATGGCAAAATCGATAATGGCCACTTTACCTATGGCACCTACACGTTCACCGAGGGCGACACGTTTGTTGGAACGTTCCGAGCCGACAATCTGCCGGATAAGGGGACGTGGAAGTAATAAAGGAAGTTCTTGCTTTGGCAAGCGACCGGAGGTCGAGCGAAAGGAATTAAAGGAGTTAACGATGAGAGTTAACTCCTTTAATTGTATTCAATCAGGTATTTCGGTGTATAGCCCAGTGGACTCTTCGCCACTTCTTCGGGCGTGCCAGTGCTGAGGACGGTGCCGCCGCCGCGTCCTCCCTCGGGTCCCATATCGATGATATGGTCGGCCAGTCGGATGACGTCGAGGTTGTGCTCGATGATGATGACCGTATTGCCGCGGTCAACGAGCTTCTGCAGCACGTCCATCAGGATGCGTATGTCCTCGAAATGCAGGCCCGTGGTGGGCTCGTCGAGGATATAGAGCGTGCGCCCCGTGTCGCGCTTCGACAGCTCGGTGGCCAGTTTTACACGTTGGCTCTCACCTCCGCTGAGCGTGGTAGAAGGCTGCCCCAGTTTGATGTAGCCCAGTCCTACATCCTGAATGGTCTTAATCTTGCGCAGGATGTCGGGCACATTCTCAAAAAACTCCACCGCCTGATTGATGGTCATATCCAGCACGTCGGCAATCGACTTGCCCTTATAGCGCACCTCCAGCGTCTCGCGGTTGTAACGCTTGCCGTGACACACCTCGCAGGGCACCTGTATGTCGGGCAGGAAATTCATCTCGATGGTCTTGTAGCCTGTGCCGGCGCACGCCTCGCAGCGTCCGCCCTTCACGTTGAACGAGAAGCGCCCGGGCTTGGAACCGCGAATCTTGGCCTCAGGCAGGTTGACATAGAGTGAGCGGATGTCGCTGAACACACCCGTATAGGTGGCTGGGTTGGAGCGCGGCGTGCGCCCGATGGGCGTCTGGTCTACGTTGACCACCTTATCTATATATTCCAGTCCCTCGATGCTGTCGTAGGGCATAGGCCGCTGCAGCGAGCGGTAGAAGTGCTGGGAGAGGATGGGTTGCAGCGTCTCATTGATGAGCGTCGACTTGCCCGAGCCGCTGACACCCGTGACGAGAATCAGCTTGCCCAGCGGGAACTCCACGTCAATGCCCTTCAGGTTGTTGCCGCGGCAGCCGCGCAGCCACAGCGAATGCCCGTTGCCCGGGCGCCCTTTCCTGCCTTCCCCGTCTGTTGCGCCTTCTCCGTCTGTTGCGACTGAGTCGCAACAAACTGAGTCGCAACAAACAGGCGGCGCCACCACCAGCTCCCCTTTCAGATAGCGGGCGGTGATGGTATCGGTCTTCATCATCTCGGCCGGCGTGCCCTGAAACACCACCTCGCCGCCTTTGCGCCCGGCACGCGGGCCGATGTCGACGATGTAGTCAGCATTAAGCATCATATCGCGGTCGTGCTCCACCACGATGACCGTGTTGCCGAGGTCGCGCAGCTCCTTCAGCGAACGGATGAGCCGCTCGTTGTCGCGCTGGTGCAGGCCGATGCTGGGCTCGTCGAGGATATAGAGCACGTTGACCAGCTGCGAGCCTATCTGGGTGGCCAGCCGGATGCGCTGGCTCTCGCCGCCCGACAGCGAGGCCGACGGACGGTTGAGTGCCAGATAGTCGAGCCCCACCTCCAGCAGGAAGTCGAGGCGTGTGCGTATCTCTTTCAGTATCTCGGCAGCAATCTGTTGCTGTTGGTGGTCGAGATGTGCTTCCACCTCGTCGAGCCACTGGCGCAGCTCGCTCAGGTCCATATTGGCCAGCTCGGAGATGTTCTTGTCCCAGATGCGGTAGGACAGGGCCTCTCGGTGGAGCCGCTGTCCTTTACACTCCGGGCACTCGCACGTGGCCAGAAACTGGTCGGCCCATTTCTGTCCGCTGGCACTGTCGTCGTTGTCTATCACCGAGCGGAGGTACTTGATGACACCGTCGAAGCTGACGAAGTAGTCCGACGATGTGTGCACCAGCTCCTTATCGATGCGCACGTTCTCGAATGAGCCATTGAGAATCTCGGCCAGTGCCTCGTCGGGAATGTCGCAGACGGGCGTCTTCAGCGTGCAGTCGTATTTCTTCAGGATGGCATCTATCTGCCAGAATATCATCTGGTTCTTGTATTTCCCCAGCGGCACGATGGCTCCCTCGTAGATGCTCTGCTTACGGTTGGGAATCACCTTGTCGAGGTCTATCTCGTTGATGTAGCCCAGACCTTTGCACCGCGGACAGGCCCCCTGTGGCGAGTTGAACGAGAACGTGTTGGGGGCAGGGTCGCTGTAAGAGATGCCCGTTGTGGGGCACATCAGCCGGCGAGAGAAGTGCTTGACGGCTCCCGTCTCGTTATCGAGGATCATAATCAGCCCGTCGCCCTGCTTCATTGCTATCTGGACGCTCTTCTTCAGTCGCTCGTCGACCGTCTCTTTCACTTGCAGCTTGTCGATGACCACCTCGATGTCGTGGTTCTTATAGCGGTCCACCTTCATTCCGCGAGTGATTTCCGTCACCTCGCCGTCGATGCGCATCGTCAGATAGCCTTTGCGGCGCATACTCTCGAACAGCTCGCGGTAGTGTCCCTTTCGGCTGCGCACCAGCGGTGCGAGGATGAATATCTTCTTGCCGGCATAGTCGTTGAGAATCATCTCAATGACCTTCTCCTCCGTGTACTTCACCATCGGCTCGCCCGTGGCATAGCTGTAAGCCCGTCCGGCGCGGGCATAGAGCAGGCGCATATAGTCGTAGACCTCGGTCGTGGTGCCCACGGTAGAGCGCGGGTTCTTGTTGGTGGTCTTCTGCTCAATACTGATGACAGGGCTCAGACCCGTAATCTTGTCCACGTCCGGCCGTTCCATCCCACCGAGAAAGTTGCGTGCGTAGGCCGAGAAAGTCTCGATATAGCGGCGCTGTCCTTCGGCAAAGATAGTGTCGAAAGCCAGCGACGACTTGCCCGAACCCGAGAGTCCGGTGATGACGGTCAGCGAGTTGCGCGGTATCTCTACGTCGATGTTCTTCAGGTTGTGCACCCGCGCACCCCATACGTTGATTTTCTGCTCGTTACTCATTGACAGAAGTTGCTTCGTTGAAATTGCGTAATAGGTTGACATCGCGGCGGATATGATACTTCCTGCCGTCGGCTCCACGTGCTTTCACCAGCACGAAGTAGACCCCGTCTTTCACCGGGCGGCCATTATAGGTGCCGTCCCATCCGCCGTCGATGTTTGTCCAGTCATAAATCTTCTGGCCGTTGCGGGTGAAGATATAGGCGTGGAACTCTACGATGCTTTTGTAGTTGTCCTTTGCCTTATAGATGTCGTTCACGCCGTCGCCGTTGGGGCTGAAGGCGTTGGGCATCTCCAAGTGGCTCTCGCTGATGGTCACGCGGATGCTGGCCGAGTCGACGACCTCGTCCTCGTAGCGTACAATCAGCGAGACCAGTGTCGAGCCCGACACCGTGAAGTCGTACTCCGTGTCCTCCTCATAGCGCACCACCTCACTGCTGCCGTTGGCGCCCTGCAGGCGGAAGTGCCATTCGAACGAGGCACCGGCGTCCAGATTCGACGGGTTGGCAGTGAATACTACGTGCAGCGGCGCCTCGCCGGTGAAGTCGTCGGTAGTGCTCACCTCGTCGCCGTTCTCGTCGGTGTAGGTGGCGGTAGGCTGGATGTCGGCCATTGCCGTTGCCGGCACAAAGGCCATCGCAACAGCCGTCAATATGTGCTTAAAATACCTTTTCATATACGAATATTTGTGCAAAATTACAGAAAAATGTAGATTTACCGCATCTTTTTTGTAATTTTGTAGGCGAAAAGCGTAAATTATAGAATTATGAAACAGATATTAAGATATTTTTTGCTGCTTACCCTGCTGGCTTTTACGGCCGAGACGATGATGGCGCAGGAGCTGAAGACCCGTCAGATTCATAAGGTGAAGCGCAAAGAAACCATCTTCGGGATTGCCCGCGACTATGGCATCACGGTGCGCGAGTTGCTCGAAGCCAATCCCGAGATGAACGAACCCACCTATCCGGGACTGAAGCGGGGCGACTATATCATTGTGCCCAAACCCGCTGCCTCGGTAGAGGCCGCTCAGCAGGCCGAGGCTCAGCAGGCCGCCAAGCCCGCCGCTGTTACGGATATGCGCCATCGTGAGATACGCGTCGGCGTGATGCTGCCCCTGCACGATGTCAACGGCGATGGCCGGCGGATGGTGGAATACTATCGGGGCGTGCTGATGGCGTGCGACAGCTTGCGCTACAACGGAATCTCCGTCGATGTTCACGCGTGGAACGTGGCAGAAGATGCCGACATCACGCGCTTCCTGAACGAAGAAGGGGCGGCGCAGTGCGACTTGATTATCGGACCGCTCTATTCCAAGCAGGTGAAGCCGTTGAGCGATTTCGCCACTCAGAATGATATCCGCGTGCTGATACCGTTCTCCATCAATACGCCCGAGCTCTTCACCAACCGCAACATCTTCCAAGTCTATCAGAATCCCAACGACTTCAACGAAGCCGTGATTCGTCGCTTCTTGGAGCGCTTTGCCGACTGTCACCCCGTCATTGTGGACTGCAACGACACTACGAGCAAGAAAGGCGTCTTCACCTTTGGGCTGCGCCGGCAGCTGGAAGCCCGCGGCATCGATTACAGCGTGACGAACCTGAAGTCGAGCGAGGCAATGTTTCAGAAGGCTTTCAGCACGACCAAGCGCAACGTGGTGATTCTGAATACCGGCCGCTCGCCGGAGCTGCGGGCAGCCCTCAGCAAGCTTGAGGCCCTCTCGCTCACCAATCCCCAGCTGCTGATATCGATGTTCGGCTACACCGACTGGATGCTCTATACGAAGAGCAACCTCGACAAGTTCTATAAGTTCGATGTCTATATCCCGGCTGCCTTCTACTACGACCCGAACTCGTTCCGCACCGAGCGCATACAGACCAAGTATCGCTGGAACTTCCACCGGGATATGATGAACTCACTGCCGCGCTTTGCCATCACCGGCTTCGACCAAGCCTTCTTCTTTATCAAAGGCCTGCATATGTATGGCTCGCAGTTTACGGGAGCCGCCGGGATGGTGGGCTATACGCCCATCCAGACGCCGCTCCACTTCGAGCGCATCGGCAACGGCGGACTGCAAAACCGTGCTCTGCTGTTTGTTCACTACAAGCCCGAGCGGCAAACAGAGACCATCAAGTTCTGAGCACAATGAGACACTATCTGCTATTACTGCTGCTTGCGCTGCCGCTGTGTATCTCGGCTCAGGTGGGCGACCATCGCAACGAACTGGCCGTCGGCTTCAACGGCGGTTATATGATGAGTCAGGTGGCGTTCACTCCGAAAGTCCAGCAGAAACAGCTGGGCGGCCTCACGGGTGGCCTCACCCTGCGCTATACGTGCGAGAAGTATTTCAGTTCTATCTGTGCCATCGTGGGCGAGCTGAACTATGCCCAGACCGGTTGGAACGAGGATATCCGCACGGTAGATGATGAGCCCGTGCTCAATGCGGCGGGCGAAGCCCTGTCGTACCAGCGCCGTATGTCCTACGTCCAGCTGCCTGTTCTGGCACGGCTGGGGTGGGGGCGTGAGCGCCGCGGATTTCAGGGATTCTTTCAGGTGGGGCCGCAGATTGGCTGGTTCCTGAGCGAGTCGACGTCGAAGAACTTCAGTCTGGGCGATGCCACGCAAAACGAGCGTGCCTCGAAAATCGTTGCGCAGGACACGATGGCCGTAGAGAACAAGTTCGACTACGGCATCGCTGTGGGAGCCGGTCTGGAGTATTCCATCCCCAATGCCGGCCACCTGCTGCTTGAGGCCCGCTATTATTATGGCCTCGGCAACATCTATGGCAACACGAAGAGCGACTACTTCGGCAAGTCGAACTTTGGTAGCATCATTGTCAAAGTGTCGTATCTCTTCGACATTATCCGTTCGAAAAACCCTAAAATTAAATAAGTTATGTTTGAAGGACAACCCAAAGGACTTTATGCGTTGGCACTGGCCAACACCGGCGAGCGATTCGGTTACTACACGATGCTGGCCGTATTTGCATTGTTTCTGCGTGCTAACTATGGCCTGTCACCGGCTATGGCGGGCATCATTTACAGCTCGTTTCTGATGCTGGTCTACTTCCTGCCGATCGTGGGCGGTGCGCTGGCAGACAAGTTCGGATTCGGCCGTATGGTGACCATCGGAATCTTGATAATGTTTGCCGGCTATCTGCTGCTGTCCGTGCCCCTCGGCGGCGACTCCGTGGCACTGGTGGTAATGCTGGGCGCCCTGTTGCTCATCGGCTTCGGAACAGGCCTCTTTAAAGGCAACTTGCAGGTGATGGTTGGCAATCTGTACGACGATGCACAGTATGCCGACAAGCGCGATGCCGGCTTCTCCATCTTCTATATGGCCATCAACATCGGTGCCCTGTTTGCCCCGACGGCTGCCATCAAGATTAAGGAGTATGCCGAGCAGTCGCTGGGCTACAGCAGCAACGACGCTTATCACTTCTCGTTTGCCGTGGCTTGTGCCTCGCTGATTCTCTCCATCGCCATCTACTATCTCTTCCGCAGCACCTTCCGCCACACGGAGGGCGGCACGAAGAAGGCCGATGCGAAGGCTGAAGAGCCCGCCGAAGAGCTCTCGAAGGAAGAGACCAAGCAGCGCATCATTGCCCTCTGCCTCGTGTTTGCCGTGGTCATCTTCTTCTGGATGGCATTCCATCAGAACGGCCTCTCGCTGACTTACTTTGCCGACGAGTTTACGGCACAGTCGGCCGAAGGACTGCAGAGTATGGTCTTCGACGTGTGGAACCTCGTGCTCGTCATCTTGATTGTCTATGCCGGCTTCTCGCTCTTCCAGAGCAAGACGGCTAAGGTTAAGGGTATCTCGGCTGCCGTCATCGTGGCTGCCATTGCCCTGCTGGTCTACAAATATGCCACTCTGGAGGGTAGTGTCAGCATCTCGGCTCCCATCTTCCAGCATTTCAATCCCTTCTACGTCGTAGCCCTCACGCCGGTCTCAATGGCCATCTTCGCCTCGTTGGCCGCTAAGGGTAAGGAGCCCTCGGCTCCGCGTAAGATTGCATACGGTATGATTGTGGCAGCCATTGCCTATGCGCTGATGCTCATCTTCTCGTTCGGCCTGCCTATGCCGCAGACGACGATTGGTGCCGACGGAGAGCAGGTGGCTGCCCACGTGGCCGACGTCACTCCCAATCTGCTCATCGGGACCTATCTCATCCTGACGTTCGGCGAGCTGTTGCTCTCGCCGATGGGCATTGCCTTTGTCTCGAAAGTGGCACCTCCCAAGTATAAGGGAATGATGATGGGCGGCTGGTTTGTGGCCACGGGCATCGGCAACCTGCTCGTCGTGGTGGGCGGTCTGCTGTGGGGCGCAGTGCCCCTGTGGGTAGTGTGGAGCGTGTTCCTCGCCGTCTGCCTCGTTGCAGCCGTCTTTATGTTTGCAATGATGAAACGCTTGGAGAAGGTCTGCTGACGAGTCAGGGACTGACTGCATAAATAAGATACGCAGATGAAAAGGGACAGCGTGATGGGGACTCTTGTGATGGGTCGCCTCGCGCTGTCCCTTCTTTTCGTTCTCTTGGCGTGTACTGGGGCGGCGCAGTCGCTGACGGTGGTCGAGCTGAACTGCGAGAACCTCTTCGACTGCCGGCACGACTCGCTGAAGCAGGACACGGAATGGTTGCCCGACGGCATACGTCGCTGGACACCGCAACGCTACTGGCGCAAGCTGAACCACATCGGGCAGGAACTCATCTCCTGTTACGCCGACTCACTGAACAAGCAGCTGCCCGACCTCATAGCCCTCGTCGAAGTGGAAAACGACTCAGTCGTCTTCGACCTCACCCACCGCTCCCTGCTGCGCGGTGCGGGCTATGAATACGTGATGACGGAGTCGCCCGATGTCCGCGGCATCGACGTGGCCCTGCTCTATCAGCCTTTCTCCTTCCGCCCGTTGCGCCATTACCCGTTGCGCGTAGCGCCGTTGCCGGGAATGCGCCCTACGCGCGACATCCTCTACGTGGCCGGCGAGGTTATCACGGGCGACACGCTCCACGTTTTCGTGCTCCACGCGCCCAGCAAATATGGCGGCGAACGGGCGACGCGCCCCTTCCGGCGTGTCATTGCCGAACGGCTCATCGCTGCCGTCGATTCGCTCCGTTCCTCTGTACCCGATGCGCGCATCATCGTGGCGGGCGACTTCAACGACGAGGCCGATGCTCCGGCGATGCAGCGCTACGAGGCCGACAGTCTTGTGAACATCACCCGTCAGGCCCGAGGCATCAATGGCACGCGTGGCACTTACTGCTATCGCGGCCGCTGGCACAGCATCGACCACATCCTCGTCTCGCCCTCGCTGTTGCCCTTTGTGGAGCGCGCCTTCATCAACGACGCCCCATTCCTGCTCACCGACGATGAGCGCTATCGTGGTCGCAAGCCCCTGCGCACCTACAATGGCCTGCGCTATCAACGCGGCTACAGCGACCATCTGCCCCTCGTCGTCCGCCTGCGCCTTCTTCCCCGATAGGGTCGATTTCCTCCCCATTCCTTTGTCATTTCCGATAAAAGTAGTATCTTTGTGGCAGATATATAAAAGAAAGGAAAGATGACACAGCTTGTTATCACATTGAAAGACCGGTCGTATTTGCCCAACATTCGCCGTATTGTCAAGTCGTTGGTGGGGGTGGAGAAAGTCAGTGTCCCACGCAAACAGCGCCTTTCGCGTTACGAGCAGTCGCTGCTTGACGCTAAGGAGGGCCGTGTCAACAGCTATGCCAGCAGTGAGGAGTTTTTTGAGAAAATGGGAATCTGATGTATAAGATTAGGACAACCCACCAATTCGAGAAAGACCTGCAGCGGTGCATTAAACGCGGCTATCCTATGGAAAAGTTCCGAAAAGTCATCCAGTTGTTGGAACGTGACGGAACGCTCCCTGCTATCTATCGCCCTCATCTTTTGCGTGGTGACCGGCGAGGCCAATGGGAATGTCACATTCAGCCAGACTGGCTGTTGATATGGAAACAATATGATGACGAATTGGAATTGCTGATGCTCAATACTGGCACGCATTCCGACTTGTTTCGTAAATAGCAATTAAATCGAGATGCGCTGCTGAGTCAATGCAACGAGGCCTGACAGTCAATGCTGTCAGGCCTCGTTGGTTTATAGTATTGGGTGTTAGCCTCTCACATTACTTGATGTTCGGCTCCTCCAGCCCGAGGTGCTTCTTGGCATCCACGGCCTTCAGTATGAAGCCGAGAATCAGGGCGGCCACGCCGAGGCAGGCCAGCATTACGAGCGGTGCCGTGTAGTCGAGCTCCGTGGCACTGGCACCCTCGGGGTTGGTGTTCTTGAGTACCTGACCGATAAGCATCGGGAAAAGCCATAGGCCGATGTTCTGAATCCAGAAAATCAGTGCGTAGGCAGAGCCGATGATCTTGGCATCGACCAGCTTGGGCACGCTGGGCCACAGCGAGGCGGGTACCAAAGAGAATGAAGCGCCTAACACGAGGATGGTGGCATAGGCAATGATGACACCTCCCACCGCAGCACCCTTGAACAGGGGCAGGACGAAGGCAAAGGTCAGGTGGCAGCCGATGAGCAGCAGCGAACCCAGTATAAGCATAGACACTGCCTTACCGTGGTGGTCGAGGTAGCTGCCGAGAATGGGGGTGATGAGTACGGCCAGCAGGGGGAATACGGCAAAGATGCTCTCGGCCGTCTGGCGCATATAGCCCATATAGCAGTAGATAATGAGTGCCACAATGCTGACGGCCAGCAGGCCCAGTCTGTTGGCACGTTTCTTCTGGAAATTGGAGGCAAAGCCAGTAGCTGCCACGATGAGCATAATGATGTACTGCCAGATGGTGACACGCTCATCGGCCCAGAACGAGCCGGGGGTAGGATCCGTAAGCGTCAGGTTGCACTGCAGCATATTGACGGCGTACTTCTGGAAGGGGAAGATGGCCGAGTAGTAGAGCACGCAGAGCAGGGCGACGAGCCAGAAACCGCTGTCGGAGAGGATGCGGCCAATGTCGCTGACCTTAAAGGGATCGTCTTTCTCCTCGGCCTCGCCGGTCTGTGCGTCAAGCTGACGGTCCATAAAGAAGTAGACGATGGTCATTATCAGGGCAATGCACATCAGCACCACGCCGAAGGCCACCGAGCGGCTGACGCTGACCTCGCCACCCAGACGGGCAAAGAAGGGCGAGAATATCATACACGTGGCCACGCCCAGACGAGCCAGTGCCATCTCGCGGCCTTTGAACCACTTGACGATACCGCGGCTGACCGTGATACCGGCCATCTCGCAGCCGCAACCGAAAATCATAAATCCGCAGGCTGCAAACTTAGCCGAGGCCGGCATCCCGTCGTAGAAGGGCAGGATGTCGAGCCAGCTGATGCCGAACAGCGGACCCCAGTTGAGGTTGTTGTTGAACCACGCCTCAATGCCGCTGCCCATAAATGCCTCGCTCACTGCGTACCACTTGATGCAGGCTCCGACGAGCATCACGGCAGCCGAGAGGATGGCTGTGAAGCGCACGCCCATCTTGTCGAGGATGATACCGGCAAAGATGAGGAAGAACACCCATACATTGAGGAATACTTCAGCTCCCTGCATACGGCCGAATGCGTCGGAGTCCCAATTACGGGTCTCCTGCATCAGGTCCTTGATGGGCGACAG
>JAFUZD010000121.1 GCA_017476785.1 Prevotella sp. | reverse complement strand
CGTTCATGGCGACAAGCAGTCTAAGCTGACGCTGATGTCAGAGTCGCTACGTAACGACGGCCGCATCTGGGTGCCCAAGAAGATTGAGGATGCCAAGGCTCTGCAGCAGGGTACGAAGCAGGGCTGGGAGATTCCCGAAGAGGATCGTGACTACTATCTGGAGCGCCGCTATCCCGCCTTCGGTAACCTCGTGCCTCGTGACGTGGCCTCTCGTGCCGCTAAGGAGCGCTGTGACAAGGGCTTCGGTGTGAACAACACCGGTTTGGCCGTGTTCCTCGACTTCTCTGAGTCTATCAACCGTCTTGGCCTCGACGTCATCATGCAGCGCTACGGCAACCTCTTCGAGATGTACGAGGAGATTACCGACGTGTTCCCCGGCGAGAAGGCCACCGAAATCAACGGCGTCACCTACTATCATCCGATGATGATCTACCCCGCCATCCACTATACGATGGGCGGCATCTGGGTAGACTACGAGCTGCAGACCTCCATCCCCGGCCTCTTCGCTATCGGTGAGTGCAACTTCTCCGACCACGGAGCCAACCGCCTCGGTGCCTCGGCGCTGATGCAGGGACTGGCCGACGGCTACTTCGTGCTGCCTTACACCATCCAGAACTATCTGGCCGATCAGGAAATCTGGCCGAAGGTATCCACCGACCTACCCGAGTTCGAGGAGGCCGAGAAGGGTGTCAATGCCGAGATTGACCGTCTGCTGGGCATCAAGGGCAAGCGTTCTGTCGACAGCATCCATAAGGAGCTGGGCCACATTATGTGGGAGTATGTAGGTATGGGTCGCACGGCCGAGGGCCTGAAGACCGGTCTGCAGAAGATGCAGGAGCTCCAGAAGGAGTTCGACACCAATCTGTTCGTGCCCGGTGCTAAGGAAGGCCTGAACGTAGAGCTCGATAAGGCCATCCACCTGCGCGACTTCTTCACGATGGGTCAGCTCGTCGCTTTCGACGCCCTCTCGCGCAACGAGAGCTGCGGCGGCCACTTCCGCGAGGAGTATCAGACCGAGGAAGGCGAGGCTAAGCGCGACGACGAGAACTACTTCTATGTAGGCTGCTGGGAGTATCAGGGCAAAGGCAACGAGCCCACACTCATCAAAGAGCCGCTGGAGTACGAGGCAATCAAAGTACAAACCCGTAACTATAAGAACTAATGCACAAGCCGAATGCAGGGCTCAGTAAGCTGGGCCCTGCGGAGGCAGAGCTATTAAGTCATCAAAGATAACTTAAGAAATTATGGCAAAGAACATTTCATTTACAATAAAGTTTTGGCGTCAGAATGGTCCGAAGGATACGGGTCACTTCGATACGCACGAGATGAAGAATATTCCCGATGACACCTCGTTCCTCGAGATGCTCGACATCCTGAACGAAGAGCTCATCAACGAGGGCAAAGAGCCCTTCGTCTTCGACCACGACTGCCGCGAGGGAATCTGCGGTATGTGCTCGCTCTACATCAACGGTACGCCCCACGGCAAGACCGAGCGCGGTGCCACCACCTGTCAGCTCTATATGCGCCGCTTCAACGACGGCGACGTCATCACCGTGGAGCCGTGGCGCTCGGCTGCTTTCCCCGTGATTAAGGACTGTATGGTAGATCGCGGTGCGTTCGACAAGATTATTCAGGCCGGTGGCTACACCACCATCCGCACCGGACAGGCACAGGATGCCAATGCCATCCTCATTCCGAAAGAGGATGCCGACGAGGCAATGGACTGCGCCAGCTGCATCGGCTGCGGTGCCTGCGTGGCTGCCTGCAAGAACGGTTCGGCTATGCTCTTCGTCAGCTCGAAGGTCAGCCAGCTCGCCCTGCTGCCGCAGGGTCGTGCCGAGGCTGCCCGCCGCGTGAAGAATATGGTGGCCAAGATGGACGAGCTGGGCTTTGGTAACTGCACCAACACGCGTGCCTGCGAAGCCGTCTGCCCGAAGAACGAGACCATCAGCAACATCGCCCGCCTGAATCGCGAAATGGTGAAGGCCAAGCTGGCTGACTAATATGTTTTAGATTGTGAGGCCTCCGTGCCTCACAATCTATATATAATAATGTTCGCGGACGCTACACCAATAATATGCCAAAGATATTTGAATATTTCGGCTTTATTTTCTATTTCTACTCCAATGAACACGAGCCTATTCACGTGCACGTGATTCATAGTGGAAAGGAGAGCATCTTCGACCTCATTATGATGAACGGAGTGTTGGTGGAGATTCACGTTCGCGAAAAGAAAGGATCAGAGCCATTATCAGAGAAAGACAAGCATACGGCAAAGGAATTCATCCAAAAGTATCAAAAGAACATCATCGATAAATGGGTAAGATTCTTTGTGCTGAAGCAGGCTGTTCGAAGTACGAATATCAAGAAGAAACTATAATATATTGTGGGAAAGCTATATATCATAAAGGCTGAGAATGCAGGCAACCTGACCGTTTCCTTGACGTTCAACGACAACACCACGCAGACCGTGGATGTCGGCGACTTCATTCGTCGTCATCCGCATCCGCAGTACAACAAGTATCTTGACCCTCGTAAGTTTAGCCGTTTCACAATAGAGGATGGCAATATCGTCTGGGGCAAGAACTGGGACTTGATTTTCCCTATCGAACAATTATACTTAGGAAGGTTGACTTGCTAACTTTCGCCCTCTCGTCTCCACCGCTGTGACGGTGGCAGGATACCTTAATTTAATTAACTTACAGATTAGCGTTTCTGTTCGTACTTATTACATAGATATTGAGCTTTTGCTCTTGTTCTTAACATTCGAAACCGCCAAAACTTCGATACAACAGGAACAAGTTGCTGAAAGTTCACGCTAAAGAGGCGTGGACACTTCTGTGCTTGTTGTTGTATATGGTTACTTGGCGGTACCAGAATGTTGATAAGCATCGAATGGTTCCGCCTTTTTATTAGCCCTACGCAACACGGTTAAGCGAGAATTTATGAAAAAATGGTTTTTAATTGTCAGTATGTTTGTTTTTGCTTTTGCATCTTCTTTTGCTCAAGATGTAATAACACTTCACAACGGGACTATTGCCAAAGGAAAAGTCGTTGAAAATGAAGCTACGTTCATCAAGTTTGTGTATGATGGTGAGGATGTGGCATCAACGTTGGGGAAAGTGGCAATAGCAAGTATTAAGTACCAAAGTGGGAGAGTTGAAGAGTGCTCAGAAAAGATAGTTATAACAGACCCTAAAAAGGATTATGAGAAGATACAAATACTACGTGATAAAGACGAATGCATAGGCCTCGTACGAATACAAGAATTTACAGAAAAGAGTGGCGGTGCTTGGTCATTAGGTGCAACATCTGGCAAATATATGCAAAAAACTTTAGTAAAGCTGCAAAAGAAAGCTGCAGAATTGGGAGGGTGTGCAATTTTGATAACATCTCAAGAAAGTAAAGGTTCAAGCATATTTAGAAATCCGGATGCAAGAATTTCTGCTGTTGTATACAAATATTAACCCACGCCCGGTTGAATTGCAAATCTGGCGAGGCAAGTATCTGCATTTATAATACGATAGAAGTAACATTTATGCATTTTTCCATCAACTATCCTTCGTTCTACATCCTCTATTTGGATAACGGGATAGCCTGAAAGGATAACGGTGTCTAAAATCTCCTGCTCGCCTTTGGAGGTGCGGGCAGCCCCGTCTGAACCGCGAAATGGTGAAAGCTAAGCTGGCTGACTAATACTTGTCGCGAGGGCAGTCTCCCTCGCGTCAAAGCCGACAAAAGCGCCGCAGACTAAAAATCTGTGGCGCTTTTTTGGGTAGTTGCAGAAGAATGTGTATTTTTGCAGCAGGTCTCGTGTGGTGAACATCGTTACCTAATGGAGGACTGATATGCGGCGGAATCTGTCACTTGTATTGCTGTGGGTGGCCTGCGCGGTGCAGGCCGGCACGGGCACGTGGAACAGTCAGACCACGGGCACGTCCATCGGCTATGTCACCTCCTCTGCCACCGGCTCAGCCGCTAAGGATGCTGACGGCAAGCCGATGACGGTGGTCTACTTGGAGAACCTCGGTTTTGAGAAAATCGGCCGTAACAGCAATGCCGATGACGTGGCTTGGCTGCGCCAGCAGGGCTATCAGGTCGTCGAACTCGACTATGCCAAGAGTGAGAAGGCCGTGTCTCCCGCGCTGAATAAGGACATTGTAGCCATCAATAGCAGCTTACAGAACGGCCAGTTCTGTGGGGTCAGCTGCTCGCCTTCGCGCTCGTACGTCCTGATGGAGGGCTACCGCATCTGCCGTGACATCTCTTATTATAAGGACGACCCTACCGTTTATAACTACCCCGACGTCTATAAGGACTCTCAGGGCGACTCCCTCTATTTGGACTTGGTCTATCCGGCCAATCCGTCGCGGGCCGTTCCCGTGGTGGTTACTTTTTCCTACAGCAATAGCTATGCAACCGTCAAGAATGGCCGGCTGACCGACGCCAACAAGCATCGGCGTATGTATCTTCCCTATTTCTGGGGAGCCTTTAAGGACAGCTTTGTGGAAGGAGCCTCTGCCGTAGGCTTTGCGTGGGCCATTTGCGACCATCCCAAATATTGCGACTGGGGGCAGGGGCGTTTCGCGGGCGGCGGCAACAAGAGTCTGGGTGCCATAGAGGTCAATCCTGATGCTGCCCGCAAAGTGAAGGCAGCCATCAGGACGGTGCGTGGCGTCGGACGCACGTGTGGCCTGAACGGCGATGTGGCCGTCACGGGCTTTTCACGCGGTTCTACGGCAGCTGCCCTCGCTGTCGGCGACGGCATCGTCGGGGATTATGAGGACGTGTCGCGCGGTCGGTTTGCCGAAGAGAGCAGCCAAGTGCAGTGTGCTGTGTTAGGCCCCGGGATGTTCGACTATCAGCACGCCTTAACCGCTTCGAACGAATATGTCCGTATGAGTGCTTTCGTTGCGAATACGGGTTGGCCGTGGGAACAGCAGGGGGCTTTGGCTACCATTCAGGGCAGTGCGTCGGCTCCCACACTCTTCTATCATAACACCGACGATTACTATGTTGATAAGGACAAAGACCCCGATGGCCTTTATGCCACTCAGGCCGCACTGATGAAGGCGCAGCTCGATGCCGTAGGGGTTCCCGTCGAGATGCTGACTGGCTATGGCACTGGCCATACGGTGCCGCAGTCGGAGGCTGACTTGCAGCAGATGTATCAGTTTATGGTGAGTCACGTCTCGGCCACAACGGGCATTCAGACAATCAACGTGCACCGCCAAGATGATGCCTCGGCGCCGACCTACGACTTAATGGGGCGCCGGGTGGCGGCGGGCTACAAAGGCATTGTCGTCAGAAACGGCCGTCTGTACCGGCAGTAATACGGCAAAAGAGTCCAGAACGATGCAAAACCGCAGTCTTCTTTTGTATATTTCCAAAGATTTGCTATATTTGCATTGTGATGAGTATGAAACCATTAAAATAAGGAATAAGAATAATGAAGAAGAGTTTAATGATGCTGGCTTTGCTGGTGGCTTTCTGCACTGGCGGCCGCGCACAGACCATCAGCGAGGAGTATAAGGCTGAGGTAATGCGGGCGATGAACCTGCAGCGCACGAACGAGATTTTTAAGGAGACGATGCGCCTGCAAATGATGACGCTGGTCAATCAGGGCACCCTGTCGTACAACTCGTTGGACAATATCGTAGACGAGGTGGCCAACGTGGTGGTGCCGGCACTGATGGAGCGGCAGGCAGAGATTTACAACCAGTATTTCACGCTCGACGAGTTGCGCCAGCTGAATGCCTATCTGTCTTCGCCCATCGGACAGAAGATGGTACAGATGACGCCGGTGCTCTCTACCGAGGGTGCTGCTGTGACGCAACGCCCGGAGATAGTGCAGCGCATACAGGCCATCGTGGCCCGTTATATAGGTCAATGAATGTCGCCGACATCACCGTCCGTGCGGCTCGTCGCAGCGAGGCACCGCAGATAGCACGGCTCATAATGACGGCAATGACCGACGAGTGTTGTCTGCACTTCTGCGGTGAAGGGTATGGTCTGGACGACTTCCGCCAGATGATGACGCTGCTGGTGGAGCACGACGCGTCGCAATACAGCTGGCGCAACACGCTGGTGGCTGCCACTGCCGACGGAAGGGTAGTGGGCATTGCTACGGCCTACGACGGCGCACGCCTGCACGCACTGCGCCGCACATTCGTCAGCTACGCCCAGCGCTATCTCGGTCGCGACCACTCTGCGATGGACGACGAGACGCAGGCTGGCGAGCTCTATCTCGACTCGTTGGCCGTAGACCCAGCCTATCGTCGCCGCGGCATCGCCAGCCGACTGCTCGAGGCAACGGCCCGGCGCGCCCGGGAGATGGGCATCCCGCAGGTGGGACTGCTGGTCGACACCGCCAATCCCGCCGGCGAGCGGCTCTATCGCTCCGTAGGCTTCAGCTATGCCGGCGATAGCCGTTGGGGCGGTCATCCGATGAAGCACTTGGTGCTCAGCGTAGACGGCCCGACAAGATAATAAGTAACAATCCAATAACTAAAAAGCGAATGAAGCGAAACATCTTTCTTTTTCTCCTCGCCGTGCTGGCCGTCGCCACACGTGCACAGGGCCCTAATGGCAGTGGCACCTACTATCAGGCAGTCGACGGGCAGAAAGGAGCCGCCCTGAAGACGGCCCTCTGCGGCGTAGTCAATCCTCACACGCAGCGTACGTATGCCAATCTCTGGACCGACTTCTTGCAGACCGACCTGCGTCCCGACGGCAAGATATGGGATATGTACTCAGGCATCACCAACTATACGCCGGTGACCGACCAGAACAGCGGCAACACGGGCAGCGAGGGCAAGAACTACAACCGCGAGCACTCGATGCCCAACAGCTGGTTTAATAAGGAGTATCCGATGTACACCGACCTGTTCCATATGTACCCCACGGACAGCTATGTCAACAACAAGCGGGGCAACGAGCCCTTCGGTGAGACTGATGACCCCACCTATCAGTCGGCTGAAGGATTCAGCAAGATGGGGCCTGCACGCAGCGGACTGGGCTATTCGGGCACCGTGTTCGAGCCGAACGATGAGTATAAGGGCGACTTCGCGCGTACCTATTTCTATATGGTGACCGCCTATGAGACTTATACCACCAACGGTCAGAGCAAGCGCGTGTCGAGCTGGAACAGCCCGATGTTGGCGCAAAACCAGTATCCCGCCCTTACCGACTGGGCGGTCCAGCTGCTGCTCCGATGGGCCGAGCAAGACCCCGTCAGCCAGAAGGAGCTGGACCGCAACGAGGCGGTCTATGGCATTCAGCACAACCGCAACCCCTTTATCGACTATCCCGGGCTGGAGCAGTACATCTGGGGCTCGCTGAAAGACGCAGCCTTCAGCTACGACCACTATGCTGAGCCCACCGCCATCCGCGGCATTCGGTATGAGCAGCGGGCCGATGCACCCGTCTACAACCTGCAAGGCCAGCGCGTCACCCAGCGTCCGCTGCCGCGCGGCGTCTACATCCAGCAGGGCCGGAAAGTCGTGGTGAAGTGAGAAGTTATTCGTTTATATCTGCCAAGCGAGCGTCTGTACAACCACAGACGCTCGCTTTTTTATGGGTACTTATAGGTTTTCTGAAAGCGCAGCCGGTCCAGTCTCACGGCAAAAGCGGTGCAGAGCAGGGCGAAGATGAAAAATGCAAAGCCCGTCAGCAGATGGCCCGTTTCCTGCTTCTCATCTTTCACTTCCAGCACTACGGCATCCTGTGTCAGGTCGAAGCGGCTGAGGCTGCCCGCCCCGTAGAGGCTGTCGTACCGCTGGCGGAACTCGTTGCTGCGCATCCACTGGGCGGTGGAGTCTACGTCGTAGAGCTGACGCTTATAGCTCAGTGCGCGGTTCCAGTCGAACTGCTTCGACGTTTGCAGGAATTCGGCAGCAAAGATTTTGGCGAGCCGTTCCCTCTCCGAGTCGTCGGCTATGTAGTTCAGTTTGTTGGTTTGGTACTTCGCCTTCACCCATACGTTGGGGCGCTGCCTCAGCGGACGGTATATCTCCACCCTCAGCTTCATCCATTTCTGCTTTCTTACGTTGCGTTTGCTGGTGTCGACAATCCAGTTCGTGGCGTGGAATGCGCCCAGCCGTGTGTCTATGTCGAGGCTGTCGATGTCGATGCTCATTTTATTGGGCAGCTGGGTGTCGGCTGTGATGGTGGCCAGATGGGCGGGTGGTATACAGGACTGGATGGCTCCGTTGGTGAGGCTCAGCGCGGTGTTGAGCACAAAGATATAGCCTATCACTTTGATGATGATGTGCCGCTGCAGCCACTTCCGTTCGCAGACGTAGAGCAGTATGCCCAGTACGATGCTGAAGGTGAGAGGCAGCAGTATCATTATCGAGCTGTTGTTGGCCAGCTCGTCGCCCGTATAGATGTTCCAGCAGACCAGTGCGCCATACAGGACGTAGGGCAGCACGACGTAGGTCAGTATGCGTCGTAGCGTGTCATTCATTGTCTTGCAGCAGTTTTAGTCCTCGGCGCACGATGTCGCTCGACTCGTTAATGATGGCATAATATTCGCTCATATCCCAGAGGTCGCGGGCCACGAGAGCCTTCAGTTGCAGTCGCAGATAGGGCAGCGTGCGTTGCAGTTCCTCATCGTCTTTAGGCTTTATTTTCTGCTTCTCGGCCTCGGTCATAATGCCGTCGACGACCGACTGCGGAATCTCGAAGTCCTGTTTGAAGGCAGCAAACGTCTTGTACTGTCGCAGCAGTTGCTTGCGGTGGTCGTCCACGTAGCGCAGGTTGGCGTTGATGATGAGGCTCTTGGCCGACAGCTCGCGGTGGAACTTGGTGTACTTCAGCGTGTCCAGCGGCACGAATTCGTCGGGCATAATGCCGCCTCCGCCGTAGACCACGCGATGCTCGCGCAGGGTGTAGTAGCGCAGCGAGTCGTCAAAGTGGATGCTGTCGGCATTGGTCAGCTCGCCGCTGCGCAGTCGGTTCACCATATCCATTGCGTAGTCCTTCCCCTCGCCTTTGACGTAGGGCTTCTGGATGCAGCGTCCCGAGGGCGTGTAGTAGTGGGCCACGGTGAGGCGTATCATCGAGCCGTCGGGCAGGTCGATGGGCCGCTGCACCAGTCCCTTTCCGAAGGTGCGCCGTCCGACCACCATTCCGCGGTCTTGGTCCTGAATGGCTCCCGTGACGATTTCGGCTGCCGACGCCGTGTAGCCGTCGACGAGCACCACCACGCGTCCGTTTCTGAACATTCCGTCGCCCTTAGCGTAGTAGTTGGTACGCTTGGTGCGCCGTCCCTCGGTGTAGACGATGAGCGCGTTGCGCTCCAGAAACTCGTTGGCAATGTTGACCGCTGCCTGCAAGTAGCCGCCGCCGTTCTCCTGAAGGTCGAGTATCAGGTCGCGCATCCCCTCGTCGCTGAGCCGGATGAGGCTTTGCAGGAACTCGTCGTAGGTGGTGGCACCGAAGTTGCCGATGCGGATGTAGCCGATGCCCGGCCGTATGATATAGCTGGCATCGATAGACTTAACGGGAATCTTGTCGCGCTTGACGATGAACTCCAGCTTGCCGCGTATGTCGCGCCGTATGACGCCCAGCTTCACCTTAGTACCCTTAGGTCCGCGCAGTCGCCGCATTATCTCCTCGCGGCTCATCTTCACACCGGCAATGGCCGTGTCGTTCACCGTCACGATGCGGTCGCCGGCCTGAATGCCCGCGCGCTCCGATGGGCCGCCGCCCACGGGCTGTATGACGAGCAGCGTGTCTTCCACGATGTTGAACTGCACGCCGATGCCCTCGAACGAGCCCTGCAGCGGCTCGTTCATTGCGCGCACCTCCTTCGGCGTAGAGTAGCTGGAGTGCGGGTCCAGCTGTTCTATCATTCCGCGGATGGCATCCTCCACCAGCCGTCCCTCATCTACGGAGTCTACGTACAGGTTGCTGATGGCCAGTTCGGCTATCTGCAGCTTGCGCATCGGGCTGTTGTCGCCCATATTCAGGCGCACTTGTGCACTGGCGGCGATGGTTGCCATACAGCAGGCAACAAGTGCTATCAAACCTTTCATTCTATTCATAATCAGCCGTTTTAGTTTCTTTTGGTTTATTCCTCTTCGGGCTTGTCTTCCTCGACCACCAGATTGTCGATGATGAACTTCTGGCGCTCCATCGTGTTCTTGCCCATATAGTATTCCAGCAGCTTCTGCACCTGATCTGTCTTGTGCAGCGTCACCTGTTCCAGCCGGATGTCGGGGCCGATGAATCCGGCAAACTCCTCGGGCGATATCTCGCCCAGTCCCTTAAAGCGCGTGATTTCCGGGTCGGGCCCCAGCTCGCTGATGGCGCGCAGCCGCTCGTCTTCGCTGTAACAGTAGCGCGTGATAAAGTCGGCGCGCTTGCCATCCGTGCTCTTGGCGTCGGCCTCAGCCACCACCTTCTTGTCCTTTATCTTGGTGCGGCGGTTGCGCACGCGGAACAGCGGCGTCTGCAACACGTAGACGTGACCCTTCTTGATGAGCTCGGGGAAGAACTGGAGGAAGAAGGTGATGACCAGCAGGCGGATGTGCATACCGTCTACGTCGGCATCGGTGGCCACGATGACTTTGTTGTAGCGCAGCGCGTCGAGCCCGTCCTCAATGTCGAGGGCCGACATCAGCAGGAAGAACTCGTCGTTCTTGTAGAGCTCTTTCTTGTCCAGCCCGAAGGCGTTGAGCGGTTTTCCGCGCAGCGAGAACACGGCCTGCGTGTTCACGTCGCGGCTCTTGGTGATGCTGCCGCTGGCCGAGTCGCCCTCGGTGATGAAGATGCAGCTCTCCTCCTTATGGTTGTTCTTCGCGTCGCTGTAATGAATGCGGCAGTCGCGCAGCTTGCGGTTGTGCAGGTTGGCCTTCTTGGCTTTCTCCCGTGCCTGCTTGGCCACGCCCGCCATTGCCTTTCGTTCGCGCTCGCTCTCCTGTATCTTCTGCAGCATCACGTCGGCCACGTCGGCCTCGCGGTGCAGGTAGTTGTCCACCTCCTGCTTGATGAAGTCGCCCACATACTTGTTGATGCTCACGCCGCCGTTGGGCACCATCGTGAGCGAGCCGAGCTTGATTTTGGTCTGGCTCTCGAACATCGGCTCTTCCACGTTGATGGCGATGGCCGCCACCAGTCCGTTGCGTATGTCGGCATACTCGAAGTTCTTGCCGTAGAAGTCTTTGATGGTCTTGGCGATGTGCTCTTTGAAAGCACTCTGGTGGGTGCCTCCCTGCGTGGTGTGCTGTCCGTTGACAAAGCTGTGGTACTCCTCGCCGTACTGGTTGGCGTGGGTGAAGGCTATCTCGATGTCCTCGCCCTTCAGGTGGATGATGGGGTAGAGCGCGTCGTTGGTCATCCGGTCCTTCAGCAGGTCCTCCAGTCCGTGGCGCGACAAGATGCGCCTCCCGTTGTACATAATGGCCAGCCCCGTGTTGAGGTAGGTATAGTTGCGCAGCATCGTCTCCACGATGTCGTCGTGGAACTGGTAGTTCAGGAACAGCGTGTTGTCGGGTTCAAAGTAGATGTAGGTGCCGTTCTCGTCCTGCGTCGGCTCGGTCGTGTCGCTGGTCATCTGGCCGCGCTCAAAGGTGACGCGTCTCACGGTGCCCTCGCGATAGGAAGCCACCTCGAAGTGGGCGCTCAGCGCATTGACGGCCTTGACGCCCACGCCGTTCAGTCCCACTGACTTCTTGAAAGCCTTTGAGTCGTATTTTCCGCCCGTGTTGAGCACCGACACGGCCTCGATGAGCTTGCCCTGCGGGATGCCGCGGCCGTAGTCGCGCACCGAGACGCGCAGCTGCTCGTCGATGCCCACCTCAATGCGGTCGCCGGCCTTCATCTTGAACTCGTCGATAGAGTTGTCGATAACCTCCTTCAGCAGCACGTAGATGCCGTCTTCGGGCAGCTGTCCGTCGCCCAGCCTTCCGATGTACATACCGGGGCGGGTACGCACGTGCTCCATATCGCTCAGGTGGCGTATGTTGTCGTCGGTGTACTCCACGGCAGCCTCGTTCTGCCCGTTTGTGATGATATTCTCTTCGTTCATAGCGTTCGTTGCTTGTCGTCTGTCATAGAATTCTCGCGTAAATTTTGGGAATTCTCGCGAGAATTCTTGAAATTCTCGCGAGAATTTTTTATTCCAGCCGCTTCAGATAGCATCTGCGCCGCTTGTGGTTGATGGGATTCAGCGGTCCCCATTGGCTCTGAACGTGCTCGTTGGTCTCCATCTCCACTTGGCTCTCGCCCCACTGGTAGCCGTACTTCTGGTACCACGGAATGAGGTCGGCAAACATCAGTGCGTTGGCGCCTTTGGCGCGGTACTCGGGCAGGATGCCCAGCAGGATGAGGTCTACGCCTTCGGTCTTCTGCCACCACAGCGCGCGGATGAGGTGCCACCAGCCGAAGGGCAGCAGTCGCCCGTTACGGCACTTCTGCAGGGCGCGCGAGCAGGAGGGCACCGTGATGCCCACGCCTACGATGTCGTGGTCGGGCTTGTTCCAGTCTTCAATGGCCGTGATGAGGTTCATATCCAGCATCGTGAAGTACATTGAGATGTAGTCGTGAATCTGGCGCGGTGTCATCTCAGAGTAGCCGTAAAGGTCTTTGAAGGTGGCGTTGATGACGTCGAACACTTTCTGTCCGTAGCCGCCTTTCATTACCTCGCGCTTGGTCATCTTGCGCACGTGCAGATTGTAGCGCTTCTCTATCATTGTGGCTATCTTGGTATACTTCTCCGGTATCTCGTCGGGCACCATCAGCTTGTATTCCACGTAGTCGTTGTCTTTCTCCCATCCGCCCAGCTGCTCAATGTGGCGGGGGTAGTAGTCGTAGTTGTAGATGGTGAACTGCGTACCCAGTTGGTCGAATCCCCACGTCAGCATACCTTCGGGATCCATATCGGTGAATCCCAGCGGCCCCACCATCTCGGTCATTCCCTTCTGGCGTCCCCACTGCTCCACGGCCTCGAGCAGGGCACGGCTCACCTCGATGTCGTCGACGAAGTCTATCCATCCGAAGCGCACGCGGCGCTGCTGCCACTTCTCGTTGGCCCGCCGGTTGATGATGGCTGCCACGCGGCCCACCACTTTTCCGTCGCGGTAGGCCAGAAAATACTCGGCCTCGCAGAAGTCGAAAGCCGCATTCTTGTCGCGGCTCAGCGTGTGCAGTTCGTCGCTGTGCAAGTGGGGTATGGCATAGGGGTTGCCTCTGTACAGGTCATAGTTGAACTGGATGAAAGTCTCCAGACTTTTCTTGTCGGTGACTTTCCTGATTTCTACTGCTGACATTACGGTTAATCTATTATATTAAAGCTTTAATTCGTGCAAATTTACTGAAAAAGGGCGAAAGCGCAAAATATTTAACCTATTTTACGGCAAATGAACAATAAATGGATTCCGCCCGTGGCGGTGGTGGCAAAGATGTAGTCGTTGCCGCCGTCTTTCAGTTTGAGCCGCTTTCTCAGTTCGGCTGGCGAGAGGGGAAAGTTGCGCGTGGCGATGTTGGCGTGGCTGATGCCGTCGAGTGCCGCTTTCAGTTCGCGGCGGTTCATCGTCGTGGTGCGCTCTATGTGGAAGCTACGGCCGGGGAAGTCGGCTACTTGTTCGCTGCTGACGAAGAGATGGCTGTTGGGGCCGACGGGCGACACGCCGAAGCGGCTGCACAGCTCGCCGAAGCATCCGGCTTTCATCAGCGAGGCGTTGGGTTCGTATAGGAATGGGAATTCACCCCCGAGCCCCAACAACCCACCCCCGACCCCTCCCGAGCGGGAGGGGAGTGTGGTTTGCTGGGCGGCCGTGAAAGTGGTTTCAAAGATTTGCGGCTCGGCATTCGTCCTAAGATTGACACATACCAGCCGCCCCTCCCCTCGGGAGGCGTCGGGAGTGGGTCCTACCATCAGCAGTTCCTTACACTCATTGTCCACGCTCACGATGTGAATCTCCGACGCAAACCCGTCTCCCCTCTCGCTCGGGAGGGGTTGGGGGTGGGTCTCAGATGGAATGAGCACCCTCCAGTCCAGCATCGGCGACAGCTTGACCAGCAAGCGGCGGCACTTCTGTCTGAGCAGCGGCATCAGACTGGTGATGTCTGGCGTGCAGTCGGCCAGTGCGTAGGTGCGGGCTCCGGCAGCGTCGCGGCGGGCCGGGTCGATGAAGATGAGGTCCACGGGCTCCATCTGCTGCAAGTAGTCTGTACAGTCGGCACAGACGACGTCGGCCTCGAACCCCAGCTGTCGGTAGTTGTGGCGGGCAATGCGGCACAGCTCCTCGTTGCGCTCTATGTACGTGCGGCGGCTGAACTGCTGTCCGATGAAGTAGCAGTCGACGCCGAAACCGCCCGTCAAGTCGGCCATCGCGCCGCCGCCGGCGGGACAGAGACTGGCCTTGTAGCGCGCTGTCAGCTCGCTGGAGCACTGCTCCATCGACAAGTGGACGGGATATTCCACGCCCTCCTCGGCTGCCAGCGTGGGCAGCTTGAGCCGTGCGCGCCGCCGTCCGTCAATCTGTGCAATGGCCCGTGGGATGTCGATGCCCGGGTATTTCCGTGCGTCGAGCGCCAGCCGTTGCAAGTCGTCGTCGGCGTGCAGCCGTGCAAAGTCGAGCAGTTCTTGGTGTGTCATTGCCTGCAAAGGTACGTAATTATTTTTGAAATACAGCAAAACGAGGGCGTGTCATTGTGCTGACACGCCCTCGCGTTTATGATGGTTTTGCGGCGATTGTGCTCCGCGCCGCTTCAGAAGAGCTGGATGCCGTAGCCCAGCGTGAGCCACAGCGAGCTGGTGCGATAGCTGTCGCTGATGGCACGTATGTCGTTGATGTTGAGCAGTCCGATGTTATAGCGCAGGTCGAGCGAGACGTGCCCCAGCTCGTAGCTGATGCCTACGGGGATGGAGAGGTTGAAGGTCTTGTAGGCATTCAGGTCTTGGCGGTTGGTGCGGTGGTTTACGTGTATGGTTTCGCGTGCGGCGATGAGCCAAGCAGGCTGTACGCCCGTCTTGACGGCCAGTCCGGGTGCTACGTAGAAATTGGCCAAGAGAGGCACGTTGACGAAGTAGAGATTGTGGCGCAGTTTCAGTCCGTCGGTCTCGGGAAACTTGTATCCCTCGCCCGAGTAGAACACGCCGCCCGAGAGGCTGATGACACGATGGAGCTGATAGGCTACGTCGGCACCGGCTACAAAATTGGCAACGCGCTTGGAGTTCTGCGAGCCCTGCGGTATGAGGTATTGCTGCTGCGAAACGTTAGACGACGCCACGCCGACGCGCGGGGTCAGTGTCAGCGTACCCACTTCTTGCTGGGCCGAAGCGGTGATTACGGCCATCAGCATCACGGTCAATAGTGTAAACTTCTTCATAAGTTATTGTCTTTTTGTATATAACGCGCTCTGCCGCGGCAATATTGTTTGTGGATTGGAAAAAAAGAGAAACAGGAGCGGATGGAAGGAGAGGAACGGGGGAGAGCAGAAGGGAATTTAGGAGCGGGAACAGACAATTTTGGGTTTGGGGCTTGGTAGTGTCCCCGATTTCCACTACCTTTGTCCCATCATAGACTACACAACTGTTATGAAGCATATCCTTTTGACCATTGCTGCGGCTACGGCCACACTTGCCGCCGTGGCACAAGAGCAGTCGCCGATGCGCATCGGCTTCGACAGCGAGGCCCGCTATTTCGAGGAGTCGCTGCCCATCGGCAACGGCCGGCTGGGGGCACTCGTCTACGGAGGTGCCGACGACAACCTGATTTATCTGAACGACATCACTTTCTGGACGGGCAGTCCCGTAGACCAGAACGAGGGCACCGGCCGCTCGCAGTGGATTCCGCGCATCCGCGAAGCCCTGTTCAGCGAGAACTACAGGCTGGCCGACTCGCTGCAGCTGCAGGTAGAAGGCCATAACTCTGCCTTCTACCAACCGCTGGCCACGCTCCACATCTACGACTGGAACGAGGGGCGCGTGGGCCGCTACCACCGCGAGCTGGACATTGACAGCGCCCTCTGCCGCGACCGCTATGAGCGTGGCGGCATTGTCTACGAGCGCGAGTATCTGGCTTCGCATCCCGACCACCTTATCGCCATCCGTCTTAGGGCCAGCAAGCCGCGGGCCATCAACTGCCGGCTGGTGCTCGGTGCGCAGGTGCCGTGTAAGGTGAAGGCCTCTGCCGCCGGCCAGCTGACGATGACCGGCCACGCCACGGGCGACGAGCGCGAGACGGTGCACTTCTGCGCAATGCTGCGCGTGGCCGAGACCGACGGCACCGCCACGGCCGATGCCGAGGGCATCACGCTGCGCGGGGCCACGGAGGCCACTGTCTATTTTGTCAACGAGACGAGCTACAACGGGCCGCGCCGCCATCCCGTCGCCGAGGGAGCCCCGTATCTGGAGCAGGCCACCGACGCGATGTGGCATACGGTCAACATCGACTATGCCGCCGCCCGCACCCGCCACATACACGACTACCAGCACTACTACGACCGCGTGAAACTCCATCTCGGAGCAGCGGCCGACCCGCTGGAGACGCTCTACTTCCAGTTTGGCCGCTATCTGCTCATCAGTGCTTCGCGCACAGCCGGCGTGCCGGCCAACCTGCAAGGGCTGTGGACACCGCATCTCTGGTCGCCGTGGCGCGGCAACTATACCGTCAACATCAATCTGGAAGAGAACTACTGGCCCGCCTTCACGGCCAACCTCGCCGAGATGGCCGCACCGCTGGACGACTTCATTGGCGCACTGGCCGAGAACGGCCGCCACACGGCTCACCACTTCTATGGCGTAGACGAGGGCTGGTGCAGCAGCCACAACTCCGACCTTTGGGCAATGACCAACCCTGTGGGCGAACAGCGCGAGAGCCCGATGTGGGCGTGCTGGAATATGGGCGGCGCGTGGCTGGTGGAGACACTCTGGGAGCGCTATCTGTTCACACAGGACGCCGACTACCTACGACGTACGGCCTATCCGCTGATGCGCGGTGCGGCACAGTTCTGTCTCGGGTGGCTCGTGGAGCACAACGGTGAGCTCATCACCGCTCCCAGCACCTCGCCAGAGAACGAATACGTCACGCCCGACGGCTATCAGGGAACCACTTGCTACGGTGCCACGGCCGACCTCGCCATCATCCGCGAGCTCTTCGTCAACACCATCGAGGCTGCTCAGACGCTGAAGACCGACCGCCAGCTGGTGAGCCGTATGCAGGCTGCACTGGGCCGCCTGCATCCTTACGTCGTAGGAGCGGCGGGTGACCTGAACGAGTGGTACTACGACTGGCAGGACAAAGACCCGCGCCACCGCCACCAGAGTCACCTCATCGGACTCTATCCGGGCCATCATCTTTCGGGCTCAGGACTCAGGGCTGACGGTTCTGCCGCAGACGCTAAGCTGCTGAAAGCCTGCGAGCAGACGCTCATCCAGAAGGGCGACGAGACCACCGGATGGAGTACGGGGTGGCGCATCAATCTGTGGGCACGGCTGGGTAACGGCGAAAAGGCCTACCAGATATACCGCCGGCTGCTGCAACCCGTGGACCCCGAGCACTACAACGGAGCCGACAAACGTCACGGCGGCGGCACTTATCCCAACCTCTTCGACGCCCATCCGCCTTTCCAAATCGACGGCAATTTCGGCGGCGTGGCCGGTGTCTGTGAGATGCTGATGCAATCCTCGCTCCTCTCTCAGTCCTCTGCCCTCATTACGCTGCTGCCCGCTCTGCCCGCAGCGTGGAAAGACGGCTCCGTCAGCGGGCTGTGTGCCCGTGGCGGCTACGAAGTGTCTTTCAGTTGGAAGGATGGGCGTGTGATGGAGTTCACCCTCACTGCCCGTCGCCCCGGCGTGGTGGCTGTAGTGGCCAATGGCACCAAGCATACCATAAGAATGAAGAATGCAGGAACCCAAACCGTCAGACTGAAGTGAAGAAGCAAATCATAGACACCGACCTGACGCGTGCCCAGCAATGGGGCGACGCCGCCTACATCGGCAGCGACATCGTGCTGTCGGAGCGCATTGCGGATGCTCCCATTCCCTCTGAGCCCAAGCGGATGAGCTTTGTGCTGATAGCCCTCTGCCGCCGCGGAAAGGCGCAGTATAGCATCGACACGCAGGAGGTGATGATAAAACCCAACGACCTGATCATCATCTCCGACCGCCACATCATTGACAACTATATGGCCTCGCCCGACCTCGAGGGACTCTGCATTATGCTGAGCCGACCGTTCTACTACGAGTTTGTGCAGCGTGCTTCCAACGTGTCGTCGCTGCTGCTCTTCTCGTTGCAGCATCCCGTGGTGACGCTGACACCCGACGAGGTGCAGGTGTTCTGCAACTACTTCTCCGTCATCAAGAAGCGGATTGCAATGCCCGACCATCACTATCGCAAAGAACTGGTGAGCACACTGCTGCTAGCGATGTTCTACGAGATGAGCGACGTAATCTATCGCGGCCAGCAGACCACCAAGCGACAGACGCGTGCCGACGTTATCTTCACGCAGTTCATCCGTCTCGTGGAGCAGCATTTCCGCGTGGAGCGGCGCGTAGGCTGGTATGCCGAGCAGCTCTGCATCACGCCGAAGTATCTGTCTGAGACGGTGAAGGCTGTCTCGAAGCGCACGCCCAATGAGTGGATTGACAACTACGTGACGCTGGAGATACGCGTGCTGCTGAAGAACACCAACAAGAGTATTAAGGAGATTGCCGAGGAGATGCACTTTGCCAATCAGTCGTTTCTTGGCAAGTATTTTAAGGAGCGTGTCGGCATCAGTCCTTCAGAGTATAGGAAAGGCTGAGTTGATTCTTGGCGGACTGGCGAACCATTATTCTGAGGAGACCTTTGGCCCCCTTTGGCATCACTTCATCAGCTGCGCCACTTCGCACAACTCGTCGTACCACTGCTGGCCGAAGCGGCGGATGAGCGGCTCTTTCAGGAAGCGATAGACGGGGATGTCCAGCCGGCGGCCTTTCTCTACGGCATCGCGACATACATCCCAGCGGCTGTAGTTCAGGCCGATGAGCCCGCCGTCGAAGTGCTTCTCGCGGATAGGGTAGAGGGCACAGCTGATGGGTTTGCAGAATCGCGTCTTGCCCTTATGGTAGGCACGTTCCAGCGCGCAGAGGCAGTTGCCGCTGTCGTAGCAGGTGAACACGCAGTCCTTTCCTCCCACAATGCTGGTCACGAGGTCGCCGTCGCTGTCGGTATAAGCCACGCCCTGCCGGTCGATGACGCTCTGTGCCTGCGCCGAGAGGTCGGGCCAGACGGTGTCCAGTGCCTCTTCGATGCCGCCAATCTCATCCATCGTCACCGGTGCCCCAGCATCGCCTTCCACGCAGCAGATGCCCTTACATTTCTCGTAGTCGCAGCAGAAGCGCTCCGTCAGGATGTCCGACGAAATCAGTACGCCACCCACTTCGAGGATGGGAGGGATACGAGAGTCAGCCGAGGACCCACCTCGGGACCCAGCCCCGGAACCCAGCCCCCGGAACCCACCCCCAACCCCTCCCGAGGGGAATAACCCACCCCCAACCCCTCCCGACGGGAGGGGAGCTTGGTTTGTCTGTTGCTTCTGTTCTTCTTCCATTGCCTATTGATTGTTGGTTCTGTTTCCTAATTGGTTGTTTGTTCTGTTTCCTAATTGACGGTTTATTCTATTTCCTATTTATAATGATTAAGCAAACCAGTCTCCCCTCCCGTCGGGAGGGGTTGGGGGTGGGTTCCGGGGGCGGCCCTTACCATTGTATCGGCTCTATTCCCTGCTGTTCCAGATAGGCATTGCAGCGCGAGAATTGGTGCTGACCGAACCATCCGCCGCGGTTGGCCGACAATGGCGAGGGGTGAACCGACTCGAGTACGAGGTTCTTTTGCCGGTCAATCATATAACTCTTGCTGCGCGCAAATCCGCCCCATAGCATATAGACCAAGTGCTCGCGCCCCCCAGCCAGCGCACGGATGGCTGCGTCGGTGAATGTCTGCCAGCCCAGCGTGGCGTGACTGTTGGCCTGATGGGCACGTACGGTGAGCGTGGCGTTGAGCAGCAGCACGCCCTGTTCGGCCCAGCGCGTCAGGTTGCCGCTCTGCGGGACAGGCGTGCCGAGGTCGTCTTGAATCTCCTTAAAGATGTTCTGCAGCGACGGCGGGAAGGCGATGCCGTCCTGTACGGAGAAGCTCAGTCCGTGGGCTTGTCCGGGCTCGTGGTAGGGGTCTTGCCCGATGATGACCACTTTTACGCGGTCGAACGGGCACAGGTTGAACGCATTGAAGATGAGCCGTCCCGGCGGATAGCACGTCCCCGCCATATATTCTGCCCTTACCGCACCGGTCAGGCGCGCAAAGTATTCCTTTCCGAACTCGCCCTCCAGCTGCCGTTTCCACGATTCTTCTATCTGCACATTCATAATGATTGCGATTGCTTTGGTTTGCTGCTGCGAAGATACGCATTTTTATTCTGAATGCGGCCTGTGCCGGTGAAAATTTGTGCACGTCGGCCGAAAACAATCCAAAAAGGAGTGCCCGCAGGCACTCCTTTTCTTATTAGATAGTGTGGGAATGGGCTTAGCGAGCCAAGCGCAGACCCATACGGTTGTTGTTGAAGTTGAAGCGCACGGCGTTGCGGCTGTTGAGCAGACCGTCGTTGAAGCTACCACCGCGGGCTACGCGGTTGCCGCTGGCATTGTCGCGCGGGTTGTACTGAGCTGACGAGGGATAGGTGCCGAAGTGGTCGGCCGTCATCTCCCACGCATTGCCCGACATATCATAGATGCCCAGCTCGTTGGGCTGCTTGGTACCCACGGTGTGCAGCGTCTGACCGGCGTTGCGGCTGTTCCAAGCCACCGAGTTCAGGTCGTTGCTACCCGAATACTTGTAGCCGCGACTCTGGGTACCGCCGCGTGCTGCAAACTCCCACTCGGCCTCCGTCGGCAGACGGAAGGTGTAGTTCGAGGCAGCGTTGAGGCGGCTGATGAAGGTCAGTGCGTCGCTGTAAGTGATGTTGGTCACGGGGAAGTTGTCGCCCTTAATCTCCGAGGGGTTGTTGCCCATCACGGCGCGCCACTCAGCCTGTGTCACCTCGTACTTGCAGAGGTAGAACGAAGAGAGCGTCACTTTGTGCACGGGCTTCTCGTCGTCGTAGGTAGTGCCCAGACTCTCGTCCCACTGGTCGCTGGTCTGACCCATTTGGAACGAACCGCCGCTGACGTAGACCATATTCGAGCCGATGCGAGCGGCAATCTGGCTGGCCGACGTGCCACCCGACGAATAGCTGCTGCTGACGCTGCCGCCCGAGGGAGCCGAGCCGCTGACGAGGCGGAAGCCCACCTCACCGTTTTTCGACTCGCCGAAGCGTACGGCGATACGGCTGTTGAGCTGGCCGTCGGTGTAGCTACCGCCACGCATTGTGTGGACGCTGCCGCTCGAGGGACCGGTCGGGTTGTACTGTGCCGACGAGGGATAGGTGCCCTTTATCGAACTGGTAAGCTCCCAAACGTTACCGCACATATCATAGAGGCCGAGCTCATTGGGCAGCTTGGTACCTACGACGTGAGTGGTTGAACCGCTGTTGCCGCTGTTCCAAGCTACGGAGTTCAGGTCGCTGCTACCGGCATAGCGATAGCCGCGGCTGCGCGTACCACCACGGGCTGCAAACTCCCACTCAGACTCTGTCGGCAGACGATACTTGGTGCTGCTCTGGGCATTCAGGCGAGTGATGAACTGCTGCACTTCGCTGTAGCTGACGTTGGTCACAGGCAGATTGCCGCCCTTATGCTCCGAAGGATTGGTACCCATAATGGCCTGCCACTGACTCTGCGTCACCTCGTACTTGCTGATATAGAACGTGGAGAGCGTTACCTTATGCACGGGCTTCTCGTCGTCCCACGTATTGCTGTCTACGCTCTGTTCGCTGGTCTGTCCCATCTGGAACGAGCCACCGTCTACGCGTACCATATTGGCTGCGATGGCGCTGACCACCGAGCTGGCATTGCCGCCGCTGTTGTAGTTGTTCGAGTTGCTGCCCGAGCTGATTCGGCGGGCATTGGAGGCAAGACCGCCTGCACCGCCACGGGCCAGACGGAAGCCGAACTTGCCATTGGTCTCCTGACCGAAGCGGATGGCGATACGTGTGTTCTTCGTGGCGTTGTCCCACGAACCGCCACGGGCAGCGCGTACATAGCCCGACGACGGACCGGTGGGGTCCTGCCAAGCCTCGCTGGTGTAGTCTTCTTTCCAGTCGGCCACGATTTCCCAAACGTTACCGCACATATCATAAAGGCCGAGCTCGTTGGCAGGCTTCAGACCTACGTTGTGGGTCTCATTGTTGCTGTTGCCCCATACCCAGCCTACGCTCTCGTTGTCGTTGCCGCCGGCATAGAGATAGCCGCGGCTGTTGTTACCGCCGCGTGCGGCAAACTCCCACTCAGCCTCGGTAGGCAGACGGAAGTCCATACCCGTCTTCTGGTTCAGACGGCGGATAAACTCTTGGATTTGGCTGTCGGTGACATTCTCCACCGGGCGCTTCGAGCCGCGGAACTCCGAGGGGTTGTTGCCCATAATGGCCTGCCACTCTTCCTGCGTCACCTCGTACTTGCCGATGTAGAAGCCCGTAATCTTCACTTGGTGCTGCGGCTTCTCGTCGTCCCAAGCGTCCTCGCCGGGTTTGGCACCCATCATATACGTGCCGCCCTGCACGAACACCATATTGTTCTTTAGGCGGGTGATGATGGTCGCCGAGTTGTTGCTGCTGCTGCCAGAAGCGCTGCCTCCACTGGGCTTCGCTGCCGGCTTGCTGGCGGGCTTGCTGGCCGGTTTGCTGGCTGGTTTGTTGGCCGGTTTACTGGCTGGTTTCTGCTCGTTTTTCTTCTGCGGAGTCTGACGCTGGATGGCGGTCTGTCCCATCATCAGCGACGGCAGAAGAGCCATCGTGAGCATCAATAAGAATTTTTTCATAGATCTATGTTTTTAGTGAATTAATATTGTGTCTCAGTCGCTGTGCAGTTTAAATGTTGTTTGCAAAAATAAAGATTAATTTTAAAACGGCCAAATATTTTAAGCCGTAAAAGCTAATTCCGCAGTCTTTTTCTGCATTCTTCGAGGATTCCAATGAGCTCGTCGGCTTTTTCGGCGCGCAACATCCGAATGCGCGTCTGCCTAAAATCGGGGATGCCCTTAAAGACGGGCGTGGCCGCCAGATGGCGCCGCGTATGCAGAATGCCGCGATACTCGTCGATGCGCTCAATGTTGATGCGGAGCTGCTCCTCCAGCAAGTCTATCTTTTCGTCGAGCGACAGCTCGCGGCGGCTGAAGAGCCACGGGCAGCCGAACGTGGCACGCCCAATCATCACGCCGTCTACGCCATAGGTGTCGAAGGCACGGTCGGCATCGCCGAGCGACTTGATGTCGCCATTGCCGATAATGGGAATACGGATGCGGGGATTGCGCTTCACTTCGCCGATGAGTGTCCAGTCGGCCTCGCCGGTGTACATCTGAGCCCGGGTGCGGCCGTGGATGGTCAGCGCGCTGATGCCACAGTCTTGCAGCTGCTCGGCCAGCTCGGTGATGATGAGCTGTTCGGCATTCCAGCCCAGCCGCGTCTTCACCGTGACGGGCAGCTTGACGGCCTCCACCACGCGGCGTGTGATGTCGAGCAGCTTGGGAATGTTTTGCAGCATTCCCGCCCCGGCGCCTTTGCCGGCCACCTTCTTGACGGGGCAGCCGAAGTTGAGGTCTATCAGGTCGGGGCCGGCCTGCTCTACGATGCGCGCCGCCTCGACCATCGCGTCGGTGTCGCGGCCGTAGATCTGGATGCCCACGGGGCGCTCCTCGTCGGCAATGACGAGCTTGTTGACCGTCGACTTCACGTCGCGCACCAGTGCCTCGGCCGACACGAACTCCGTGTAGACCATCGAGGCACCGAATCGCTTGCACAGCAGGCGGAAGCCAATGTCGGTCACGTCTTCCATCGGTGCGAGCAGTATGGGCCGCTCGCCTAAGTCAATGTTTCCTATTTTCATCGTTCGTTTCTTGAATCGTCTTTTTATTTCAGTAAGTGGTAGGTACCGCCAGCCATCGGCTTGACGAGCCCTTTCATTTCCAGCTGGAACAGCAGGGCGGTGGCCTGATGGATGGGTTGGTTGGCCTTCACGCTGATGATGTTGAGCTGCAGGTCGTTGGTCTGCTCCAGCAGTTGTACGATGGCCAGCTCCTCGGCCGAGAGGTCGGGAAACAGCTGCCGCTCGACGGCTTGGGGCTGCTGTGCCACCGTCTGCCATCCCATTGCGCCCACCAGATCGTCGGCATCGGTGATGAGGGCGGCCCCGTTGTCGCGTATCAGCCGGTTGCATCCCTCGCTGTAAGGCGCCCCGACGGCTCCGGGGAAGGCAAACACGTCGCGGTTGTAGCTGCGCGAGATGCCGGCCGTGATGAGGCCGCCGCCCTTTGCCGCACTCTCTACCAGCAGGCAGCAGTCGGACATTCCGGCCACGATGCGGTTGCGGCTGACGAAGTTCTTCTTGTCGGCTCCGGTCTGTGTCATAAACTCAGTCAGCAGTCCGCCCTGCTGGAGCATTGCGATGGCCGTGTCGCGGTGGCGGGGCGGGTAGAGCTGGTCCAGTCCGTGTGCCAGCACGCCCACGGTCTCGAACCCCTGCTGCAGGGCATTGCGGTGGGCGCAGATGTCGATGCCGTAGGCCAGTCCGCTGACGATGAGCACTTGCGGGCAGAGCTCGCGCAGCCGCTGGACGAAGCGTCTCACCAAGTCCTGTCCGTAGGCGGTGCAGTGGCGCGTGCCGATGATGTTGATTACCTGCCGTTGGTTGAGGTCGGCCGTGCCGCGGTAGTAGACAACGATGGGCGCATCGTCGCACTCACGGAGCCGTGCTGGATAGCGCGGGTCGTTGTAGGTAAGTGCTTGGATGTTCTTTTGGGCGATGAACTCCAGCTCGGCGTCGGTTCGCCTCAGTGCCTCGTCCCAGTCTTTCAGTGCGCGTACCAGCCGTGGCGAGCAGCCTTCGGCCAGCTGGGCCGGGTCGTTGCGGTGCTCATAGACACCGGCTGCGCCGCCCGCCGCGCGGTAGAGCGCCAGTGCTGTTGCGGTGTTGAAGCCGCTGAGGCGTGTCAGCGCCATCGTCAGTCTGATTTCCTCTGTGTTCATTGGTCTGTGTTGAGATAAGGTGCAAAGGCGCGGTCGTAGTCATCGCTGCCGCTCAGTCGTCCGTCGACGAGGCACACCAGCGTGATGTCTCCGCGGAAGCAGAGCACCTCGTCGGCCGCCCGGAAGATGTCTTGATGGAACACATACTTGATGCCATGTTTCTCCAGCCACAGCCGCGAGATGAACTCGTCGTCGCAGCGCAGGGGCGTCTTGAACTGCAGTGTCATTCGTGCCACCACGGCATCGACGCCGCGCTGGTGCATCTCGGCGAAGCTGAGTCCGCACTGGCGCAGGAACAGATGACGCGTATGTTCGGTGTAGTGCAGGTAGTTGGCATTGTTGACGATGCCTTCGATGTCGCACTCATAGTCGCGCACCTCCATCTTTGTTTCGAAAACGTAGTTTCTTTTTTTGCCCCCTAAGTTAGGGGGTTGGGGGTTTGAACAAGCGAAATTCTCCATTAATGTATTCTCTGATTTTATTGATGACATTCTCTACATTCTTTTCCACTTCTTCATTACTGAATCTGATGACGGCAATCCGGTTCTCATTGAGAAACTTAGGGGGCACAATGCGGCGCCTTCTTTAAATACTCATACCCGATGCGGCAGCGTAGGCAGTCGCGGCGGTCGCAGTAGTTGTGCTTCAGCTGGATGAGCGCTTGCGAGTCGCCCGCCGTGCGCACCTCCATTCCGCACTCGCGCCACATCCGTACGATGTGGTTCTGCTCCGGCTTCAGCTGCTCCAGCAGGTCAAAGGCACGGTCGCACAGCTCTTCCTTACGCGTGTGGCGCCCGTAGGCAAAGAGCACGGGTACGGCGGTGTTGATGACGAGCAAGTCGACCGATGCCGCCGAGAGACGCTTCTCGTTGCGCTCGCTCTCGTTGCCGAAGGTATAGTGCGTCTCCCAGTAGGGCGTTACGCGGGTGTCCAGCAGGCGTCGCAGCTGGTCGATGGTGGTGCAGGCCGTCAGTTGGCTCAGGCTGGTGCGCCGCTCGTAGTAGAGGCGTGCCAGCTGGGCAATGCGTATGTGGGGGAAGTTCTGCGGGCGCAGCCGTAGGAACCGCCACCGCTTCCAGTCCATCGGCTGCAGTCCGAACTTATGGGCCAGATAGCGATACTCGTTGCCGAGCCGCCGGAAATAGTCGTCGGCCTCGGCCTCGGCGCGGTGGCGCAGGGGAACGGATACAGGGTCCAGCAGTCCGGCCTGTCCGAGGAAGATGGCCTCAATCTGGAACAGGTCGTCGCGGTGCTTGCCGATGGCCATCGGCGGGATGGCTCCGGCCCACTGCTCGAAGGCATCGCCGTTGATGCCGAATCCGTAGTTGCGCGCCATCGTAGTGAAGTAAGCCTGCTCCCAGTCGCCGCCCGTCTGTCGTGCCCGTTGCTCAATGGCCTCGGTCTTCTGTTCCAGCCGTTCGGTCTGCAGGGCAGCCATCCACGCGTGCACCGTCAGTCCCGACAGGCGGGGTATGATGCGGTAGCAGGGCGGGTACTGGTCGGTCTGCATCAGCTGCTGGTAGTTGTCGCTCACGGCTGCTGGGACGGGCAGCTCCAGTTGCGGCAGCCGCTTGCCGTCGCTCGTCTCCACGTCGCCGTCGGCCGTTCCCACTACGTGGAGCACCACGTTGTCGTAGGCACTGTCTTTCTGGTGGCCGTGGGCATACCAGTCGGTCGAGCGGTCGTGAATCTCCACGTTGCCCACCCACATCGTGCCGTTGATTCTTATCTTGGCATTAAAGAAATCGGGTCCGCTGTTGCGGTTGTGCAGCCCCGGATCCACCACTTCCACCGGCTCGCCGTCGGTTGTGTACAACTCGCCCAGCGGCAGCATTCGGTGTTTCCAGCAGTAGTGCAACAGTTGTTCCATAGTTTCTTCTCAGTTGTTCTTCCCAACTCGCAAAGTTCGGAATATTCTGCGAGATGGCCAAATGTTTGGCAGCTTTTTGTTGCATTCTGCCTCGGCTGCTATGGCTGATGGCCGTCTTGTCTCGGTCACTGCGCCACGGGTATCCGGTGGAGTGGCCTCCCCTTCGTGCAGCGCGTGGGCTCGCTTTGGGAAATTCTCGCGAGAATTTTGAGAATTCTCGCGAAAATTCCGAAAATTCTCGCGAGAATTTCTTGAAAGGAGCCTCACCCCAGCCCGTCGAGAGCCCCCTCGCGAGGCAGAAGAAAGAGCCCCCGGATGGCGGCGACCGCCCCAGAGCCTTAAATAAAGATAAAAAGCAGCAGATAATTTTGTCAGCCCGCCGATTTAGATTACCTTTGCGGCGTATTAATACACAGACCGTTATGAAAATAGCTTTGATTGGCTACGGAAAGATGGGCAAGATGATAGAACAGATTGCGCGCGACCGGGGCCACGAGATTGTGAGTATCATCGACATTGACAACCAGCAGGACTTCGACTCGCCGGCATTTGCCTCGGCCGATGTCGCCATCGAGTTCACGGCACCGCAGGCCGCCTATGGCAACTACCTGAAGGCTTTTGAGAAAGGCGTGAAGGTGGTCAGCGGCTCTACGGGATGGATGCGCGAGCACGGCGACGACGTGCGCCGCCTCTGCACCGAGGGCGGGCAGACGCTCTTCTGGGCCAGCAACTTCTCGGTGGGCGTGGCCATCTTCTCGGCCGTCAACCGCTATCTGGCACGCATTATGAACCAGTTCCCGCAGTACGGCGTAGAGTTGGAGGAGACCCATCACGTGCACAAGCTTGACCACCCCAGCGGTACGGCAATCACGCTGGGTGTGGAAATCGTGGAGAATATAGACAGACTGAATGGGTGGGAAGAGCAACCCACCCACAGACCCTCCCAAAGGGAGGGGAGCTTG
>JAFUZD010000120.1 GCA_017476785.1 Prevotella sp. | reverse complement strand
GTGGACCTGCGCCATCTCATTGAGGAGCATATGGGCTTCGGCGACTTCATCTTCCGCGACCCCAAGACGCGCGAGGAGATAATGCGCGTGTCGTCGCTGAAGGAGTTGCAGGACAACATCTTCAAGATACCGCGCGACTCGATGCTCTACCACATCTCGCGCAACCATATGAGCCGCTGGCTCTGTGCCCGCGCCATCTTCCCCGTGTCGGCCTTCCTCAAGACCGTCACGTGGCACAAGCTGCAGGACGTCGATGCCCACCGGCAGATTATCTTCGACGCCATCGTGCAGTACCGGCGGATGAAGAATGTCGGTATCGTGGCCGTGTTCGACCGTCTGAAGTTCGACCGCTACGCCCACTTCGCCCGCATCGGCGAGGGCTCGCTGGGTGGTAAGGGGCGCGGTCTGGCCTTCCTCGACAACATCATCAAGCGCCATCCCGAGCTCAACCACTTCGACAATGCTACCGTCACCATCCCGAAGACCGTGGTGCTCTGCACCGACTTCTTCGACGAGTTTATGGACAAGAACAACCTCTGGGGCATTGCCCTGAGCGATGCCTCGGACGACGAGATACTGCGCCACTTCCTGCACGCCCAGCTGCCCGACACACTGATAGCCGACTTCTTCACATTCTTCGATGCTGTGAAGTCGCCCATCGCCATTCGTTCCAGCTCGCTGCTCGAAGACTCCCACTATCAGCCCTTCGCAGGCATCTATTCCACCTATATGATTCCTTATCTGGACGATAAGTACGAGATGCTGCGGATGCTGGCCTGCGCCATTAAGGGCGTCTACGCCTCGGTCTACTATAAGGACTCGAAGGCTTATATGACAGCCACCAGCAACGTCATCGACCAAGAGAAGATGGCCGTCATCCTGCAAGAGGTGGTGGGGCGGCAGTACGGCACGCGCTACTATCCTACGTTCAGCGGCGTGCTGCGCTCGCTCAACTACTATCCCATCGGCGACGAGACGGCCGAAGAGGGCATCGCCTCGCTGGCACTGGGACTGGGCAAGTATATCGTAGACGGTGGGCAGACGCTCCGTGTGTCGCCCCACCATCCGCGCCAAGTGCTGCAGACCAGCGAGATGGAGACGGCCCTGCGCGAGACGCAGACCCGCTTCTACGCGCTGGATATGAGCTGCGTAGACAGCGAGTTTAAGGTCGACGACGGCTTCAACATCCAGAACCTCCGTGTGAAGGAGGCCGATAAGGATGGCGCACTGCAGTATATCGCTTCGACCTACGACCCCTACGACCAAGTAATCCGCGACGGCATCTACGAGGGCGGGCGCAAGATTATCTCCTTCTGCGGCGTGCTGCAGCAGGGCATCTTCCCGTTGCCCGAGCTGTTGCAGCTGACGCAGAAGCTCGGTGCCGACGAGATGAAGCGCCCCGTGGAGATTGAGTTCGCCTGCAACCTCAATGCCGACCGCACGGGCGAACTGTACCTGCTGCAGATACGGCCCATCGTCGACTCGAAGCAGGTGCTCGATGCCGACCTCGCCGCCATTCCCGACGAGCAGTGCCTGCTGCGCTCGCACAACTCACTGGGGCACGGCATCTCGGAGGACGTGGTCGACGTGGTCTACGTCAAGACCTCCGACGACTTCACCGCAGCCAACAACCCCACCATTGCCGAACATATCGAGCGCATCAACCGCCAGTTCCTCGATGCCGACAAGAACTACGTCCTCATCGGCCCCGGGCGTTGGGGCTCGAGCGACTATTGGCTCGGCATCCCCGTCAAGTGGCCTCATATCTCGGCCGCCCGCGTCATCGTGGAGTCGGGCTTGAAGAACTATCACGTAGACCCCTCGCAAGGCACCCACTTCTTCCAGAACCTCACGTCGTTTGGCGTGGGCTACTTCACGGTGAACACCTATACCGGCGATGGCATCTTCCAGCGCGACGTGCTCGACCGTATGCCTGCCATTCAGGAGACGGAGTATGTGCGCCACGTGCGCTTCGACCGCCCGCTGCGAGTGATGATGGACGGCAAGAAGCAGGAGGGCGTGGTCATCCTGCCGCAAGACTGACCTTCCGCTTCCATTCCCGCAGACTGAGGGAATTGTTAAACAATCTTAAGCGAATGTCACGTTGCGGTTTCTGTCAGTGTCTGATAAGTGAAGATGGAACAGAAAGCGTTTGAACAATGGGTCTGGGAGCTGCGCCCGCGGCTGGTTGATACGGCGGCGGCTCTGCTGAAGAGCACCGACGAAGCCGAGGATGTTGTGCAGGAGACCGCACTGAAGCTGTGGGCTATGCGGCAGCAATTGGGCGACTATCGCTCGCCCGACGCACTGGCCCTCACCATCGTACGCCGACTGTGCCTCAACCGGCTGCGTGGCAGCAGACCTTCTGTTCAACAAGAGACGGTCAGCCATTACACGCCCGAGGCAGAACTCATCTCGCACGAAGAGGAAGCGCGGCTGCTCCGACTGATGGAGCGGCTGCCCGATGCCCAGCAGGCCGTTCTCCGAATGAAGCACCTCGAAGGAATGGAGGTGGCCGAGATAGCCCGCACCATCGGTTCCACGGCCGAGGCTGTGCGTCAGAACCTCTCCCGTGCCCGCCGCCAGATAATGAAACAGTTTAAGATATGACCGACAATCGCAACCTACAAGCACTCATTGACCGTTTCCTCGACGGACAGACCACCAATGCCGAGGAGCAGCAGCTCTACCGCTACTTTGCGGGCGAGGTGGCCCCGCAGTGGCAGAAGTACCAGCCGATGTTCCGCTGGTATGCCGAGGGAATGCCCGAAAAACCGGCCCGCCGCATACGTCTGCGTCCCGGAATGAAGGGACTTGCAGTGGCGGCAACCGTCCTCTTGCTCTTCGGCATCGGCTTCGGCTGGCACCGATATCGGCAGACCGACGACACGTATGCCCGCTACGAAGGCAGCTACATCATACGCAACGGCCAGAAGCTGACCGACCTCAGCGTGATAATGCCCGAGCTGCAGCAGACCGTCCGCAACGCGCAGCAGCGACAGCAACGGCTGGACGACCTGCTCAACGGGCGGCCGCGCGAGAAGAAAGAACTACCGCTGATATAACCTAACAAAACGTAACAAAGATGATAAGCAGACTGAGAATGATAGGAATGGCTGTCTTGCTGATGGCGGGCAGCTGTGCGCTGATGGCGCAAGAGAAAATAGACCGCATCGCCGACGAACTGGAAGCACAGGGCGTAGACGTGAGCAAAGTGGTGAACCGCGACCCCAAGACGCGTAAGGTGGTGAGCGTCATTCGCTCATTTGAGTTCCGCTCGAAGAACGGGACCTATGCCAAGCGGCTGCTCAAAGCCTTCGACGAGGAGGCTCCCAATGCCGTCACCGAGACCTCCGACTTGGAGGACGACGAAGAGGAGCGCACACTCATCTTCAAGAAGGGCGATAAGACGATGATTTATAGCATCGAGGTGGAGCGTAATAAGCCCAACCCCGAGGTAGAGCTCAACATCATCATCAAAAGTGGTAAGGTGGGGGCTGTCATCAATGGGCTGCTCGACAGCCTGTCGGAGATGCTGCCCGACAGTATGCTCCTCAATCTGGACCGCCATTTGGACCTGAACGATTAGCATCCAACTCTCTCTATACATAGAAAACCAGTGCGGGGCGATGTCAGAATGCTGACATCGCCCCGCTTTTGATTTACTGACCGCCCAGCCGGTCGAAGTATTCGATGACCTCCTCCCACGTCTTGAACGTGTCGCTGCCGTAGCGGACGACGGTGGCCATTGCCTCAGGCAGGTCGTCGGCCGTAATCAGGTAGTCGCCATAGAGCAGGTGGCGCTGGTTGGTGAACACCGTGTGTCCCCACGCCGGCACGTTGACATACTGCTCCAGCCACGCCGTCACCTCGGCGTAGCGCTCGGGCTCGGCCGACCGCGCAGGCGCAACGAAGTAGACCTGATAGTGCTCGATGAGCATCCTGACGGCCTTCAGCATCGAGCTGGTGGGCTTCTGCCAGCCGTCGGCCAGTGTCTCGGTGCAGATGTAGACCACGGGTCGCTCGCGGCGTTGCTGGGCATCGTCGATCCAGCGAATGACGGGCAGCACCGAGTGCATAAAGCTCTGGTCGCTCATCCGGTGCTCGCCGTGGAAGCGGATGGCCTGCGGATAGTGCTGGCGAAACAGCTCGTAGGTGTCTACCAGCGGGTCCTCGTCGCCGAAGAGTCCCCAGCAGCGTCGCTGCTCCCCGTCGTCGGTGCCGCTGAAGTTCAGCTCGGTTATCGCCTTATATTCCTTCACCAGTGCCTTTGTCACGATGAAGTCCTGAATGCCGTCGCGCCGCGGGTTATGAAACGTCTGTGCCCCCATCATCCCGTGCTCCTTCATCGTCTCGGCCATCTGCATCGCCGGATTCACGCAGATGCGGTCGTAGCCGTAGAGCTTCTCGGTGAACATTCCGCCCATCGAGGTGCCTACGATGAGGCTGGGCTGCTCGCTGGCGCACGTCTGCCGCAGCAGTTCCAGTGCCTCGGCAGGGTGGAGTGGCAGGTCGGGGGCTATCACGTTAGCCTCGGGCATCACCTCGCGCAGCCGGCCTACCGTGCCCGACTGACCGCTCGAAGCGAAGCCGTGGACATAGAGTACGGTCTTTCCCGCCATCAGCTCGGGATATTGTTTGATGTATGGATTGTCCATTGTCATTGTCTTGTTCGTATGGTTTGAGATGCAAAGATAACCAAAAGTAGGCAGACGGCCAAGACGCCCGTGGAGAAATTCTCGCGAGACTTTTCCGGATACTCGCGAGAATTCCGGAAATTTTCGCGAGAATTCATTTCTGCCCCGCCCGTTTCTCACGCTTTTTACGTACCTTTGCCGCCATTATGACCGACCGACCCTCCTATTATCAGCACCGCGCCGACGAGCTGGCTGCCGCCCTCGCGCGGCTGCGGCGTCGCAACCGCCTCTTCTTAGCGGGGCAGTTGGCCACGTTCGGCCTGATGCTGGCAGCACTGGCGACCTACACGGTGGCAGACAGTGCGGGCGTGGCGTGGCTGTGGATGGCCGCCCTGATGCTCGCCGCCTATCTGGCGGTGCGCTGGAAAGACGGGCAGAACAGCGCGCAGACGGAGCAGCTGGAAGACCTGCACCGCGTCTATCAGCACGAGCTGCAGTATCTGGCAGGCCACTTAGAGCCATTCGACGACGGGCAGCGCTATGCCGACCCGCGCCATCCCTATACGTTCGACCTCGACGTCTTCGGGCCGCAGTCGCTCTTTCAGCACCTCTGCCGTGCCGTCAGCAGTGGGGGAGCCGACGCGCTGGCCGCCCTGCTCAGCAGCGAGATGCCCGACGGGTGCGACGAGATAGCGCGGCGGCGCGAGGCCGTCGGCGTGCTGGCTGAGGCTGAGCCGTGGCGAGCCGTTTTCCTCGCAATGGGGCAGCGGCAACGCGTTGACACCCGCCAGCTGGAGGAGGCCGTGGCGCGTGCCCGAGAGCTGGAGACCGGCCTGTGGCCGCTGAGCCCGTTGGTGCCCGTCGTGTGCGGCCTGTGTATCGCCGGTTTCTTCGGCAGTCTGATAGCAGCATTGGCCGGTTATGTGTCGGCCAGCGTGCCCATCTGGTGGGGACTGTTCCATCTGGCAGCAGCCTATCTGCTGACGTCGCTCCCGCTGCGCGCCGTAGCCTCGGCCGTAGACCGCCTGCACCGCCAGCTGCAAGTCTACGTCCGCCTGACTCGCCACTTCACCGACGCCCCCTTCGGCAGCGACGGCCTGCTGGGACAGATGCAAGAACAGCTGCGCCCGGCCGTCCTCTCCTTCAGCCGCTTGGAGCGCATCCTGCGGGGGCTCGACCGCCGCGGCAACCTGCTCGGCGGGCAGCTGGCCAACGCGCTCTTCCTGAGCGACGTGTTCCTGCTGCGCCGCTTCCTCGGCTGGCAGCAGTGCTACGGCGACCGGCTGAGCCAGTGGGTGGAGCTGGTCAGTCAGCTGGATATGCTGGTGTCGATGGGCACCTATCGCTACAATCACCCGACGGACACCGACGCCGAGGTCGTGGATTCACCTATTATAATATATCGCGCGCGCGACCTGCGCCATCCTTTCTTGGGCGCGGCGGCCGTAGGCAACGACTTCGAGATAGCCGACGGGCACTACTACATCGTCACCGGGGCCAATATGGCAGGCAAGAGCACGTTCCTGCGCTCGGTGGGCGTCAGCTGTCTGGCGGCGTGGGCGGGGCTGCCCGTGGCTGCCGGGCAGCTGACGGTGAGCCGTTTTGCGCTGTTTACCAGTATGCGCACCAGCGACAGTCTGGCCAGCGGCATCTCCTACTTCAATGCCGAGCTGCTGCGCCTGCAGCAGTTGCTCGGGCGGCTGACGCCCGGCCGCCGCCATCTGATTATCCTCGACGAGATATTGAAGGGCACTAACTCGCTCGACAAGCTGAACGGCTCGCGGATGTTTCTGGAGGCCATTGCGCGCCAGACCGTCAGCGGCATCGTTGCCACCCACGACCTTGAGCTGTCGCGGATGGCCGACGAGCGGCCCGGACAGTTCCACAACTACTGCTTCGAGATAGAGTTGTCAGACACTGTAACCTATACCTACAAGATAGCACCGGGCGTGGCTCGCAACCAGAACGCAACGTTCCTGCTGAAGCAACTGTTGGACAAAGGCGGCTTGATTTAAGTCAATTAATAGTAGGATTGACACTAAAAAGTGGACGTTTTGCTTGCCATTGTTCTGAAAATGCGTACATTTGCAATGTGTTTTTCATAGTATTAGATTTAAGGTTAACAAGGTTGGGACTAAGCGTAGTCCCTTTTTTTATGCCCATAGGTTTGGTACTTTGAGGGATTATGCGTATCTTTGTAAAGTCTAAACTATTCTGATATGAAAAAGCATCTTCTTCTTCTCTTGACGCTCGTGGCCGTGCTGAGTGCTTCGGCACAGTTGCGCAACCCCGTCGTCCCCGGTTTCCATCCCGACCCCTCGGTGTGTCGGGTGGGCAGTGACTTCTATCTGGTCAACTCGTCGTTCCAGTATTTTCCCGGTGTGCCCGTCTACCACTCGAAAGACTTGGTCAACTGGGAACTCATCGGCAATGTGCTCGATCGCGAGAGCCAGCTGCCGCTGAAGGGAGCCACGTCGTGGCTGGGCATCTACGCCCCCACCATCCGTTATAACGACGGCACCTACTATATGATAACTACCAACGTGGGCAACGGGGGCAACTTCCTCGTCACGGCCACCGATCCGCGCGGTCCGTGGAGCGAGCCCGTATGGCTGAAGCAGCAGGGCATTGACCCCTCGCTCTATTTCGAGGACGGCCATTGCTATATGGTGAGCAATCCCGACAACACGATAATGCTCTGCGAAATCAATCCCCAGACGGGCGAACAGCTCTCCGAGAGCCAGCCGCTGTGGCGCGGAACGGGCGGGCGCTATCCCGAGGGACCGCACCTCTACAAGAAGGATGGCTGGTACTATCTGTTGATCTCGGAGGGCGGCACCGAGCTGGCCCACAAGCTGACCATCGCCCGCAGCCGCAAGATAGGCGGCCCCTACGTGTCCAATCCCGCCAATCCGCTGCTGACTAACTGCTCGATGGCCGGACAGGGGATGCAGATACAGGGCACGGGGCACGGCGACTTGGTGCAGGCGGCCGACGGCTCGTGGTGGATGGTGTTTCTTGCCTACCGCAACTTCGGCGGTTCGTACCACCATCTGGGGCGCGAGACCTATCTGGCACCCGTGACGTGGGAAAAGGGGAAATGGCCGGTTGTGAACGGCGGTAACCCCATCGACACGCTGATGCAGGTGAACACGCTGCCCGCCGTTCCCGTACAGAAGTCGCTCACGCGTACCTTATTTAATAATAAGCTGGGCCCTGAGTGGGTGTATCAGCAGAATCCCATTGCAAAGAACTACGAGCAGGCTGACGGCCGGCTGCGGCTCTATCCCCACAGTTCGCTGAACGAGAACGACCGCCCCACGTTTGTAGGACGGCGACAGGAGAGCGAGCGCATCGAGGTGGAGACCCAGCTGAGCCTGCACGGCGGGGCTGACAGTACGCAGACAGGCACCTTCGGACTGTCGGTCTTCCAGATCAACAACGGCCACATCGACCTCTACGCCACGCAGAACGGCATCCGGCTGATGTGCGCGCTGAAGTCGCTCAACGCCTGCTGCGGCAGCACCGAGTGGGAGCAGGTGCCCGAGCGCGTCCGTCTGCGCATCACGAGCGACGGGCAGTTCTACCGCTTCTATGCCGCAACCGACGCACGGGACTGGCTCCACGTTGGCGACGTAGACTGCTCGCTGGTGAGCACCGAGGTGGCCGGCGGATTCACGGGCGTGACCATCGGAATGATGGCAGAGGGGAAAGAAGGAGGCGGCTATGCCGACTTCTACTACTTTGACTATCAGGAGAAATAGGGCAGAAAGGGGCGGAATCATCCTCAAAAGTGATGATTTCGCCCCTTTTTGCTTGTGGTTTTCAAATATTTTGCCTATATTTGCGACAAATTAATCACTTAAATAATCAATCTAAAAACAAAGCATTATGAAAAAGTATTTAGCAGAATTGGTGGGCACGTTCGTGCTTACATTGTTAGGATGCGGCGCAGCTGTCAGCCTGAATTGCGGTCACGACGCAGCATCGGTAGTGGGTACGGCCATTGCTTTTGGCCTCTCGGTAGTCGCTATGGCCTATACCATCGGCGGCATCAGCGGTTGCCATATCAATCCCGCCATCACGCTGGGCGTGTTCCTCAGCGGTCGCATCAACGCTAAGGACTGCGGTATGTACATCGTATTCCAAGTCATCGGTGCCATTCTGGCCGCTGCCGTGCTGGCTGGTATCGTAGCTACGGCTCCGGGTCTGGCTGCAGGCACTACGACAGGTGCCAACTCCTGTGCTGGCGGTGTGGCCAACGGCCTGCTTGTCGAAGTGGTGCTGACCACGCTCTTCGTGCTCGTGGTGCTGGGCGCTACGGCCAAGACGAATGGTGCAACCAACAACTTTGCCGGTCTGGCTATCGGTCTGAGCCTCATTCTGATTCACCTCGTGGGCATCAACTTCACCGGTACGTCGGTGAATCCCGCCCGTTCCATCGGCCCGGCTCTCTTCGAGCGCGGTCAGGCATTGGCAGACCTGTGGGTGTTCATCGTAGGTCCGCTGGTGGGCGGTGCACTGGCAGCTTGCATCTGGAAGGTGATTGACACCGAGGAGAAGTAAGCAGCTGCGCCACGCAGAACAGCTGAAAGTTAAGCTAAAATTCACCCAGAAAACACTTAAAATGGGTGAATTTTAGCTTAAATTGTTTGAAATACACCTCTATATTGCGTCCACTCATTTGGCGAGGGAGCTAATTGTTAACCAACTGAAAAACAAAGGTTTGCTTTTCTAATGTCGCTAAAATCGTCCACTTTTTAGCCCAAAGGCCTATCGTTTTGACCTTTTTTTAAATACCTTTGCATCGTCAGTCCCTCAAAGGGAGGGAGAAACCTGAAACAGGAAAAACTAACTTAATAATATCAATAACAAACAATTAACGTATGAAAAGAAGCAAGTTTTTATTCTTGTTGCTGTCATTTATAATAATGTCAGCTACTGCTCTTGCACAGAAGCGTACGATTTCGGGTGTTGTGGTGGACAACAGCAACGAACCCGTCATCGGTGCCTCTGTAGTTGAGAAGGGAACCAGCAATGGTTCTGTGACCGACTTCGACGGAAACTTCAGCGTTTCGGTCCAGCCGGGTGCTACGTTGGTCATCTCCTACATCGGTTATCAGACGCAGGAGGTGAAGGCACAGGACAATCTGCGCATCACGTTGCAGACTGACGACAAGCTGCTTGACGAGGTAGTGGTCGTCGGTTACGGTGTGCAGAAAAAGAGCGTGGTGACCGCTTCAATCGCAAAGGTCAACAGCGAAGACCTCGCCTCGACGGCTCCGCTGCGTATGGACAATGCCCTGAAGGGCTTGGCCTCTGGTGTGCAGGTGACGTCGTCATCCGGCCAGCCCGGTGCTGCCGCCCGCGTCCGCATCCGTGGCGTCGGCTCGATGAATGCCGGTTCCGACCCGCTGTATATCGTCGACGGTATGCCCATTGAGGGTGGACTGGACTATCTGAACCCCAGTGATATTGAGAGCTTGGAAGTGCTGAAGGATGCGGCATCTGGTGCTATCTATGGTGCCCGTGCCGCCAACGGTGTGGTACTAGTCACTACTAAGAAAGGCAAGGAAGGCAAGGTCAGTGTCAACTATAACTTCTCGCAGGGCTGGCAGTCAGCTTGGAAGCACCGCGATGTGCTGAATGCTACCGACTATGCCGTGCTGATTAACGAGGGTTACATCAATGCCGGACAGGCTGCTCCTTATGCCAATCCCTACGCTTTCGCTGAGAGTACCGACTGGCAGGACCTTGTGTTCAATGACAATGCACCCGTGCAGAACCACGAACTGAGCGTGAGTGGCGCTTCGGAGAAGGTGAACTACTATCTGTCGCTGGGCTACTATACCTCCGAGGGTATCATCGGCGGCAACTGGGACCGTTCGAACTATAATCGTCTGACGCTGCGTTCGAATACGAAGTACAACATCTTTGACAAGACGAAGGACCGCAAGTGGCTCAACAAGCTCGACGTAGCGGTCAACCTCTCCTATGCCCGCATCCACAGCAAGTCTATCGACGCCAATGCTTGGCAAGGCTCTGTGCTGGGTTCGGCTCTGGCATTGCCTCCCATCTTGAAGCCCTATAAGGACGGGCAGGAAGCATTGGACGAGATTGACTACAATACCGCCAACATTGCCAACTATGTGCCGTTCTACACCGGCCGTACCGATGCCAACGGCATACGACAGATCTATATGACGCCCGGAACCGACTACCACGAGTTCGGCAACCCGCTGGCTATGCTGGCTCTGCCCGGCGACAAGGGCTGGAGCCACAAGCTGGTGGCTAACGTAGCCGCAGACTTGCAGCTCTACGACGGGCTGACCTATCACTTCAGCTATGGTGCTGACCAGAGCTTCTGGGGCAGCGACGGCTATACGCCCATCTACTTCATCCGTGTCGGTACGGAGTCCGACCACACGGCTGCTTACAGCACTAAGGGTGACAACACGGTATGGCAGATAGAGAACACGCTGTCGTTTGCCAAAGAGATTGACGGCCACTCGTTCAACGTCGTGCTCGGCCAGTCGGCCAAGAAGTCGTACGGCTCCTATCTGTATGGCAACCGCCACGACATCATCGGCTTGAATCGTCCCTACATTGACGCCTCTACGGGTACTTCTGTCGAGGGTAAGCAGAGCGTCAGCGGTGCACCCTACGACGTTTCTACGCTGGCTTCGCTCTTCGGTCGTATCAGTTACAACTACGACGAGCGCTATATGGCCGAGGTGACCGTCCGTCGTGACGGTTCGTCGAAGTTCGGCCCCGACAACAAGTATGCCACTTTCCCCTCTTTCTCGCTCGGTTGGAACGTGATGAACGAGAAGTTTATGGAGCCCACCCGCAATTGGCTGACCAACTTCAAAGTTCGCTTCTCTTGGGGTAAGAACGGTAACGAGGCCATCCCCAACTTCCTCTACACGGTGAATGCTGCCACGGGCGGCAACAACAACTATCTGCTCGGGCGCGAGGAGCTGCCGGCCACGGGCTCGAAGGCTTCGCATCTGCCCAACTCCAAGCTGAAGTGGGAGGAGAGCGAGCAGACCGACTTCGGACTGGACTTCGGCTTCTTCAACAATAAACTGACCTTCACGGTAGACTATTACATCAAGAAGACTAACGGTATGCTGCTGCAGATGCCCATCCCGACCTACATCGGCGAGGCTAAGCCTTGGGGTAACGTCGGCGAGATGAAGAACTCGGGCGTTGAGTTTGAGGCTTCCTACAAGTTCCGTATTGCCGATGCCAAGTTCCGCGTCAGCGGCAACCTCTCTTATCTGAAGAACGAGCTGGTGAACTACGGCAACGAGACCGGCTTCCAAGAGTTGGACGGTTTCCAAGGCACAGGTACCATCACTGCCGCCAAGAACGGCGAGCCGTTCCCCTACTTCTATGGCTACAAGACCGACGGAATCTTCCAGAATAAGGCCGAGGTGGACGAGTATCTGGCCCGCCAGACCGATGGCAAGACGCACACCGTCAATGCCAATCCCGTACCGGGCGACGTACGCTTCTTGGATACGGACGGCGATGGCGTCATCACCGAGAACGACCGCGTGCGCATCGGTAAGGGTACGCCCGACTGGACCTACGGTATCAATATTGCCGCCGAGTGGCGTGGCTTCGACTTCTCTGCAATGCTGCAGGGTGTATGGGGCAACGACATCTTCGATGCCACCCGCCGTGTGGACGTGGAGAAGCAGAATCTGCCGGCTTGGATGCTGGGCCGCTGGACCGGCGAGGGCACGTCCAACAAGTATCCGCGCTTCGTCTATGGTGACAAGACGCAGAACTGGGCTGCGTCCGACCTCTATCTGACCGACGGTGCTTATATGCGCCTGAAGAACATCCAGCTGGGCTATACGCTGCCGAAGAACATCCTGCGGCAGATTGGCATTGACCGCCTGCGCGTCTTCGTGGCTGCCGAGAATCTGCTGACCATCAGCAAGTATGCCGGAATGGATCCGGAAATCTCGTCGGGTGCCACCTCCTTAGGTGTTGACTACGGTGTCTATCCGCAGGCCCGCACGTGGACCGTTGGCTTCAATCTCGGATTCTAATGGAACAAAATAATTATACGTATTAATCAAAGAAAGCAATGAAAAAGACCAATATATTAGTAATGGGCCTGATGGCCGGTGCATTGGCACTGACCGGTTGCTCTGATTCTTTCCTCGAGGAGCAGTCGAAGACCCAGCAGTCTGCCGACGAATACTACACTGGCGAGGAGGTGATGTTGCAGTCGGTGGTGGCTTCGTACAGCCCCGTGCAGTGGAACGACTGGAACGGCGTACAGTATAACCCGCAGCATATTATGGCCGACATTATGGCCGACGACATCTTCGTGGGCGGCAGCGGCCCTGGCGACAACAAGTTCTGGCATCTGATGGCCAACTACGAGTCGACTCCGTTGGAGGGTATGACGGGTATATGGAGCAATATGTATTCGGGTGTTAAGCGCTGCAATGACGCGCTGGCCTATCTGGAGAACAACATCGAGGCTGGTGCCATCCGTCCCGAGGTGTACAAAGCGTTGAATGCTGAGGAGCGCGTGCTGCGTGCTTACTACTACATCTGGCTGTGGAAGTTCTGGGGTAACGTACCCTTCACTTTCGAGCGTGTGTCGGGTGACTATCAGTACCCGCAGCTGGCTGCCGACTGGGACGAGGGTGCCACCGAGGTGTACAACCGCGTCATCACCGATCTTGAAGAAGCTATCGAGACTAACGCCCTGCCTATGTACTGGGACGAGGACAACCTCGGTCGTATGTCGCAGGCTGCTGCCTATATGCTGTATGCCGACTGGGTGCTCTATCAGCAAGATCAGAGCCGCTACGCCAAGGCTCTCGGCTATATGCAGAAGATTATCGGCGACAGCCACTATCAGCTGGATCCCAGCTATGAGCACCTTTTCACCGTTGAAGGCGAATGGGGACAGGAATCTATCTTTGAGGTCAACTACTCCGACAACAAGACGGCCCGCGGCTGGGGTACTGGTGATGCTATTCTTGCCGGTGGCACGGTGGTTCCGCGCCTCTGCTCGGCTCCCGCTCCTTTCGGTGAGATTGGCACCAACGATGGCTGGGGCTTTGCACCCGTCCGCACCGATGCCTATGCCACGTTCCAAGCCGGCGACACGCGTCGCGACGTGAGCATTCTTGACGTGACGCCCTATTTGACGGCCGACTTTGCTCCCCGTTATCAGAATACCAACCTCTGGCTGAACAAACATTATGCCTATGCCGCCCTCTGCGAGCGCGCCACGGGTGACAAGCAGATGAGCTACGGACAGAATCTGCGCGTCTACCGCTATGCCGAGACGCTGCTCAACGCTGCCGAGCTGCTGCTGAAGACGGGTGGTGATGCCACTACGGCCAAGAACTACCTGAACGAGGTGCGTCGCCGTGCCGGTCTGAACGACTTGAGCGCTGCTACTGAGGATGCCCTGCTCGCCGAGCGCCGCCACGAGTTCTTTGGCGAAGGCAAGCGATACTTCGACCTCGTCCGCACGGGTCGTGCTGCTCAGGTGCTGGTGGCTGAGCCTAATGTGGAGAACTCTGAGCGTACCCGTGCTTGGACTTCGGCTCGCAAGTATCTGCCCATTCCCTATACAGAGTTAGCTTCGGACCCTGCATTGAAGCAGAATCCTAATTACTAATCACCATTAACAAAAGATTACGTATGAACAAGATATTCAGAATGTTCAGTCTGGCAAGCCTGATGCTGACAGCATTGGTTGCTTGCTCTCCAGAGGAATTCGAAGGTGCCAGCGAGGCTGGTATCCCTAAGATTGAAGACCTCAAGCCTGCCATCGTGGTCGATCAGGAGACCAATAACGTGACGTTTGCCATCGACAATCCCGGATGCTACCCCATCTGGACCATCGACGGTGTCAGCGGACATCCCACCACCAACGGTCTGGTGAAGAATTACATCGTGGCCGGAACCTACAACTACTCCGTGCAGCTGGCCAACCGCAATGGTGTGGCCGAGGGCTCTTACTCGGGTTCGGTGACCATCGACGAGACCCGCTACGACTTTACCAGCGCCATTCAGAAACTGACTGGCGGCAGCTCGAAGGAATGGCGCATCTACGCCTCGAAGAAGAGTCATATGGGCTGCGGCTCGTCGCTGGCCTCTCCCTCGGAGTGGTGGAGTGCCGGTCCTAACGATAAGGAAGCCAACTGCATCTACGACGACCGTCTGACGTTTACCAAGACGGACGACGGCGGCAGCATTCGGTTCAGCTACAGTGCCGGCGAGGATGGCTATACGTTTATGAACAAGGGCATCACCGTATTCCCCGGCTCTGACGGCGACAACGACTTCGACGCTCCTGCCGTGGGCAATGCCGGTGCCGTGGCCGAGGGTACGGCAGCTTTGAGCTACGATGGCGACAACGATATGGTGACGTTCACCCTGCCCGCCAAGTCGCTCTTCCCCTATCTGGCCGACGACGCACAGTTCAACAATGCTACGGAATACTACATCACCGACCTCACTGACAAGACGATGACCGTCGTACTCAATCTTCCCGGCATCAGCTGGCAGTTCATCTTCATCAACGGCGACGATGAGGCCGTGGAAGAGGACTTCGATCCCGACAACGTGAACTGGGCTGCCGTTGACGCTCCCGAGAACATCGGTGCAGGCTTCAACACCAAAGGCACGATGAACTTCTGGTGGGCCAATGCCGGATGGGCTCAGATTGGCGACCCCGACTTCTCTTATGCCAATGGTGTCTACACCATCACGGTCACCGACAATGGCGGTGGCGAATGGCAGGCGCAGTGCACCATCCCCGAGGTGGCACTGCCGATTGAGGAGGGTGCTTTCTACGACATCTCCTGCAAGCTGACGGCCAGCGAAGCCATCGATCGCGTCACCATCAAGGTGAACAAGGATCCCGATGAGAGTGGCGACCCGAATGCCCTGTACTACAACGGGGCCGTGGCACTGAAGAAGGGAGACAACGTGGTGCGCTTTGCTAAGGTGATGGCCAACAACAATGGCAATCCGATAGCTTTCGACCAAGCCAAGTTCATCCTCGATCTCGGAGGTGCTCCTGTGGGTGCTGAAGTGAAGCTGAGCGACATCGTCATCCAGAAGCACAATCCGAAATAATGATTACATCTCGCGTGCTGGCTGTCAGCACGCTACAGCAAGACAGGTGCAACCTCGGTTGCACCTGTTCTTTCGATACAAATGAATAACAAGCAAATGACAAAACCGCTATGGAGAAGACAATGAAATTATTATTGAGCACACTGCTGCTCTTGGCTGCCACAACGCTGACGGCCTGCGGCGGTGACGATGCTGACGACAATGGAGGCGGCGGCGGAACGACGGCGGCCACGCTGACCAGTACGCCCGCCCAGTTGAATGTTCAGGCCGAGGGTGGCACCTATCAGCTGCAAATCCATACCACAGGAACGTCGTGGGCAGCCTATCCGGAAGAGAGTGCCAAGGCGTGGCTGAGCATCACCACGCAGAATGCCCAGCACTCCGAGGGCAGCATTAGCGTGAGCGTGGCGGCCAACACCCGTTCGGCACAGCGTACAGGCCACATCGTCGTGCAGTCAGCCGGCCAGCGGCTTGACGTCGTCGTCACGCAGGAAGCCTTCATCACAGAGGAGCCCGCCGAGGTGACAGCAGAGTCGGGCTATGTACCTGCCGGCTATACAAAGGTATGGGCCGACGAGTTCAATCAGGGCGATCAGCTCAACAGCAGCGACTGGGAGTGGGAGACCAACTGGGGGCCGGGAATGGCCACACAGGTCAACGACGAGGAGCAATATTACATCAAAGGTGCCCGCAACGGCATTAACACCACCGAGCAGGTGAATGGCCGGCTGGTCATCAACTGCTTCAAAGCCAGCGACGGCAAGATCTACTCGGGCCGCGTCAACGCCAAGAACGGCGGCAAAGGCTGGCAGTACGGCTATTTCGAGGCGCGCATCCTGTTGCCTAAGGGCAAGGGCACGTGGCCTGCCTTCTGGATGATGCCCATCTCAGTGGACTGGGTCAGCGAGGGCTGGCCGAAGTGCGGCGAGATAGACATTATGGAAGAGGTGGGCGTTGATGCCAACGTGGTGTCGAGCAGCCTGCACGCCGAGGGACATTACCACGTCAACAATACACAGGTGACGGTAGCCCGCAACATTGGCACGGCTGAGTCAGAGTACCACATCTATGCATTGGAGTGGACGACTGACTACATCAAGACTTACGTGGACGGACAGCTACTGCTGTCATACTCCAGCGACCACACCGTGCGCAACTTCCCCTACGATAAGCCCTTCCACCTGATTCTCAACCTCGCGTGGGGTGGCTCTTGGGGCGGCTATGCCGGTACGGACGAGAGCGCGCTGCCCGTACAGATGAAGGTGGATTACGTGCGTGTCTATCAGAAGAACTAAATGGAAAATGAATAATCGATGAAACGATTTATTATCACATTCTTACTCATCGTGACACTTGCTGCTGGTCTGCAGGCGCAGACCGGTGGCAAGTTTTTGTATGTGGCTGGCACTGAGGTGCTGCAGCCCGATGGCCGCCCCTACCGCATCGTGGGTACCAATCTGGGCAACTGGCTGAACCCCGAAGGCTATATGTTCGGGCTGACGCGTACCAACTCCGCGTGGATGATTGACCAGATGGTGCGCCAGCTGGTAGGTCCCGATGCGGCGGCCGACTTCTGGCAGGCTTTCAAGGACAGTTACATCACGCGTGCCGACATCGCTTTCATAGCCCGTACGGGTGCCAATACCATCCGGCTGCCCTTCAACTACAAGCTGTTCACCGACGAAGACTATATGGGGCAGACTGGACGTAAGGACGGCTTTGCCCGCATTGACAGTGTGGTGACGTGGTGTCGCGCCAGCGGCCTGCACCTCATTCTCGATATGCACGACTGCCCCGGCGGTCAGACCGGCGACAACATCGACGATGGCTACGGCTATCCGTGGCTGTTTGAGAGCGAGCGCAGTCAGCAGCTCTTCTGCGACATCTGGCAGCAGATAGCCCGCCGCTACTGCGACGAGCCCGTCATCCTCGGCTACGAACTGATGAACGAGCCTATAGCCCACTTCTTCAGCAATAAGGATACACTCAACCAGTTGCTGGAGCCGCTCTATAAGCGTGCCGTCCGTTCCATCCGTGCCGTGGACCGCAACCACATCATCCTGCTGGGCGGTGCCCAGTGGAACAGCAACTTCTCGATGTTCGCCGACTGGACCTTCGACTCTAACCTGATGTTCACGTGCCATCGCTACGGCGGCGATGCCACGGCCGATGCCATCCGCCATTTCATCGACTTCCGCAATCGTACGGGACTGCCGATGTATATGGGCGAGATAGGTCACAACACCGACCAGTGGCAGGCCGACTTCGTAGAGGTGATGCGTGCCAACGGCATTGGCTACACCTTCTGGCCTTACAAGAAGATTGACGGCTCTTGTATGATGGCCATTCCGCGTCCCGAGGCGTGGGACAGCATCATCGTCAGGTTTTCCGAGGCTCCGCGCGGCTCGTTCCAAGAGTGGCGCGAGGCCCGTCCCGACCAGCGCGAGGCCCTGCGCCTGCTGATGCAGTATGTGGCCAACAGCCGCTATGAGCACTGCATCCCGCAGTCAGGCTACATCCGCTCAATGGGACTGAAGGATAAATGATAAGTAAAGATACAGCAATGAAAGAGTTATATCAACACTATGAGCGTCACTTCGGCCCGGGTGACGACCTGTACCACGTCTTTGCTCCCTACGGCGTCAGTCCGCTGGGAGCCCACGTCGACCACCAGCACGGACTGGTGACGGGCTTTGCCGTGGATAAGGGCATCGACATTCTCTTCCAACCTACCGAAACGGGACTTATAGAGATGGTGTCGCTGTCGTTTGCCGACCCCACCATCTTCCACGTGGAGGCCCCCATCTACGAGAAGCATTTCAACTGGGGCGACTTCCTGCGTGGTGCCGTATGGGTGATGCAGAAAGAGTTCCAGCTGAAGAAAGGGGTGCGCGGCATTATCCGTGGCTCCATCCCTTCGGGCGGCGTGGCCTCGTCGGCAGCGCTGCTGTGCGGATTCATCGCAGCACTGGCAAAGGCCAACTATCTGTTGCTGACGCGCGACCAGATGGTGACGCTGGCCTCGCGCGCCGAGCGGATGTTCATCGGACTGACCAACGGCATCCTCGACCAGTCGTGCGTGACGCTGGGCGAACGCCATCATCTGCTTTTCATCGATACCGAGACGTCGGAGCACCAGACGTTGCCTTTCGGTACGTTCGGTGCCGATGCACCCGACGAGAACCTGCCTTTCTGCATCGGTATCTTTTACAGCGGCGTTTCGCGGATGCTGACCAATACCGACTACAACCTGCGTGTGCAGGAATGCCGTGCGGCCGGCTGGATGCTGCAGGCCTACGGCGACAGTCAGTTAGGACGGTTGGAGAATGTACACCTGCGCCACGTAGACCGGCAGCTTTACGACCGCTATGCCCCGATGATGCCTCCGCGCTTTTTCCGCCGTGCCCGCCACTTCTACGAGGAGAACGAGCGCGTGCAGCGGGGTGTAGAGCTCTGGCAGCAGGGCGACATAGAGCACTTTGGGCAGCTGATGTTCGAGAGCTGTGAGAGTTCCATCCACAATTACGAGTGCGGTTCGCCCGAGCTCATCTCGCTCTATCAGAGCCTGCGCCACACCGCGGGCGTCTATGGGGCGCGCTTCAGCGGTGCCGGCTTCATCGGCTCGTGCGTGGCATTGATCGACGTGCAGCAGGCCGATGCAGTGCGTACGCAGGTGACGGCCGACTATCTGTCGGCGTTCCCGCAGTATAAGGACACGTTCTGCTCATTCATCTGCCACTCACATCAGGGACTTGACTTCGTCGACGATGTGGCTTGAGCAGTCCGAACGGCGCCTCTCTCCCTGCCGTACGGGTGGGGCCATTGAGAATTCTCGCGAGAATTTTTGAAATTCTCGCGAAAATTTCCGAAATTCTCGCGAGAATTCCTTCCCGGCTGTCGGCAGCGTGATGACGGTAAGGCCAGTCTGGCGGGCTGCCGGCGGCCCCTCCATCCGCAGCGAGCGCGGTAGCAGTGGCACCAAAGTAGCGGGAAAAGGCCTTTCGTGTACAGAAAACACCTCTATACCCAGTCCACTTTTCGGCGAAACCGATATTGCTCTAATCCTCTGGAATCCAGACGTTTGAGTTTTTGACGTATTCCCCCGATGCCACTTTTCAGTTTATATCCTCTTTGAGGACGTTCAAAAATGATATACCTTTGCATCGTCGGAAAGAAACACCGACATCGGCGTGAGCTGACTAACTTATTATCAACGTCTGACTAACTTATTATCAACATCAACAATTCAGCAAATTAGCAAAAAAGAAAAAGAGAACCTCGCGGGAAGGGGACACAGCAAACCGACACGCGGCAAACATTAAAAAACAGTAAGATGAAACGACTGACCTTTACATTCATTGCCCTGCTCGCCATCCTTTCGGCTATGGCACAGCAACTGCCCGTCTATCTGGACGAGAGTAAGAGCATCGAACTGCGCATTGAGGATGCCCTCAGCCGGATGACACTCGACGAGAAGATTGCCGTCATCCACGCTCAGAGCAAGTTCTCTTCGGCCGGTATCAAGCGCCTCGGCTTTCCCGACGTGTGGACCGACGACGGCCCTCACGGCGTGCGCCCCGATGTGCTGTGGGATGAATGGGAGCAGGCCGGACAGACCAACGACTCGTGCGTGGCATTCCCTGCACTCACCTGCTTGGCAGCAACGTGGAATCCCGCCCTCTCGGAGGCTTACGGCATCAGTCTGGGTGAGGAGGCACTCTATCGGGGCAAGAGCGTGATGCTCGGCCCGGGTGTCAACATCTACCGCACGCCGCTGGGTGGACGCAACTTCGAGTATATGGGCGAGGACCCCTATCTGGCTGGTCGGATGGTCGTACCTTACATTAAAGGCCTGCAGTCGCGCGGCGTGGCTGCCTGCGTGAAGCACTATGCGCTGAACAACGACGAGGAGTATCGCCATCAGGTCAACGTCATCGTGAGCGACCGTGCCCTGCGCGAAATCTACCTGCCGGCCTTCGAGGCTGCCGTGCGCGAGGGTGGGGCGTGGGCCATAATGGGTGCCTACAACCTTTATCAGAACCAACACAACTGTCATAATAACATCCTGCTCAACCGGATTCTGAAGCAGGAGTGGGGCTTCGACGGCGTGGTCGTCAGCGACTGGGGCGGCACGCACAATACGGAAGAGGCCATCCGCAACGGACTGGATATGGAGTTCGGTTCGTGGACCAACGGCCTGAGCGAGGGCGCCAGCAATGCTTACGACAATTATTACTTGGCCCAGCCCTACAAACGGCTGATAACCGAAGGAAAGTACACTACACAGGAGCTGGACGAGAAAGTGCGCCGCGTGCTGCGACTGATGTTCCGCACCACGATGAACCGCCAGCGTCCCTATGGGTCGATGTGCTCCGAGGCTCACTATGCTACGGCGCGCCGCGTGGCCGGCGAGGGCATCGTGCTGCTCAAGAACGAGCGTGGCATCCTGCCCATCGACACCGCTTCTGGCCCCAAGAAGGTATTGGTAGTAGGCGAGAACGCCATCAAGATGATGACCGTAGGTGGCGGTTCGTCGTCGCTGAAAGTGCAGCGCGAGGTGCTGCCGCTGGACGGCCTGAAAGCCCGTCTGGGTGAAAAGATTGTTTTGAAGTATGCCCGCGGCTATGTGGGCGATGTCACAGGAGACTACAATGGAGTGACCACGGGCCAGCAACTGGCCGACAACCGTACGCCGGAGGCACTGATTGCCGAGGCCGTGGAAGCTGCGAAGGACGCCGACTACGTAATATTCATCGGCGGACTGAACAAGAGCGACTATCAGGACTGCGAGGGGCACGACCGCAAAGACTATGCGCTGCCTTACGGGCAGGACCGCGTCATCGAGGCATTGGCACGTGCCAACCGCAATCTGATTGTCGTGAACATCTCGGGCAATGCCGTGGCAATGCCGTGGCTCAAGCAGGTGCCTGCCGTCGTGCAGGGCTGGTTCCTCGGTTCCGAGGCCGGCAATGCGCTGGCCGACGTGCTGACCGGTGCCGTCAATCCCAGCGGTAAGCTGCCTTTCACGTGGCCGGTCAGGCTGGAAGACGTGGGTGCCCACGCCACAGGCTCCTATCCCGGCACGTGGCGAGCCGACCATCAGGTCATCGACGAGACCTATGCCGAAGACATCTTCGTGGGCTATCGCTGGGCCGACAAGCATCAGGTAAAGCCGCTCTTCGCCTTCGGCTATGGGCTGAGCTACACCACTTTCAAGCTGAGCGACGCGCGGATTGACAAGAAAGAAATCACCGCCGATGACAATATAACCGTCACGGTCAACGTTAAGAATACAGGCAAGAGGGCCGGTGCCGAGACCGTACAGCTGTACGTCAGCGACTGCCAGAGCTCACTGCCGCGTCCGCTTAAAGAACTCAAAGGATTCCAGAAGGTGTACCTACAGCCCGGCGAGAGCCGCGAGGTAACGTTGACGCTCGACCGTCGCGCCCTCAGCTTCTACGACGATGCCCGTCAGAAGTGGGTGGCAGAGCCGGGTGAATTTGAAGCAAGAATAGGTTTTTCATCAAATCATATAGTTTCTAAATTAACATTCACACTTAAGTAGTTAGTAATAGAGTTCGTTTTTTTAGGCGAAGGGCGCGTGCGTGAGCATACGTCCTTTTATCCGTCAAAACGAGGGCGAAAGCCGGAAAGAAGAGTCAAACTAAAAACCAGATACAACTATGAAGAAGATGACAATGATGATGGCCGCACTGCTGCTGGCCGTCGGAGTAGAAGCGAAACCCATCAAACCGATGAAGCCGTTCATCGACGAGCTGATGGGCAAGATGACGCTGCACGAGAAGATAGGGCAGCTCAATCTGCAAGTGGCCGGCGACATCACGACCGGTCAGGCGCAGGATACGCAGGTGAGCGGCCGTATTGCTGCGGGCGAGATGGGCGGCGTGTTCAACCTGAAGGGAGCCGACAAGATTCGCGCCCTTCAGCAGATTGCCGTAGAACGCTCGCGACTGGGCATTCCGCTCATCGTCGGTATGGACGTGATTCACGGTTATGAGACCATCTTCCCCATTCCGCTGGCACTCTCGTGCTCGTGGGACCTCGATGCCATTGAGCAGAGTGCCCGCATTGCGGCGAAAGAAGCCTCGGCCGACGGCATCTGCTGGACGTTCTCGCCGATGGTCGACATTGCGCTCGATGCGCGCTGGGGCCGCGTCAGCGAGGGAAATGGCGAGGACCCGTTCCTCGGCAGCCTGATTGGGGCGGCAATGGTGCGCGGCTATCAGGGCGACTACTCCCGTGCCGACCAGATAATGGCTTGCGTCAAGCATTTCGCACTCTACGGTGCCGTGGAAGCCGGACGCGACTATAACACGGTGGATATGAGCCGCCAGCGGATGTACAACCAGTATCTGCCTCCCTATAAGGCTGCGGCTGAGGCTGGCGCAGGCTCGTTTATGTCGTCGTTCAACCTCGTCGACGGCATCCCGGCCACGGCCAACCGCTGGCTGATGAACGACCTGCTGCGCGATGAGTGGCAGTACGATGGGTTCGTGGTGACCGACTACGGCTCTATCGGCGAGATGATTCCCCACGGCGTGGGCACGCTCGAGAGCGCGTCGGCACAGGCTCTGCACGCCGGCACGGATATGGATATGTGTTCCGAAGGCTTTATCCGCACGCTGGAGCAGTCGGTGGAGCAGGGACTGGTGAGCGTGGCCGACATCGATGCCGCCTGCCGGCGGGTGCTGGAGGCCAAGTACAAGCTGGGGCTCTTTGCCGATCCTTACAAATACTGCGATGCCTCGCGCCGCCAGCGCGACATCTTCACGCCCGAGAACCGTGCCGAGGCGCGCCGCATTGCCGCTGAGACCTTCGTGCTGCTGAAGAACGGTTCCCGTGCGGGTTCGCCGGCCGGCGAGGCCGTATTGCCGCTGAAGAAGCAGGGCAAGATAGCCCTCATCGGCCCGCTGGCCAACGACCGCGCCAATATGGCCGGTACGTGGTGCGTGGCGATGACGCCCGAGCGCTATTCCACGCTGTATGAGGCAATGCAGCGTGCCGTGGGCTCGCAGGCCGAGGTGCTCTATGCGCAGGGCTCTAATCTGGTGCGCGACGAGGCGTTGCAGCGCGCTGCCGAGTTTGGAAAGACGATGCCGCGCGGCGACGACGGGCAGCTGAAGGCTGAGGCCTTGCGCATTGCCCGTGAGTCCGATGTCATCGTGTGTGCGATGGGCGAGTGTGCCGACTTCAGCGGCGAGTGCGCCAGTCGCACCGACCTGACGATGCCCGACGTGCAGGCCGAGCTGCTCAGCGAACTGGTGCAGCTGGGCAAGCCCGTCGTGCTGCTCCACTTCTCCGGCCGTCCTACGGTGCTTACGTGGGAACAGCAGCACGTGGATGCCATCCTCAACGTGTGGTTTGGAGGCTCTGAGGCTGCCGATGCCATCTGCGACGTGCTCTTTGGAGACAAAGTGCCCACGGGACGCCTGACGATGACGATGCCGCAGGCTACGGGACAGGTGCCCCTCTACTATAACCATCTGCCCACGGGGCGGCCGCTTCCCGACGGGATGACCAAGTTTGCCAAGTACACCAGCAACTATCTTGACGTGCGCAACGACCCGCTCTATCCCTTCGGCTATGGCCTGTCGTACACCACGTTCAGTTACAGTGAACCGACCATCAGCTCGGCCACGATGAAGCGCGACGGCCGGGTTCAGGTGGCCGTGACGGTGACCAATACGGGGCAGCGCGAGGCCGACGAGGTGGTGCAGCTCTACATTCACGACGTGATAGCCTCGCTCTCGCGGCCAGTGAAGGAGCTGAAGGGATTCCGCCGCATCCATCTGAAGGCGGGTGAGTCGCAGAAAGTAACCTTCGACATCACGCCCGACCTGCTCAGTTTCTACAACTACAACCTGCAATGGGTGCTCGAGCCCGGCGAGTTCCAGCTGATGACGGGTCCTAACAGCCGCGACGTGAAGTCGGTGAAGCTGACCGTGGAGTAAGGCTGCTCCATACGCAGGCTAACGAATACAATAGATACCTATTCAAAGAGCCCCTTCCGATTCACTCGGAAGGGGCTCTTGCGTGGTTGCTGTGGCTGCTCGCATCCTTTACATCTCGACCTCCAGCGGGATGGCCAGCTTGATGCTGACGTTGCGCCCGATGTTGCAGACGCCGCGATAGCCCGTCAGCGGATGCACGGGCGCATACTTCAGTCGGCTCAAGTGACTCTGATAGGCCCTGTTGGTCAGGTTGTTGACAGCCAGTGTGACGGTGAGCAACCGACGGCCACGGTGCACGATGTCTGTACCGGCGGCCGCGTTGACCAGCGTGTACGACGGTGTGGCCGTCTCGCTGCCGTCGGCTGCATAGTAGTGATTCTGGCGCAGGTAACACTCGATGCCGGCCGATACATAGGCGTGCTGGAGGTGGCGCGTGTGGCCGATGAGCGTATGGCGCAGGCTGGAGGTCCAGCGCGGTGCAGGCGTCATCGGTAGGTAGCGCGTCTCGCGTGGCTGGTGCAGCTGTACGGCATTGACCATTGCAAATGTGTTCTCAAAGTGGAGTGCCTCGACGGGGTGCAGGTCGAGCATCAGCTCGCCGCCCCACAGGCGTGCCGTCCCTTGTGTGTAGCGATACTCGGCCGTCGCCGCCTCGCCCGGCTGGCTGGCAATGACGTTGCCTGTTCCTATCAGGAAGACATAGTTCTCGATGTGGTTGCAGAAGAGTGCCAACTGGGCTGAGAAGTGCTCCGACGAATAGTCGATGCCCGCATCGGCCTGCCAGCTGAACTCCGGGCGCAGCCGAGCATTGCCCCGCTCGTAGTGGAAGGTGCCTTCGTGAATGCCGTCGGAGCCCAGTTCGCTGATGTTGGGTGCACGGAAGCCGCGCGACAGGTTCAGGCGTATGTTCAGGTGGCGGCATACGTTGTAGATGGCACCTGCGCTGAATGTCAGTCCGGTGAAGTGGCGTGTGAACACTGCTGCCGCCCGCTCGTCCTCTCGCTGCTCGTTGCCATCGCTGTGCAGGCGGCGGTAGTCAATGCGGGCACCACCGCTCAGCGTCAGTGGTCCGTCGCTGTGGGTGGCCGAGGCAAAGAAGCCGATGTCGGCCAGCCGGTAAGCCGGGATGAGGAACTCGTCGCCGAGGTTCTCAGAGTGCTGCACCATTCCGCTCAGTCCGGTAGCATACTTCCAGTGGTGGCCTCCGGGCATAATGTAGTGCACGTTGTAGTTCAGTGTGGTCAGTCGGAAGTCCAGTTCCAGCCCTTCGGCCTCGTACTCCTGCCGTCGGTTCTGCTGGACGCCGACGATGGCCTTCAGCATTCCGTCGCCGATGCGGACGGCATTGTCGCTGACGGCCTTATAGTGGCGTATCTGCTGATAGGGCAGCGGATGCCCGTAGGAGTGGAAGTCGCGGTTGGTGGCTATGGCCTCGTCGGGCTCACCATTGATGATGATGGGCTTGACGAAGGCACCGGTCTCCTCGTCGCGCTCGCCCTCGACGATGCCCGGTGTCTGCTGGTAGAAAGACAGCTTCAGGTGCGAGTGGCCCCAGCGGCGTGTCAGTCCCAGCATTCCGCTGGCCGCCCGCTCGCGGAACTGCGAGCCGTAGACGTAGCCGTCGCGCTTGTTGGTATAGGCGTGAGTGGTCTTCTGGCTCCACCGCGCGTCCCATACCAGTCCGCCGTGGTTGGCTCCGAGGTGGGCTGTGTAGCCAATGAGCCCATTGTTGGTCTGGTATTCGGCGCCGATGTCAGCCCGCAGGATGCCGTCGAGCGGTGACGGTGCATCGTGCATTATGAGCACGCCCGCCATCGCGTCGCTGCCATACATCAGACTGGCCGGTCCTTTCAGAATCTCTACGGAGTGGATGCGCTGTGCATCAATCTCGATGCCGTGCTCGTCGCCCCATTGCTGTCCTTCCTGTCGGATGCCGTCGTCGACGACAACGACGCGGTTGAAGCCCAGTCCGCGGATGACAGGCTTGGAGATGCCGCTGCCGGTGGTCACTTGCGAGATGCCGGGCTGGTGGGCCAGCGCATCGATGATGTTGGTCGAGGCGTTCTGCTGTAGCTGTGCACTGCTGACCACGGTGACCGGCGCGGGCGACTGGCGCAGGCGGGTGGTGCCGGTCAGTCCTGTCACCACTACCTCGTTCAGGTTCAAGTGGCGTTGCACTGAGTCGGCCGTATGCTGGGCGGCTGCCGTTAGCGTCAGACAGCAGCCGATAAGGATGATAAGTGTTCTTTTCATTGTCTTTGGATGATTGTAATGACTGAAATGATGAAGCAGATAAAGATGCGCAACCTGTCCCTATACTCTGGGACACGCTGTGCGCAACTGAAACCAATCAACGGACTTAATGAAAAGCCGGGGGAGCCCGTAGCGGATGGCTGTCATACGTCCTGCCCACATTCCGACGGGAGCGGGTGGCAGGGCAAATGGTGCTGAGGGCAACGCTTGCGGCCGCCAGCAACAGGGGTGCAGCCAGATAGTCGTATTGTAGGAACTGGCAGAGGACGCAGGCGTGAATCGTAGGAGTGGAAGTGCCGAAGTGACCGGCGTGGGGGGTATGATGCACGCATTCGGTGCAGCTGTCGGCGACCGATGCCTCTGCCCTGTGGAGGTGCAGCGACGACCCTATCAGCATTGGCACGAACACGGCCAACAGCAAAATGGAACTGATATGTCGCTTGGTCTGCAGCTTCATTGTTTCTTAAATGACAAGTGCTGCAAAGGTACACAATAATTCTGAAACGGCATCGGCCGCGGCTCACAAATCACCATTTCTTAGTATTGGCCGATAGGCGGATTATCCGTAATTTTGTCAACGAATATGAGACTATCTGAACTGAAAACCGGCGAGAAAGCAGTAATAGCAAAGGTGATGGGCCACGGAGGCTTCCGCAAGCGCATCATTGAAATGGGATTTATAAAAGGAAAGGTGGTGGAGTCGTTGCTGAATGCTCCGCTGCAAGATCCCGTGAAGTACAAGCTGATGGGCTACGAAGTGTCGCTGAGGCACGACGAAGCCGACTTGATAGAGGTGGTCAGTGCAGACAGTGACATCACCATAAATGGGGATGGGACGCCTGTGGATGTGGTCGTGGGCGAAAGCAGACCGTCGGCCGACGGCCAGCCGCAGGGAACCGGTGCTTTTGCAGGGGCCGCCAATACCATCAACGTGGCTCTCATCGGCAACCCTAACTGCGGTAAGACGTCGTTCTTCAACTATGCGTCGGGTGCTCACGGGCGGGTGGGCAACTACAGCGGCGTGACGGTTGATGCCTCGGAGGCGCACGCCTCGTATGGCGGCTATGAGTTCAACCTGATAGACTTGCCCGGCACTTACTCGCTCTCGGCTTACAGTCCCGAGGAGCTCTACGTGCGGCGTCACCTGATAGAGCAGACGCCCGACATCGTCATCAACGTGATCGATGCCTCGAACATAGAGCGCAACCTCTATCTGACCACGCAGCTGGTGGATATGAATATCCGAATGGTGTGCGCCCTGAATATGTACGACGAGTTTGAGAAGCGCGGCGACCGGCTGGACATCGAGACGCTGGGCACGCTCTTTGGCGCACCGATGGTGCCCACTTCGTTCAAAAGCGGCTGGGGAGTGGGCGACCTGTTCAGCACGGTCATCTCGGTCTACGAAGACATCAACCCCACCGAGCGCCACATCCACATCAACTACGGCCACGAGATAGAAAACGGTATAGCCCACATCCAAAGCCATCTGCGCGACGATGAGGGCATTCGCCAGCGGTTCTCCACACGCTATCTGGCCATTAAGCTGCTGGAGAACGACAGTGACGTGGAGCACTTTGTGGCAACACTGCCCAACGCCGACGAGGTGGTGGAGGCACGTGACATCGCTGCCCACCGCGTGATGGAGGAGACCAACACCGACAGCGAGACGGCCATTATGGATGCCAAGTACGGCTTCATACACGGCGCACTGAAAGAGGCGGGATTTGCCGAAGGCAACGTGCAGGACACCTACCGCACTACCCATCTCATCGACAATGTGCTGTCGCACCGCTATCTGGGGTTCCCCATCTTCTTCCTGTTGCTCTACCTGATGTTCGAGATGACCTTCTCGCTCGGCCAGTACCCGATGGACTGGATTGAAGCGGGAGTGGCGTGGATAGGCGAGAAGGTGGGAGCTGCGCTGCCCGCCGGCCCACTTCGGTCGATGCTGGTCGACGGCGTTATCGGTGGTGTGGGGGCTGTCATCGTGTTTCTGCCGCAGATACTGATACTCTATTTCTTCATCTCGCTGATGGAAGACTCGGGCTATATGGCGCGGGCCGCTTTCATTATGGACAAGCTGATGCACAAGATGGGGCTGCACGGCAAGTCGTTCATCCCGCTGATAATGGGATTTGGCTGCAACGTGCCGGCCGTGATGGCTACACGCACCATAGAGAGTCGGCGCTCACGGCTCATCACGATGCTCATCCTGCCGTTTATGAGTTGCTCGGCTCGCTTACCTATTTATATAATGATAGTGGGTACGTTCTTTGCCGCACAGCAGCGGTCACTGGTAATGATCTCGCTCTATGTGGTGGGCATCCTCATCGCCGTGATAGTGAGCAAGCTGTTCTCGTCGCTGGTGATACGGGGCGAGGACACCCCCTTCGTGATGGAACTGCCGCCCTATCGCTGGCCTACGGCTAAGGCCATCGGCCGCCATACGTGGGAGAAAGGAAAGGAATACCTGAAGAAGATGGGTGGCATCATTCTCGTGGCTTCCGTCATCGTCTGGGCACTCGAGTATTTCCCGCACGACGACCAGCTGTCGCAGCAGCAACAGCAGGAGCAGAGCTACATTGGCCGTGTGGGCAAGGCCATTGAGCCGGTATTCCTCCCGCAGGGCTTCAACTGGAAACTGGATGTCAGTCTGATAGCGGGCGTGGGGGCTAAGGAGATTGTGGCTTCGACGATGGGGGTGCTGTATAGCGGTGACGACTCGTTTGGCGACGATGACTCGTTCAGCGATGACAGCGAGAAGTACAGCCGTCTGCACCAGCTGATGGCGGCCGAAGGCATCACTCCGCTCGTGGCCTATTGCTATCTGCTGTTCATCTTGCTTTACTTCCCCTGCATTGCGACCATCGTGGCTATCAAGAACGAGACAGGGTCGTGGCGCTGGGCATTGTTTGCCGCACTCTATACCACGGCCGTTGCTTGGCTCGTCTCGGCCGCCGTTAGCCAGATAGGGCAGCTCTTTTAGCCCGTAGGCCGTATGTGGGTATATGGAAAAATAGCTTAAACTCATTCCATCAGCACTTGACTTGGATGAATTTAAGCTATTTTTCGTTGTTTATGGTGTCCTGTTTGTGTGTTTTCTCAATAGTTTTTACTACCTTTGCAGCATAACCAACGGATTAGAACCTAAAGAGCGATGAGATACCTACTTACTTTCTTGGTGGCTTGGGCAGTGCTGGTAGCACCAGCCGAAGAGCGTAAACCACTGTCTGTCAGACTACAACAGATTGACCAAGCGATTGCACAATTCCCCGAACACGTGGCACAGTATAGACTGCGGCTGGCCGAGGCTCAGCACGATTACGAGCGCGCCGGCTCGCCCGAAGAGCGTTACCGCGGACTGATGCGGCTGTATGAACTGTATAAGCCATTCAAGAACGACTCGGCAATGTTCTGTCTGCGCGAAGGGATTCGTGTGGCCGATGAACTGGGCAACCGCTCCGAGAGTGTGCGCTGCCGCATCTTGCTGGCTCAGCGATGCTCCAGTACGGGAATGTATGACGAGGCACAGGTCATCTTAGACTCCATCCGGCCGGAAGACATCAGTCGCGAACTGCAGGGCATCTACTACCAGTCTTATAATAATGTCTACGACGAACTGGCCTATTATACGCAGCTGCGCGATATGCAGCAGATCTATTACGAGCGGGCCGGGCACTATGAGGCACTGATGTTCGAGACGTTGCCCGATACCTGCGAGGCGTATCTGATGCGTAAGGAACTGAGCCTGATGAACGTGGGTAAGCTGGCCGAGTCGATGCGTGTCAACGACAAGTGGCTCGGACTGGTGGAGAAAGGCAGCCGCCCCTATGCAATGGTGGCCCTCTTTCGCTACTTGGAGTTCAAGATGCTGAACGACGAGCCGAATATGATGGATTGGCTGTGCGAGTCGGTGCTGGCCGACCTCAACAATGCTGTGATGGATCAGGGGTCGTTGTGGGAACTGGCCAACCAACTGATGCTGCAGGGCGATATAGACCGTGCCTACCGCTACATCAGCTTTACGAGCGACTGTGCCAATCACTACGGCTCGCGGCAGCGCCGCTGGCAGATAGCACCGCTGATGTCGGAGATAGCCGATAACTATAAGGCGAAGAGCGAACGCACCACCACGCAGCTGTGGGTGATGCTGGGCGCTATCAGTATTCTGGCGTTGCTGCTGATGGGGGTGTTGTTCTTCCTGCATCGCCGCAACAAACAATTGGACGCTGCGCGTAAGCAGCTGCATCAGACCAACGACCAGCTGGCGACGCTGAACGGGGAGCTCCAAGATGCCAATCATCAGCTCTCTGACACCAATGCCCAGTTTGCCATTCTCAACTCGCAGCTGAAAGAGGCCAATCAGGTGAAGGAGGAGTATATCGGACGCTTCCTCTCGCTCTGCTCGCAGTATGTCGACAAGCTCGACGACTACCGCAAGATGGTGAATAAGAAGATGAAGAACAAAGAACTGGACGAACTGTTCCGCATTTCGAAGTCGACCGAGTTTAAGGAGAAGGAGATCGAAGAACTCTACCAGAACTTTGACTCCGTCTTCCTCCATCTGTTCCCCAACTTCATCGACGATTTCAACTCGCTGCTGCAACCCGAAGTGCAGGTGCATCCTAAGGAGGAGAACACGCTGACGACAGACATCCGCATCTTTGCCCTCATCCGACTGGGCATCGACGACTCCTCGAAGATTGCAGAGTTCTTGCACTACTCGGTCAATACCATCTACAACTACCGGGCACGCATCAAGAATGGGGCCGTCGGCAACCGCGAGGCCTTCGAACGGCAAGTGAAGGCATTGGGTATGCCGCAGTGAGCCATCGGGGCGCACGACAATATTTGTAAACTTCATTTTGCATTTCCGTCTGTTTGGCAGAAAGGATATGTTAATCAATGAAAAAATAGTTGCCGTCTTTCGAAAAAACTCCACTCGCCCCATCCTTAACTCCTAACTTTTTCTTACCTTTGCACGAAGAACGGATTAAATTATCAATTCAGTAAATATAAACAAAAAATTATGGTAAGTTACAAGCAATTAGGCCTCGTGAACACCAAAGAGATGTTTGCACGTGCCATCAACGGCGGTTACGCTATTCCTGCATTCAACTTCAACAATATGGAGCAGCTGCAGGCTATTATTAAGGCTTCTTCGGAACTGAAGTCGCCCGTCATCCTGCAGGTGTCGAAGGGTGCCCGCAACTATGCTAACCAGACGCTGCTCGAGTATATGGCACAGGGTGCCGTAGAGTATGCAAAGGAGCTGGGCTGCAAGCATCCCGAGATTGCACTCCACTTGGACCACGGCGATAGCTTCGAGCTTTGCAAGAGTTGCGTGGATATGGGTTTCTCGTCAGTAATGATTGACGGTAGCTCGCTGCCCTACGAGGAGAACATCGCCCTGACCAAGCGCGTTGTAGAGTATGCCCATCAGTTCGATGTGACTGTGGAGGGTGAGCTCGGCGTCTTGGCAGGTGTTGAGGACGAGGTGGTAGCAGCTGAGAGCCACTACACCAAGCCCGAAGAGGTGATTGACTTCGTTACCCGCACGGGTGTTGACTCGCTGGCTATCTCGATTGGTACCAGCCACGGTGCTTACAAGTTCACTCCGGAGCAGTGCACGCGCGACCCGAAGACGGGCAAGCTCGTTCCGCCGCCCCTCGCATTCGATGTGCTCGATGCCATTATGGTCAAGCTGCCCGGCTTCCCCATCGTGCTCCACGGCTCTTCGTCGGTTCCTCAGGAGTATGTCGATATGATCAACGAGTTTGGTGGCAAACTGCCCGATGCTGTCGGTATTCCCGAGGAGCAGTTGCGTAAGGCTTCTAAGAGCGCAGTCTGCAAGATTAACATCGACTCTGACTCTCGTCTGGCCTTCACCGCAGCCGTTCGCAAGACGCTGGCAGAGAAGCCCGGAGAGTTTGATCCGCGTAAGTATTGCGGTCCTGCCCGCGACGAGATGGAGAAGATGTATCGTCACAAGATTCTCGAAGTGCTTGGCTCGGACAACAAGCTCGGTCAGCTCGACTGATGATAAGTCGCTTAACAACAAAAGGAGGCTTCCTCGCTTAGGGGAAGCCTCCTTTTATGTTTTCTCTCATTCTTGTCTATTTCTTCTCTGGCATATCGGCGTGCAGCTTGTCTACGCTGCCGGTGGCCGGATGGAGCGTCAGGTGGGTGGTGAAGCGGCGGAACAGTTGCCCGCCCAGTAGGTCGAGGAAACCGAACTGCGCTGCGTAGAGCTCTTCGGACGTGATGGTCTCAGTGCCGCTGCGAAGCGTGACGCGTATCTTTCCCGGCACATTGACGTAGATGCCCCCGTCTTTACTGCCGTCGGGCAGCGGCTCTTCGGCTTTCGGCGTGCGGTGCAGGTCGTTGATGGTAATGTAGTAGGGGGCTCCGGCCAGATCGTCGGCATCCACCAGCCCCAGCCGTTGCGACAGCCGGAACAGCACTTGCCGCTCCGTCTCTTTCTCGGGCGTGAAGTAGAGCACGTGTTCTGTGGTGTCGCTGACGGTGGTTCCCGTGAAGAGTGCCGTCAGTGCATCGTCTGCCCGTTCCAGATTGTCCAGCATCAGCCGCAGCTGCTCGCCGTCCTTCGGCAGGTTGTCCGCCTGCCCGCTGATGAGCTGTTGCCGACTCTCGTGCAGCTCACTGATGGTCTGGGCGATGAGCTCGGCCGTTTTGGCACGGCTGCCTGCAGCCAGCATCTCGGCCGTGAAGTATTTGCGTGGATTCTCGGCTTTGGGCTTGGGAGCCGGGCGGAAAGGGACAAATGCCGTTGTTTGTGGTGCGTCTGTGTTGACTGCCAGCAGGATGCCCTCATCGCTCAGTATGATGTTGGAGCCCACGCTCTTGCCTTTCAGCTTGACGGAAAAGCACTTCGACGTGTCGGCAATGCCGACGGCATCCATTCTGACCCCGGCCAATCGGTAGGTGGTCTGTGGCTCGCTGCCCGTGTCCTTCAAGTGTAGGTAGCGGTCGGCATAAGGTTGGAACTCGCCCGGTGTGAACGTGGTCCGCTCAACGAGCAGGGCGATGCGTAACTGTGTCTTGGGCAGATAATAGACGGCTCCGTCGGCCGTGATGCCCGGCTGAGCCTTTACGATGGAGGTCTGTGCCGTTGCTGTGGCAAAGGCTGTCAGACTGGCAATGAGCACCAGTGCTGTTCGCATCGTCTGTCTGATAAGGTGGTTAGAATGGTTGTGTATTCTCATTTCTTGGTGTCTCCTCTCTCTGCTCTCTTATTCCTGCAGGCGCTTGAATGCCCGTGGCAGATAGTTGATGATGTCGCTGGCGATGAGGCTCTCTTCGCCGAGGTCGCGTATGGCGAGGTCGCCTGCCAATCCGTGGACATACATTCCCACGATGGCAGCGTCGCGCGGCTCCAGTCCGCGAGCCAGCAGGGCCGTGATGATGCCTGTCAGCACATCGCCGCTGCCCGCGGTGGCCATTCCTGCATTGCCCGTGGGATTGAAAAGGATATGGCCGTCGGGCAGGCAGAGGGCTGAGTAGTGGCCTTTGATGATGACGTAGGCCTGCAGTCGCTCCGCCAGTTGGCGTGCTTTGCTCAGACGCTCATAGCTGTCGGCCGAATGACCTTCTATGCGGTCGAACTCTTTCGGATGGGGTGTGAGGATGATGCCCTTAGGCAACTGCTGCATCCACGCGCGGTGGTTGGCCAGTATGTTCAGTGCGTCGGCATCGGCCACGATGGGGCATTGCGCCCGTCGTAGCTGTGCAATCAGCGCAATGGCCGTCGTCTCGCTCAGTCCCAGTCCGGGGCCGATGCCCAATGCGGTGTAGGGCTCAGTGTCTACGGGCTCAGAGAACTGTGTCTCTTCCGGATCCAGATGGACGATGGCTTCGGGGATGGCCGTCTGTAGTATCTGACAGTTCTTCTTCGGTGTGTGCACCGTCACTTTCCCCGTTCCGCTGCGCAGGCTGGCTCGTGCGGCCAGCACCGCCGCCCCAGCCATACCGAAGCTGCCCGCTATGAGCAGCGCGTTGCCCATCTGTCCTTTGTGGGCGAAGGGAGCGCGGCGGGGCATTAGCTGGCGTACCAGTTGCTCTTCAACGATGGTGTAGTTAGCGTCGATACTCTCTATGCCTTCGCGGCTGTGGCGGATGTCGAGCACGCGCAGCTGACCGATGAACTGCTGGTTCTCGGGAAAGAGGAAGCTCAGCTTGGGCTGTCCGATAGTGAGCGTCATCCGGGCGCGTATGATGTTGGCCCGTACGTTGTAGGTGTTGTCCTCGGTCATCAGGCCCGAGGGAATATCAATGGCAACCACCTCGGCTGCCGAAGCGTTGATATATTTCACCAGCGAGGAGAAACCGCCAGCCAATGGCTTGTTGATGCCCGAGCCGAAAAGACCGTCGATGACCAGCATCCCACTTTCTAATCGGGGCGGGTCGAACTCCTGTGTCACCTCTATAAACTGCCTGACGCGCTTCTGCTCTTGCAGTCGCTGCTTGTTGGTAGCGCATTCGGGCGAGAGGCGGCCCGTGATGTTAAACAGATAGGCACTGACGTCGTAGCCCTGCTCGCAGAGCATTCGCGCCACGGCCAGCGCATCGCCACCGTTGTTGCCCGGCCCGGCAAAGACGACGACAGGCGTGGCATTGTTCCAAACCTCAGTGATGGCCCGTGTCAGCGTCTTGGCTGCGCGTTCCATCAGGTCGATACTCTGTATGGGTTCGTGCTCTATCGTGTAGCGGTCGAGCTCGTGTATCTGATTGCTGGTAAATATCTTCATACGCCTGCAAAGATACGTAAATTATTTTAGTATGCAAAGGTACAGAGACGCAATTTTATCATTTTCTTCACGTACCGGCTCGTCGAGGAAAAAGTGGATGTCGTTTCGGTAGGGCTGTTTGGGCGAAAAGGCTGGGTGCCATTTTGGCGGCCTACTTGTAAAATTAGGAGGCAAGTGGCCGTCATTTGGCGGAAAATGATTAACTTTGCAGCGTTATAAACATAAACCATCGTAGGCTATGAGCATTGTAACGATTAAGGATAAGACGTTCAAGACGTCGATTACCGAGAAAGAGATTAAGGAGCGTGTGAAAGCAGTGGCCGAGCAGATTAACCGCGATATGGCCGGCAAGAATCCATTGCTGCTGGCCGTGCTCAACGGCTCGTTTGTCTTTGCCGCCGATTTGATGCGCGAACTGACCATCCCCTGTGAAATCTCGTTCGTCAAACTGGCCAGCTATCAGGGTACCACGTCGACGGGCAAGATAAAAGAGGTCATCGGTATCAATGAGGACTTGACCGACCGCACGGTCATCATCGTGGAAGACATCGTGGATACAGGACTGACGATGAAGCGGATGATAGAGTCGCTCGGCACGCGCCATCCGGCATCGGTGCACATCTGCACGCTGCTGGTAAAGCCTGACAAGTTGCAGGTGGAGCTCGACATCGACTACGCCGCTTTCCGCATTCCCAACGAGTTCATCGTGGGCTATGGGCTGGACTACGACCAGCAGGGACGGCAGCTGAAAGAGATTTACACGTTGGTAGAGTGAAAGAAATGGCATTTGGGGAGTGACACTCCTAAAAATAGAAAAACCGAACAAAATGAAGAATATAGTAATATTTGGTGCGCCCGGCTCAGGTAAGGGCACGCAGAGTGACTTGCTGATAGAGAAGTACGGACTGGAACATATCTCAACCGGTGACGTGCTGCGCAGTGAGATTAAGAAAGGGACAGAATTGGGACGCACGGCCCAGCGCTATATCGACGGGGGCAACTTGATTCCCGACGAGCTGATGGTCAGCATTCTTGCCAGTGTGTACGACGGCTTCGGCCGTGCGCACCGGGGTGTCATCTTCGACGGCTTCCCCCGCACTATCCCGCAAGCCGAGGCCCTGAAGCAGATGCTCAATGAGCGTGGCGACACGGTGGCAGCAATGATTGAGCTGGATGTGCCGGAGGATGAACTGATGACGCGGCTCATCAAGCGTGGTCAGGAAAGCGGTCGCGCCGATGACAACGAAGAGACGATAAAGAAGCGTCTTGTGGTGTATCACTCGCAGACGCAGCCGCTCATCGGATGGTATGAGCGCGAAG
>JAFUZD010000119.1 GCA_017476785.1 Prevotella sp. | reverse complement strand
TCAACCTCAGCGTGCTCGACGGTTGGTGGCTTGAGGGCTATCGCGAAGGTGCCGGATGGGCACTCACCGAGAAGCGTACCTACCAGACTCAGGGCTATCAGGATCAGCTTGACGCAGCTACCATTTACTCGCTGCTCGAGAATGAGATTATCCCGCTCTACTACAAAAAGAACAAGAAGGGTCTTAGCGAGGGATGGATTAAGGTCATCAAGAACTCTATTGCCCAGATTGCTCCTCACTACACGATGAAGCGTCAGCTCGACGACTATTATTCCAAGTTCTACGAGAAGCAGGCAAAGCGTTTCAAGCAGCTTGATGCCAACGACCACCGTCTGGCTAAGGATATTGCCCAGTGGAAAGAGGCCGTGGCCGAGCGTTGGGATGCCATCAGCGTGGTATCGGCCGAATGGGATATTCCTGCTACGGGTGCAGTCACCGGTGGTACCTATACGGTCAAGTATGTGATTAACGAGCAGGGCCTTGACGACGCTGTTGGCTTGGAGGCTGTGAAGCTCTATACCAATAAGGAAGGCGAGGAGCGCATTTTCTCGGTGACTCCGCTGGAGGTGACCCATCGCGATGGCAACCTCTTCACCTTCGAGGCAAAGCTGGAGTCGAAGCAGGCCGGCATCTTCAAGAGTGCTATCCGTATGTATCCCAAGAACAAGAACCTGCCTCACCGTCAGGACTTCTGTTATGTGAAGTGGTTTGAACTGCCCCACAACAACTAAGTCGGTGGCAGGCAACTGCATAAAATGAAATCCCCGTTTCCACATTGCGTGGAAACGGGGATTTTTGTGTGGAGCAGCGCGTTGCTGTATCAGCCTTCTGGCAGTCTTATTTCTTCAGTTTCGCTTCGACGAACAGCTGCAGCTTAGCTCCCCGGAGCCCTTTCTCCAAGATGTGCCCGTCCTTATCGACTACAATCGTGTGGGGGATACTGTTGATGCCGAAATGGCGCGCAGCAGCATTGTCCCAGCTCTTCAGGTCGCTCATCTGCGGCCACGTGATGCCAAGCTGGCGGATGGCCTCCTGCCACTCTGCGCGGTCGGAGTCGAGCGAGATGCCAACGATGCCGAGCCCACGGTCCTTATAGTCGTGGTAGAGCCGCACCATCAGAGGCATTTCCTCGCGGCAGGGACCGCACCACGAGGCCCAAAAGTCGATGATGGTCAGCTCGTGCTGCTTCACTTCGGCCAGCAAACTGAGTGTCTTGCCCTCAGGCGTCTCCATCGTGAAGTCGGCAATTGGCTCGTTGCTCTGCTGCACCAGCGGGCGCAGCTCGCGCTCCATCTCTTGGATGGCAGGGCGCTGACGTATCAGCTCGGGTAGCATCTCGATGAGTTTCAACCGCTCGGCATAGTCGATGACTTCGTCCGGATAGTAGTTCAGGATGAAGTAGCCCAACTCGTTGCCGATGTTCTTATGCGCAAAGGCAAGTACGATGGTGCGGAAACGACCGTTCAATTCGTCAATACGCTCCATCTGACGTTGTTGCTCTTCGGCAGTGGCATTGTCGCCTGCCGCATAGATATGCTCAGCTATGCGGTTGATCTCGCGCCCCACCACCATTATTGAGTCGTTCATCCGTTGCCACTCCGTGTTGATGTCGCCACCTCTTGCTATACGTGAGTTGCCGGGTGTCAGGGAGAATCGGAGCTCCGTGTGCCCGGGCTCCAGAAAGAAGGGCACGTTGATTTCGGGTTGCTGTGCTTTGTAAATCATTGCCAGCTGTACGCTGTCGGTCTCACCTTTTAGCTGAAACTTACCTTCGCTGATGACGATGGTATCGGTAGGCGTTCCTTCGATGAGGTCGGTGGTCAGGAAAAGTGTGTCGCCGTCGGCCAGTGCTTCGCCGCTGCCGCTGATGCGGTAGGTGTTGTTCTGGCAGGCTGCAAAGAGGACGAGCAGGGCTGCAGTCAGTATGCTCCCTCTTTTGCTTCGCCCGTTGTGGGAAGAGTTTTTGTGGATGTTTATCATTTCCTTATCTGTTGGTTGTTGACAACAATAAGCCCCCGCCTCTGATGGGTCAGAGGCGGGGGCATAATCTTTGGCCTATACAATATACTGGCTGGATATGCTCTCGTTGTTGATAACGCGTCGGATGGTTTCGGCAAACATATCGGCAACGCTGAGCTGTTTCACCTTAGGACAGCGGTTGGAATAGGGGATAGAGTCGGTAAAGACAATTTCCTCGAGTGCCGAGTCCTGTACACGGTCGCTCGCCGGTCCACTCATCACGCAGTGGCTGGCACAGGCTCGTACGCTCTTGGCTCCTGCTTGCTTCATCAGGTCGGCCGCTTTGGTAATCGTTCCGGCCGTGTCGACCATATCGTCTACGATGACCACGTTCTTTCCAGCTACGTCGCCAATAATTTGCATCGAAGCCACCACGTTGGCACGTGCTCTTGTCTTGTTGCACAGCACGAGCGGACAGCCCAGATACTTGGCATAGGTGTTGGCGCGCTTGGAGCCACCCACATCGGGCGATGCGATGACGAGGTCGTCCAGATGCAGACTCTGCAGATAGGGTAGGATGACGCCCGAGGCATAGAGGTGGTCTACTGGGACGTCGAAGAATCCCTGAATCTGGTCGGCGTGCAGGTCCATCGTGATGACGCGGTCTACTCCGGCCACGCTGAGCAGATCGGCCACGAGCTTAACACCGATGCTGACGCGCGGCTTGTCTTTGCGGTCCTGACGCGCCCAGCCGAAATAAGGCATCACCGCATTGATGGTGCGCGCCGATGCCCGCTTGGCCGCATCAATCATCAGCAGCAGCTCCATCAGATTGTCACTGTTTGGGAAAGTGCTCTGTACGAGGAAGATGTCGCGTCCGCGGATGGACTCTTCGTAGGATACGGAGAACTCGCCGTCCGAAAACTTGGTTATCTGCAGCTGTCCGAGTGGACATCCCAGACTCTGGCAGATACGCTCTGCGAGGTACTTGGTGGCAGTACCCGCGAATACCATATAAGAGTTTTTCTCACTCATTGTTTGATTAGGTGTTTATAGGTTTCTATCCAATTGCTTTCTTGAGTTTCTCAAAGTGGGCTATCAATTCTTTGTAGTCCAGTTCTTGATGAATATCGAATCGGTTCCAGAGGTCACCACAGATGACCACACCTCCGAATCCAAGGTCTTTAGCCTGTCGTATGTTGTCGAGATTCATTCCGCCCAGTGCGTAGACGTGGCGGTCAATCAGGCCACGGCGCGATGCCTCTCGCAGCTGTTCGGGCGTGAACGATGCCTTCTGGTCGCGGTCGGTCTGACTGTCGAATATGTTCTTGAGGAAAACGTAGTTTGAGTGGCGTTTGGCTTCTTTCAGTTCGTCAATGGCCGAACAGGTGCGGCTGATATGGCCTTTGTAGCCTTGCGGGGTAGGGGTGGTGGCATCGTCAATATGGATACCTTTCAGCTTGTACTCTTCCTTCAGATAGAAGTGGTCGTGGACGGTGATTCGCTTATAGTGCTCGTCGGATAGCAGCGTCAGCAGTCTTTCGGAGTACATTGGGGCTGCCCCGGGCTTATGCAGATGCAGATTGTCGAGGCCTTCGTCGAAGAGCGCCGCCAGAATCTTGTCTTCCTCCACGAAGAACGTGGATTTGGTCATCAGTATGAGTTTCATAGCGCAAAGGTACAAAATAATTCATAATTCATAATTCATAATCCGTAATTATTTTTATCTTTGCAGTCAAATTTCGGGTTTATGTCAAGAATAGCTGTGGACAAGTTTACATACGCGGGTGTGCCTACACCTATATATATAATAGAGGAGGAACGGCTGCGCTCCAACCTTCGGTTGATTAGCGATGTGGCACGCCGGACGGATGCTGAGTGGATTTTGGCTTTTAAAGCCTTTGCGCTGTGGAAGACGTTCCCCATCTTCCGCGAGTACATCGGCAGCACGACAGCCAGTTCGCTCAGTGAAGCCCGGTTGGCATACGAGGAGTTTGGGGCGCGGTGCCATACGTTCTCGCCCGCCTATACCGACGACGAGATAGACCAGATAGCCACCTGTTCCTCGCATCTGACGTTTAACTCGCTGTCGCAGTACAAGCGCTATCACGGACGTGTGGCAGGCCATTGTTCCATAGGGTTGAGAGTCAACCCGGAATACTCGGAGGTGGGCACGGCCTTGTACAATCCTTGCGCGCCGGGTACGCGCTTTGGCATCACAGCCGACAAGCTGCCACAGCAACTGCCAGCCGACGTGGAAGGCTTTCATTGCCATTGCCATTGTGAGAGTGGGGCAGATGTGTTCCAGCGCACGTTGGTGCATATCGAAGAGAAGTTTGCGGCGTGGTTTCCTCAGTTGAAGTGGATTAACTTTGGTGGCGGTCATCTTGTCACCCGCGCAGACTACGATATTGAGCTACTGGTCAGTATGATGGCCGATTTTCATCGGCGCTATCCCCATCTGCACGTAATCTTCGAGCCCGGGAGTGCCTTTGCTTGGCAGACGGGACCATTGGTTGCCGAAGTTGTGGATGTGGTGGAAGACAAAGGAATCCGCACGGCTATCCTCAATACCAGCTTCACTTGTCATATGCCCGACTGTCTTGAAATGCCCTATCAGCCAGCAGTGCGCGGGGCTGAGATTTCCGACGGCTCCTCAGCTGGGAATCTCTACCGCTTGGGAGGTAACAGTTGTCTTTCGGGTGACTTTATGGGAATGTGGCGTTTTGAGCGACCGCTGACTGTGGGCAGTCGTGTCATTTTCGAGGATATGATTCACTACACCACAGTGAAGACTACGATGTTCAATGGCATCACCCATCCTTCGATAGCAATGCTGCATACTGACGGGGCGCTTGAGATGCTCCGCCAATACGGATATGAAGACTACCGCTGCCGGATGGATTGAAACTTTTTTTTCAAAAAAACAGCTGAAAGTTTTGGCAGTTCGGAAAAAAGTCGTACCTTTGCAACCGCATTAAGAGAAATGCTCCTCGGAAGAGGGATGGCAATGCGGAAATAGCTCAGTTGGTAGAGCACAACCTTGCCAAGGTTGGGGTCGCGGGTCCGAGTCCCGTTTTCCGCTCAACATATTGAACAAAAAGAGCGCTGGAGAATGGCTCCGGTGAATAAATGCCCAGGTGGCGGAATTGGTAGACGCGCACGTTTCAGGTGCGTGTGCCGCGAGGCGTGCAGGTTCGAGTCCTGTTCTGGGCACTCTTTTTATTCAGTGTTTTTGTTGGAGAGGTGGCGGAATTGGTAGACGCGCTACTTTGAGGGGGTAGTGTCAATTGCGACGTGGGAGTTCGAGTCTCCTCCTCTTCACCAATTTATTTTGTCTTTGAAATAATGCGGAAATAGCTCAGTTGGTAGAGCACAACCTTGCCAAGGTTGGGGTCGCGGGTCCGAGTCCCGTTTTCCGCTCTTCTTTTATTTTTAGGAAAACAATCATCTAAATGAATTTATATTTACGCTATTTTGACAAAGAAATCTTAGTCAATAATGTGGATGATGCTATTGCATTTCTTGCCAGTATCGACGAGATAGGAATGAATCCAGTGCTTGAGTCCGACGTACGCGACTATGTAGAAAGTGATGTGTTCTATCCCAAACGCTACAAGATTCGTCCGCGTGTCTACTTTATCATCATCAAGACCGAGGCCGCCACAATGCTCGACTTTAAGGAGAAGCGTGCGTTGCACAATGCTGCTTCGGGTGAACGGGAGAAGATGGTGTCACCGTCAGTGGCACGTTTGACCGAAGAATTGCCCGGCTGGTACGAAGGCTCTATTGATTTCAAACGGGTACAGTTGGTTCCGGGGACAGGGAAGTTTCAATATCGTGACACGCACTTCGTTGCTCAGTGCAAAGCTGTTTCTGGGCAGGACTGCTACAATCGCATCGTAGAACATCTGCGTCAGCGCGTAGACAGCCGCAGCCAGTTCCCCTCGGCAAAGGGTAAGAATTTCAAGTTCCGCTATTTGGGGCAGTGTAAATAGCAACTCATCATAAAGGTATTTATTATGAATAAGGTGATGCTGATAGGCAACGTCGGTGCTGAGCCCGAAGTACGTTATGTAGATGCAGGGGTGGCCGTAGCTCGGTTACGCTTGGCTACGAGCGAACGCGGATATACGTTGCAGAACGGTACACAGGTACCCGAACGTACGGATTGGCATAGCGTGATTCTGTGGAAGAAGCTGGCAGAGGTCGTAGAGAAGTACGTACACAAAGGTGACAAGCTCTACATTGAGGGCCGTATCCGCTATACTTTCTATGATGATCGGCAGGGGCAACGTCGCACGGCAACAGAGATATGGGCCGACAATATGGAAATGCTGACAGCCCGAAACACAGCAGCACCTCAGGCTGATACTAATGTGAAAGTGGCAGAAAACCCATCGGCAGTAGCCCCCTCACGGGAAGAAAAAGATAAGGATCTTCCGTTCTGAGAATGATAGAATTCCAACAATTATTTGGTCAAGTGCAGTTGATGACTCCCTCGGTGGGAACCATCATTGCGGGTGTGTTGGCCTGCATCCTGCTGCTGGCTTCAGGGTTTGCTTCCGGTTCAGAGATTGCCTTCTTCTCTCTTTCGCCCAATGATTTGAATGAACTGGAAGAAGAGAAGACCGAGGGCGACCGTAAGATAATGCGATTACGTGAGGACTCGGAACGCACGTTGGCTACTATTCTCATTACCAACAATCTGGTGAATGTGACCATCATTATGCTGTGCAACTATTTCATTGCCCACGTGGTGGATTTTGGCAATGCCTACTGGTTGCAGTTCCTCTGTATCACAGTTTCCTTGACCTTCCTGCTTCTGCTGTTTGGCGAGATTATGCCAAAGGTATACGGTGGGCAGCAGCCGCTCAGATTCTGTCGGCGGGCAGTGAACGGCATCCTGCTCTGTCGCAAGCTGACCTATCCGTTTGCAACGGTACTGCTCCGTTCTGGGATACTGGCAGAAAAAGTGGTACAGCGAGAGAACCACGTGCTGAGCGTGGATGACTTGGAACAGGCACTGGAACTGACGGATAAGGAGGAGATTAAAGATGAGCAACGGATGCTGGAAGGCATTGTACGTTTCGGTGACGAAACAGCAAAGGAGATTATGACGAGCCGTCAGGATATGGTGAATCTGGATTTTAAGTCATCCTTCCCAGATGTGCTGCATTGCGTGGTGGAGAATAATTATTCTCGTATTCCTGTCTATCAGGATCATATTGACAATATCCGTGGTATTCTGTATATTAAGGACTTGCTGCCACACATCGGCAAGCCGTCCACGTTTCGCTGGCAGTCGTTGATACGGCCGCCTTACTTTGTACCTGAGACCAAGAAGATAGATGACCTGCTGCGCGAATTCCAAGAGAACAAAGTGCATATTGCCATCGTGGTTGATGAGTTTGGAGGAACCAGCGGATTGGTGACACTGGAGGACATTCTCGAAGAGATAGTCGGTGAGATAAATGATGAATATGACGAGGACGAGAAGAGTTATGTCCGCATCAACAATAATACCTTTGTGTTTGAAGGAAAGACGCTCTTGAGTGATTTGTATAAGATATTGAAGTTAGACGATGATACCTTTGAAGAGGTAGAAGGTGATGCCGATACGCTGGCAGGACTTCTGTTGGAAATCAAAGGCGACTTCCCTCAGATGCACGAGAAGATAAAATACAAGAACTTTACATTTGAGATATTGGAGATGGATGAACGGCGTATCTCAAAGGTAAAGGTGATTGTTCATAATTCGCCGGTACCTGTGGAGTGAAATATCAAATGTAGGCTCACCATCCATACTCGTACCATCCTGTGGCGTAGTACCACGCCGTCTGTCGGAAAGTATGGTTGAATGTTAGTTCCTTTGCGTCATAGATATCAAGAGGAATGAACATACTGATGCCACCGTATCTTTCATCTGTTACAGAGAAATCCGAGAAATTGACGTGATTGCTGGATAGCCACGACGTGGCACTTTTTTTGTATATGACAGCTTGTTCGGCAGTTTGCTTCCATATACGGAACTCTTCTGCCGAGGCAAATCGCTGAAAGAAGTCGCTCATATCATACATTATCTGATAGTCGCGATATATACTGCCATAATAATAGATGAGCCCATTCATATCCAGTATCTTGTCGGTCGTGGGGGCAATGCATTGTAGCAGTTGGCGTGTAGCGGCAGCCAAATCTTCTATCTTCTCCGTATTAATAACCGACATCGGTAGCTGATTGAATGCTTGCTCTACATAGTCGTCCACAATTTTTTGATAGAACGTGTGCTGTCTGCTGAACATATCGGGTACAATCAGCTGGTAGGGCGCTCCTGTTCCGGGAATCTCGGCAGGCGATCCAATCAGATAATGGGTACATTGGCGTAGCTCGTAAGCCACCTCGACGCACTGCATACAACAGCAATCGCTGAAGATAAAATCCCATTTGACAGGCAACTTGCTCAATGCCATTGCCATCGAAGGGATATTGAGCCACTTTCCCGTAGCAGTAGATGCCGTATTGTTGCCCGAGTCGTGACCATAGGCTCTGCGTATAATGCTACCAGCAGAAACCTCCACGGAGTCATTCTGGATAATCCATCCTTCGGCGTGTCCCCATAAAACCAGTCCATAACTGTCTGCTGGAAAGCGGGTCGTAATCCAATGGAGTACGTTGTAGAATTGCTCTGGGTCAGAGCTGTAAGTGTCTTCATTGCTGAACGGCGAGTCAATCTTCTCAATCTCGCCGTTGGAAATCCGTGCGACATAGGGCATCTCGCCGCTGGCAGCACGGTCGACATAAGCAATCAAGTGGTCGGTGGCAGCAATCTTTCTGGAACCCGATGCCATACTGTCCATATTCATCTGGACGTATCCTGTCAAATTGTTCTCGCCAGCTATATATACAACGACAGTTCGGGTGTCTGTCGGATCGTTGTTGTCCAGTCCATCTTCTTTTTCACACGATGAGAAAATGAAAATCCCAACAATGAGCGTTAAGATATATTTCATAACCAATTATTTTTCGGCAAAGATACAAAAAAGCGGATAGATTTTTGTAACTTTGCAAGAAATTTGTAAGAAGGAAATGAAAAAAGCGATTATATATACAATTATTATATTATCTTCAATAGTACAAAGTGCCAAAGCGCAGAATCCCTATGAGCAATGCGAAGACACCTGCAACCACGTTCACGGTATAGACTTGAGCCACTATCAGGGCGATGTCTTCTGGGAGACCGTGGGCGAGAATACCCGAATGGCTTATGTATATCTGAAGGCTACTGAGGGGGGCGACCGCATTGATGAGAAATTTGAGCGTAACATAGAACTGGCCCATCGCCACGGTCTTAAGGTGGGCAGCTACCACTTCTTTCGTCCGCGTACGGAGTTGCGCAAGCAGTTGGAAAACTTTATGTCGCAGTGCCTCCCCGGTGAGCAGGACTTGATTCCGATGATTGATGTGGAGACTACGGGAAATCTGCCGACCGATGAGTTTTGCGACTCGCTCTTCACTTTCTTAAAGATGATAGAGCAGACCTACCGGCAGAAGCCTTTGCTCTATACATTCCGCAATTTCTACAACAAACATCTTGTCGGAAAGGTCGATGCCTATAAACTGATGATAGCTTTTTATACTGACGAGGAACCCGTATTGGCCGACGAACGTGATATTACGATGTGGCAGTACACTGGCAAAGGACGTATTGTCGGGGTCAATGGCTATATAGACAAAAGCCGGTTTCTGGGGCGGCACGGATTGCGCGAGATTCGCTACAAACACTAAAATATATTAAACATCCATTAAACAATATAGAGAAAAGATGTCAATCATCAAATGTCCAGAATGTGGACATCAGGTTAGCGATCAGGCAAGAACTTGTCCCAGTTGTGGAATAGACATTGCCGGTCATATTACCAAGTGCCCTCATTGCAATGAGATTGTGTTTAACAATCAGCCGATGTGTCCCAACTGTCACGTGGCTTTGCAGCCTGTTGCTCCACTCCGTGTAGCTCCTGTTATGTCATCGGCATCTGAGGCAAATCCAGAGAGTTCCGATGTTTCTGAACGTCAGTCGTCTTCACGACGGAAAGGAGTATGGGGCGTATTGGTGGTTGCATTCGTAATTGCTTTAAGCATTGTGCTGTTGGGTGCCTATTTCTATTATCACACGCAGCGGCAGAACGAGTTGGAAGCCTATGAAAATGCAATGCAGAGCAGCGAACCAGCCGTGTTGCAGAACTATCTTGATATGTATGTCAATGCCCCGATAGCTCATCGCGATTCGGTAGAGGCCCATCTGTTACTACTCAAGCAAGTTGATGTTGACTGGGCGAATGCTGTAGCTACACGCTCAAAGTCGTCACTATTGCAGTATCTGAAAAAGTATCCAAACAGTGTTCATCAGACGGAAGCCAAGCTGTTAATCGACTCGCTTGATTGGGTGTCGGCAGGGCAGGTGAATACGCCGGAGGCCTATCAGACATATCTTCAGGAACATAGCGATGGAGCTCACTATGATGAGGCTCAGACTGCCTACGACAGGTTGATGGCACTCGTCCTCTCACCTGCAGACCGAGAACTCGTCATTCACTATATGACGGCACATTTCAGTAATCTTGCGCTGAAAGACACTCAACCCAATGTCCATTATACCTTTGGTGAGGATTGGCAGATAGAAAAGCAGGAAGTTGACAATGGGGTGTATATATATAAGGTAGGCTTCGTTGCCCATAAGAAAGTGGAAACTTCAGATGTGGAACCGAGAACAGAGGTAACGATCTATAATGTGACAGCCAGTGTGACGCCAGAAGGGAAAGTCTCGGATGTTGAAATGCAAAAAGCGGCTCAGTGATAAACTGAGCCGCTTTTTGTTGCTATAGATTTAAGTTCCCGTTCTTCTGTTTACTTCTTTTGTGCTTTCAGTGCGGCGAGTGATTCCTGCAATGCGGCAATCTTTTCTTCAGAGTCGCTCTGCTTTTTGCGCTCCATTGCCACCACGGCCTCGGGCGCATTGGCTACAAAGCGCTCATTGGACAGCTTTTTCATCACACCTGCCAAGAAGCCCTCAAGATGTTTTAGCTGTGCTTCCTGCTTTTCAATCTCTGCATCAATGTCAATCAGCGCACCTAAAGGAACAGCAAACTCATCGGTTCCCACCATAAAGGCGGTGGCCGTTGCATCCTTCTCGTTGACCACATTGATGGCACTCAGGTTGGCCATTTTGCGGATAGCATCCGTGTAGGCTTCGTAGCGGTTGCTGCTGACTGCTTGCAGTTCCAGCGTGTCCTTTTGCGGGATGTTCTTTTGGTTACGGACAGTGCGTACACCGCTGACAATCTGCTTCACGTTCTCAATGTCGCTTACCAACAAGCGTTCTTTCTCGTTGGCAGTCTCCAGCAGAAGCCGCTCACGCATAATGCTCTGGCCAGCTTCGCGCTCGTACAATGCCTGCCACAATTCTTCCGTGATAAACGGCATAAAGGGGTGGAGCATCTTCAGGAGTACATCGAAGAAGCGCAGTGTCGTATCATAGGTAGTGCGGTCGATAGGCTGGCCGTATACTGGCTTCACCATCTCCAGATACCAACTTGAGAACTCGTCCCAGAACAGACGGTAGACAGCCATCAACGCTTCGCTGATACGATATTTGGAAAACAGGTCGTTCAACTCCTCGTTTACCAATCTCAATTTGGCTTCAAACCATTCCGTAGCGGTGCGGCTGGCGGTAGGCTGTTCTATGTCTGCCACATCCCATCCTTTTACCAGTCGGAAGGCGTTCCATATCTTATTGTTAAAATTGCGTCCCTGTTCGCACAGTCCCTCGTCGAAAAGAATGTCATTGCCGGCTGGTGCAGAAAGCATCATACCCATACGTACACCGTCGGCACCGAATTTCTCAATCAGTTCTATGGGGTCGGGACTGTTGCCCAGCGACTTAGACATCTTGCGTCCCAGCTTGTCGCGCACGATGCCGGTAAAGTAGACGTGTTTGAACGGCATCTTGCCTACATATTCATAGCCAGCCATAATCATACGTGCCACCCAGAAGAAGATGATGTCAGGACCGGTTACGAGGTCGCTGGTGGGATAATAGTAGTTCAGTTCTTCATTATCAGGATGGGTGATGCCGTCGAAAAGCGAGATGGGCCATAGCCACGACGAGAACCACGTATCCAGCGCGTCTTCGTCCTGCCGCAAGTCGGCATCAGTGATTGCCGGATTCTTCTGCTGGGCCAGTGCAAGTGCCTCTTCACGAGTTTCTGCTACCACATAGTCGTCAGCATCATTATAGTAGTAGGCTGGAATGCGGTGCCCCCACCACAGCTGGCGTGAGATGCACCAGTCCTGTATGTTTTCCAGCCAGTTCTTGTATGTCGTCTTGTATTTTGCCGGGTAAAACTTGATTTCGTCGTTCATTACCGGTGGCAGTGCGATGTCGGCAAAGTGCTGCATCCGGAGGAACCATTGCAGTGACAGGCGCGGCTCTATGGCCGTGTCGGGATTACGCTCCGAATAGCCCACTTTGTTGGTGTAGTCTTCTACGCGCTCCATCAGTCCTGCCGCCTCAAGGTCCTTGGCAATTTGCTTGCGGCAGTCGAAGCGGTCCATCCCTACGTAGAGCGGACTCTGCTCGCTGATAGTGCCGTCGGGATTGAAGATGTCGATGGTCTCCAGATGGTGTGTCTTGCCCAGCATATAGTCATTGGCATCGTGTGCCGGCGTTACTTTCAGACAGCCCGTTCCGAACTCGATGTCCACATAACGGTCTTCGATAACCGGAATGATGCGCCCAACCAGCGGGACAATCACTTTCTGCCCTTTAAGCCACTGGTTCTTCGGGTCTTTCGGGTTGATACACATCGCGGTGTCGCCCATAATAGTTTCCGGTCGGGTAGTGGCAACAACTGCATAGTAGCCACGCTCATCCTTGTGAATGATGTTGCCCGCACTCTCGGCGTCTTTAGGCAGTTCAGGATTCTCTGCAAGATAATATTTCAAGTGGTACAGCTTTGACTGCTCTTCGCGATAGATGACTTCTTCGGTAGAGAGGGCCGTCAGTGCTTTGGGATCCCAGTTTACCATTCGCAATCCGCGGTAGATAAGTCCTTTCTTGTATAAGTCAACAAAGACTTTGATGACGCTTTCCGACCGTTGGTCGTCCATCGTGAATGCCGTGCGGTCCCAGTCGCACGAGGCACCCAGCCGGCGGAGTTGCTTCAGAATGATGCCACCGTGCTCGTGGGTCCAGTCCCAAGCGTGATTGAGAAACTGCTCACGTGTCAGGTCGCGCTTCTTGATACCTTCGGTAGCCAGCTTCTTCACCACCTTTGCTTCTGTGGCAATCGAGGCGTGGTCAGTTCCCGGCACCCAGCAGGCGTTCTTTCCCTCCATTCGTGCGCGGCGTACGAGAATGTCCTGTATCGTGTTGTTCAGCATATGCCCCATATGTAGCACACCGGTCACATTGGGCGGTGGAATCACGATGGTGTAGGGCTGACGTCCATCAGGCTTACTGCTGAAGAGTTTGTTGTCCAACCAGTATTGGTACCATTTTGCTTCGACCTCTTTCGGGTCGTACTTACTTGCTAATTCCATATTCCGTTGTTCCTAATTTTGCAAAATCAGCTGCAAAGTTACGAAATAAGTGAGAGAAATGGAAAGAAAAAAACTTTTTTCTTTCCATTTCCGAACGAAAAGTAAGTCTGGCAAAGCCAAAGCTACCTTACATCAGGCTGCTATGCCTTATTGAGCTTCTCCTTGCCTTGCTTGCAGCGAGGACAGCGCCAGTCATCCGGCAGGTCTTCAAATGCCACGCCGTCGTGCTCTGCCGGGTCATACACATAGCCGCAGATAGAGCAGACATACTTCCCAGAAGTCTTTGTTTCCGTGAAATCGGCCTCTGCGAGGATGGTCGGTACAGGGTTGTCCAAATCCATCACGCGCTTGGCTTCCAGATTTTCGTAGCCCTGCGGGGTGTGGGTGCCCATATATACAGTGGGGTTGTTGCGGACGAATTCACGTACGCGGTCCAGTGTCTCGCGGGCTGCAGGCAGGTCGTCAAACACGACAGACAGCTTGTTTTCATATAAGGCCTCGTCCACGTAGGTGATGTCTGCTTGGAACATATAGTACAGCCCGTCATTTTCGGCAATCACGAGACTGTTGCCGCGGGTGTGTCCTTTAGCTTTGATGAACCACACACCCTCACAAATGTTCTGAGCTTCGGGAAAGTTATGGTACGCTCCGTCGGTGAAGTCTACTGGCACCAAATTGGACAGGCCTTGCAACTCGTTGGCCTGCATTTCTTCGGCATTCACGTAAATCTTCGCATTGGGAAATGAGCGGAGTTCGCCTGAATGGTCGCCGTGGCGGTGAGTGAGGAGAATCTTCGTCACCTGTTCTGGGCGGTAGCCCAGTGCGGCCAGTGCATCCATATAATCACAGATGTTCTTGCCTGTGTATGCTTTCGATGTCTCGTCAGGCGTCTCTTCCGGGAATCCTGCGGGGAGCCCAGTGTCTACCAGAATAATTTCCGAGCCGGTATCAATGACATAGTTCTGCAGGCTGCCACGATAGCGGATGTTGTGGTCAAACTTATCCATCCCTTCTTCACCGCCAAAGGCAAAAGGCTGGGTATAGAACCCGTCACGTCTGAATTTTACTGCTTTGATTTCCATTGTGTATTTGTTATTATGTTAATGATTAAAGGTCACCCCATCACCACATCGAGTACCATCATCAGCACGAAACCGATGGCGAAACCAATGGTGCTAAGGTTTGAGTGTTCACCTTCTGAAGCTTCGGGAATCAGTTCTTCTATGACTACATAAAACATAGCACCTGCGGCAAAAGCCAGCATATAAGGTAGTACGGGCGTCATCAGCGAAGCTAATAATACCACGGCCAAGCCACCAATTGGTTCGACAGCTCCGCTTAGGCTGCCGATGGCGAAAGAACGCCACTTTGAGTTGCCTGCTGCCCGCATAGGCATAGAGATGATAGCGCCCTCCGGCACATTTTGGATAGCGATGCCGATAGAGACGGCCAGCGCACTGGCAAGCGATAGGCCAGCTGCCCCGTTCGCCGCTCCGGCAAACACGACGCCCACGGCCATACCTTCTGGTAGATTATGGATGGTAACAGCCAATGCGAGCATCGCCGTGCGAGATAGATGCGAGCGGGGACCCTCTGGCTTATCAGTTCCCAAGTGCAGATGGGGTGTCAGTTCATCGAGTAGCAATAGAAAACCCATACCCAATAGAAACCCTACTGCGGCAGGGAATACCGACCACACGTCTTTCGCTTCTTCCATCTCCATCGCAGGGATGAGCAGCGACCATACCGATGCTGCCACCATTACACCCGATGCAAAACCCAACAACGACTTTTGCAGACGAGGTGACATCTCGTCTTTCATCAGGAAGACGAATGCTGCCCCAAGTACGGTTCCTGCTAAGGGGATGAGTAGTCCTATGACTAACGCCATTTCAGAAGGCTACAGTCTCTACTAATTCCATCATCTTGAAGAAGTCGGCCTTAGCGTCCTTCAGATAGTACATCACGCCGTTCTCGCCATTCTCACCGAGGACGGGTTTCAGTACGGGCATCTTCTCAACGAGAGCCTTACCCACCTCTGGACGGTTGTCCTCTACCAGACGGCACTCGATGCGCAGTGTCTGACCCTTAAAGGCACAAATCTCAGCCTTCTGGTTTTGGGCAATCTGGCGGGTGGCATTGGTTTTGCCGAAGGCCATAATGTAAATCTTGTCCTCAAAGTAGAGCATCGCTCCGTAAGGACGTACGCGGGGCTGGTCGCCCTCTGCTGTTGCGAGATAAAACGTTCCTGCTTTCTCAAGGAACTCGAAAACTTTCTTTGCTGTTTCCATTGTTTTTTTTGTTGTAGATGCTTTAGGTGAATAAAAAAGGGAGGCAGACTTGGTGTCTTTCAGCGCAGTCGCTCAGTCACTCCGGCCTGACCTCCCCTTATAGGTTCCAATTATTTTGCGGGCTCCCACTTGCAGCGAACGGGCGATACAATAGCACCCTCCTTCTTCAATTCGGCGAAAGCTTTGTCAACTTCCTTACGGTCGGCACCCAGTGCCTTCGTCACTTCGCCGGCCGAGACGGGCTTGCCTGCCTCGTGCATAGCCTGTAATACTTGCTCTTTCATAATTATCAATTATCAATTGTCAATTATCAACTCGTTTTGATTACATCATAGCTGTGAGGAAATTCTCATAGCCCAGCTTGTTGATATAGTTCAGGTACTGAGCCTCCCAAGCCATATGGTTCTTCTCGTCGTCAATCCACTTCTCAATGAGCTTCTTGGTGGGGTAGTCGTCGTTGAAAGCCTCTGCCAGTTCGCTCAACTGCTTGACGGCATCCGGTGTGAAATCAGTCTCAATCTGCTGCTTTGGATCGTCATAGAAGGGGAACTCCACAGTCTTCATTGCTTCCTGAAGGTCAGCGGGCTTGCAGCCGAGCTCAACCAGACGCTGCAGCACCTCTTCTGCCTCTTCCCACTCCTCTTCAGCCTCTTCTTTCCACTTGTCGGCCAGTTTGTTCCAGCCTTGCAGACGGCAGTAGGCCGAGAAGGCAAAATGTTGCTTACTGTTTCCAAACCACACAGCGCCGAGTTCGGCAAACTGCTTCAATGCTTCTTCTTTAGTCATAATTCTTTCTTCTTTTTTAGGTAAAAATGATTTGTTTGCAAAGATAGGGCATTTTTTTGATATCGTATTAGACCTGATTGAGTAGAAATTCTACCGAAACGAACAAAATGTGAAGTTTTATTCGTAACTTTGCAGCTGATAATTCAAGTAGATTTTATTAATGTATAGACTACGCGACTTTCTAAGGGTTTATATTGGTATGGAACCAGAGCAGATTGTTTCCGACGAAATCTTCTGTATCCATACTGATGCAGAGAAGACATTTCTGACCAACACACTGCAGCAATCGCTTTGGTGCTACACCTTTACACTTGTTACCCGAGGCAGGATGGTGGTGATAAGCAATGGTCGCAGAATGACACTCAGTCCCGGTGACCTCTATACTTATGCGCCGGGCTTCACCATTACCATCCTGAGTGCGTCGGACGACTATCGTGGCATCTGCCTGATGGCCGACGAGCAGACGACTTTTGACATCTCCGTTGTCCGTAATATATTGCGCGCGGCCTATTTCCCCGTGGTACAGCTCAGCGAACCGAAACTGCACCTCTCTGCCGATGCGGCCACTCTGCTGGAAAGTCGGATGAACCTTATCATCGACTATTTGAAAAGCAATCATCTGTTTCTGTGCGACAGTCTTCGCACGCTCTATACCCTGTTCTTGCTCGACTTGATGAACATTATGGAGCATACACTGAAGCACAATACGATTTCAATGCGCACAGAAAACATCTTCTTTGGTTTTATCCGCCTCCTGCCAGAACATTTCATCGAACACCGCGATGTGGGCTTTTATGCCGACCAGCTCTTTATCACCACAACCCATCTGTCGCGTGTGGTCAGACAGATGACTGGTCGCACCGTGGTGGACTATATCAACCAGATGTTGTTGATGGAGGCTTCGTGGCTGCTGCAGACGTCTGGTCTCAGTATTGCTGCCATCTCCGAGCAACTTCACTTCTCCGATCAGTCAAGTTTCGGTCGCTTTTTCACTCGTATGAAGGGAATCTCCCCTAAGAAATACAGGACACGGCTCTGAATCAATGCGTTGGCACTGTCGGCACCGAATTGTAGAATCGTGATGGAATGCAAATTCCGAATGTTTTGTTTGGGCGTTTGAGAAAATAGGCGTATCTTTGTGCGGTAATTACAGAAACCGTATGCATACGAGAGAAGAAAAAATGGAAGCCTTCGGGCGGTTGCTCGACGTGCTCGACCGCTTGCGCGTAGAATGTCCGTGGGACCGGAAACAGACCAATGAGAGCCTGCGCCCCAACACGATAGAAGAGACCTACGAACTGTGCGATGCGCTGATACGCAACGACCAGAAAGAGATTTGTAAAGAATTGGGCGACGTGCTGTTGCACGTATGCTTCTATGCAAAGATTGGCTCGGAGAAAGAACAGTTTGATATAGCAGATGTCTGCAACAAGCTGTGCGACAAGCTGATATTCCGCCATCCGCACGTCTATGGTGACCAAGTGGCAAAGGATGCGCAGGCAGTGCTGGAGACGTGGGAGCAAATCAAGTTGAAGGAGAAAGACGGCAACAAGAGTGTGCTTTCGGGTGTGCCTGCTGCACTGCCGTCGCTCATCAAAGCCTATCGCATTCAGGATAAGGCACGCAATGTGGGATTCGACTGGGAAGACCGTGGCGATGTGTGGGCGAAGGTGCGTGAAGAACTGGACGAGCTGCAGGAGGAACTGCAACGCGAAGACCGGCAACGCTCTGAGGAGGAGTTGGGCGATTTCCTCTTCAGCGTCATCAATGCCGCCCGTCTTTACAAGCTCAATCCCGACAATGCACTGGAACATACAAACGAGAAATTCATTCGACGCTTCAACTACATCGAGCAGCATAGCATAAAAGCAGGCAAGCCTCTGACTGAAATGACACTGGCTGAGATGGACCGGTTGTGGAATGAGGCTAAGGATGCGGAGCGAGCTAATGACTGAGGATTTAAGGAAAGAAGAACAAAAAATATAAGTGTATTATGAGAAAGATTCAAATCATTGGAATGCTGGCAGCCGTAGGGCTTACGATGTATGGCTGTGGTGGACAAACGCAGCAACAGGCTTCTGCCGACGCAACGGATTCGGTAGTGACGGTCGTTGATGCCGATCAGACCATCTATGGCATCTGTGGCGATGGGACGGCAATGAATACCCTGCAACTGGTGACCGACAATGGTGACACGCTGAACCTAAGCCTTACTGCTGCACAGGAGGCTGGCCGTGTACTTGGCGGAATACAGAGCGGCGACCGTATGGCCGTACTCACTGACAATGACAAGCGAATGGCCACACTGGTCATCAACGAGACCACGTTGCTGGGAAACTGGGTGATGCCTAATCCCATTGACGGCAGTTCGATGGTTGGTATCAGCCTGAAAGACGGAGGCGTAGCCGAGAGCATTGACCAGAGCACCATCATTTATAAGACGTGGAAACTGGTGAACGGTCGGCTGGAGATTATGTCGATACGCGACGGTGGCGGCGAAGAGGAAGAGGTGAATGTCTACGACATCATCGTACTGGGAGCCGACTCTCTCGTCTACAAGAACGAGGAGGATGAGTTCGAGTATGAGCGCGAGAAGCCGAACACTGACCCCGCAGCCAATATCGAGCTGGAAGAATATTCGGAGGAAGACTATAAAATCTGACCGATGAAAGTTCATATCCTCGGGTGTGGCAGCGCGTTGCCCACGCTGAGGCATAACGCCTCGGCGCAGGTTGTGGAGTTGCGCGACAGACTGTATATGATAGATTGCGGTGAGGGCACGCAGATGCATCTGCGTCGCTCTCATCTGCGCTTTGCCAAAATCAATACGGTCTTCATCTCTCACCTACACGGCGATCACTGTTTCGGGCTTATCGGAATGATTTCCACTTTCGGCCTGTTGGGACGCACGGCACCGCTTCATATCTATGCAACGGCCGAGTTGGGCGATATGCTCCGTCAGCAGTTGGCCTTGTTTTGTGCCGGATTGGGTTATGAAGTCACTTTCCACGCGATTGACACTACACAGCAAAAGGTTGTCTACGAGGATCAGGGCCTGACGGTGGAGACGCTTCCGCTGGAGCATCGCATACCGTGCTGTGGCTTCTTGTTCCGTGAGAAGCCGACATTGCCCCATATCCGTCGCGATATGATTGACTTCTATCGCATTCCCGTCAGCCAGATTGGTAATATCAAAGCCGGAGCTGACTGGACGACGGAAGATGGGGTGGTAGTGCCCAACTGGCGTCTGGTCAAGCCGGGAGAGCCGCCTCGCAGCTATGCTTATTGCAGCGATACGCGCTATATCCCATCGCTGTACCGGCGGTTGGAGGGAGTGACGACGCTTTATCACGAGAGTACCTACGCTGACGACAATGCCCAGATGGCCGCCAAATACTATCACTCTACTGCCCGCGAAGCCGCTCGGGTGGCTCGCGATGCTGGGGTGGGGCAGCTGATATTAGGCCATTATTCTTCGCGTTACGATGACGAACGGCAGCTGCTCGACGAGGCAAAGGAAGTGTTCCCAAATGTGGTTTTGGCCGATGAGGGGGCGGTATTTCAGGCGTGAAATGCAATTTCATACCGAAAAATTTGGCGCATCCAAATAATCTTCCTATATTTGCAAAAATTATATCGATTTGCGTATGACGAAACGACTACTCATCATCACATTGACAACGGCGCTTGTACTGGCCGCACCTATGCGCGGATATGCAGAAGAGACTGCAGGGCCAGCTACGGAGCAGATAGACGACCGGGCGGTGAACGTCATTGTCAGTGGCTCCATACTGAGCGTTACTGGCGCAGCAGGCGAGACGCTCGAAGTGGTTTCGCTCACGGGAAAGCACGTGATGACAGTAAAAATAGAAAGTCCGGCACAGCGTATTGAACTAAACGTACCAAAAGGTTGCTATATCTTGAAAATCGGCAAAGTAGTCAGAAAGGTTGCTATTCGCTAATCATTCTGCTGCTTGCATTGTTCCTGTCAGTAGGATGCAATGACCCCATAGCCAATCAGCATCAACAAATATCAATGGAGGCGTTTTCAGATTTGAGAACGCCTGCTTTTGCTTTAGACTCCCACCAGATTCATACTGTTATCAGCGAATTGGCAGGGACGGGCCGCGACTCGGTCAGCATCGACGGCTTCATACGTCAATACTACCGTAGTGGAGGGCCGTTGGTCTGGGTCTCGCGTTTAGGGGTTGATGAGCGTGCCGATGTCTTTCTGCAGCAGTTGCGGCAAGTGGGCGAGATGGGGCTGACGGAGCGAGCCTTCGGTGTGGAGCAGATTGAAGCCGATTATGAGCGGATGCGCACGCTGCACTTCGATGACGAAGCAAATACCATCAGCAATGTGGCGGGCCGACTGGAGTATCGGCTGACCCGAGCTTGGCTGCGCTATGTGAGTGGTCAGCGCTTTGGTTTTACCAATCCCAACTATATCCTCAACCGGGTGGATGCCGACCTGACTGACACACTGGGCAACGCGAAGACCTTTCGAAGACTCTACGACGTGGCACTTGAACGGCCTAATCCGCACTTCTATACCGCTTTGCTGCGACAGGTGGCCAATGACAGCGTGGCAGAAGCATTGGCCGACAGCCGGCCGGTCGACTCGTTATTCTATCGGTTGCAGCGCGAACTGCCGAAAGCAGAAAATGACGATGCCCGTAAGCGGATTTTAGTAAATATGGAGCGGTGTCGCTGGCGCTATCAGAAGGCGATGCCTAAGAACGGCAAGCGCGTCATAGTCAATATTCCGGCCTTTCATCTCTATGCCATCGGTCCCGGCGAGAAGATGGAAATGCGGGTGGGATGCGGCACGACGAAGACCAAGACCCCACAGTTGGTCAGTGAGATAGAGCGGATGGATGTCAATCCCAACTGGATTATTCCGATGAGTATCGTCGAGACCGACGTGGCTCACCACGCTGGCGATCCCTCTTATTTCAGCCGTCATCGCTATTTCATCTACAATCGCCAAACAGGCGAGCACGTCAGTCCCGAGGCCACCTCGCGTTCGATGCTGCTGAGTGGCGACTATCGTGTGGCACAAGAGGGTGGGGCAGGCAACTCGCTGGGGCGCATCGTCTTCCGTTTTGCCAATAATTTCTCCGTCTTCCTGCACGATACGTCGACCCGTGCTTTCTTTTCGCGCGATAATCGTGGTGTCTCCCACGGTTGTGTGCGTGTGGAGCGCCCCTTCGATTTGGCGCGCTTCCTGCTTAATTCGCCAGATGCGTGGCTGCTCGACCGCTTGCGCATCTCGATGGGGATGCAGCCGGAGACGCAGCAGGGTATTGACTTCGTGCACTCGCATCCCAACGAGGACGACCGCAAGCTGATTCACTCGCACAATGTGTCTCCTCGCGTACCTTTATATATTATATACTTCACGATTTATCCCGACCTGCACGACCAGCTGCAATACTATCCCGATGTCTACGGCTTCGACGGAGTGGTCTATCAGCATCTGCAGCCCTATATGCGTTAAATTTCTTCCCGACTATGAATGCCGACGAGAAGCATATCATCTCCCTGCTTGACAATCCGCAGACCCGACGTAAGGGCTTTGAGCAGGTGGTGCGTCAGTACAGCGAGCCTTTGTACTGGCAGGTGCGCCGCATTGTGCTGTCTCACGAAGATGCCAACGACGTAATGCAGAATGTGATGCTGAAGGCGTGGAGCAGCCTCGACTCCTTCCGCCGCGATTCCAAACTCTCCACGTGGCTCTATCGCATAGCTATCAATGAGAGCCTCGATTTTGTGCGGAGACAGAAGAATATTGCCAAGATCAGTGCCGACGATGCCGACGGAGCGATTGCCGCCACGCTGATTGCCGACCGCTATTTCGACGGCGACGAGGCGGCTGCTCTGTTGCAGGAGGCCATAGCCCGCCTGCCCGACGTGCAGCGTACGGTGTTCAATCTGCGCTACTTCGACGATATGAAATACAGCGAGATGAGCCGCATCCTCCAAACGTCAGAGGGCGCATTAAAGGCCTCCTATCATATTGCGGTAAAGAAAATAGCAGAGTTTTTCCGTCAGCGCGATTAAACTTTTTCACCATTATCACGTCATAAAAACAGAAAAAACAAACGAAACAACAATGAGCGAAGAACAGTTCATCAGAACGAAAGCAGGAACCGAGCGGCCATTCACCGTTCCCGAGGGCTATTTCGAGCACCTCGAAGCCCAGTTGCTTGAGCAGTTGGAGCAGCAGCCCGTGCCCGTCATTCCGTCTCGGCGTACCATACTGACCCGTATGCGGCCGTTGCTCTATGCCGCCGCCTGCCTGCTGGTCTTTGTCATCAGCAGCGTGGCCGTCCGCTTTGCCCGCATCCCGTCGGCTGCCGAAGCGCAGGCCGTTGCCGTGCAGGATACCTATATGGATGACTATGCCGACTATGCAATGCTCGACAATACAGACATCTATGCCTGTCTGGCAGACAATTGAAAGAACCCCATCATTGATAGAAAAGAATAAGGAATGAAACGATACGTAGTCATATTACTCAGCCTGCTGATGGTACTGACCGTCAGCGCACAGGAGAAACGGAAGTTCTCGCCCGAGCGTTTTGAGGCCGAAATGGAAGCGTTCATCACGCGCGAGGCCAGCCTTACGCCGTCCGAGTCGGCCAAGTTCTTCCCGTTGCTCAAAGAGATGCACAGCAAGCAGCGCGTCATCTACGACCAGATGCGCCGCCTGTGCAAGTCGCATCCTGCCGATGAGAAAGCCTGTGCCAACGCCGTGCGTCAGTGCGACAAGTGGAATATTGAGCTGCGCAAGATAGAACAGACCTATCACAACAAGTTCTTCAGTGTATTGCCAGCCAAGAAAGTATACGATGTGATTATGGCCGAGAACCGTTTCCACCGCCAGCAGATGCGAGGCTCGCAGAAGGACAAACGGTAGCTAAATCGCACCGCTCGCAGTGCGGACGGCGCGAAGTGCAGACATAACGGCCGTGTAAGAGCAGCCAGTGATGTGCCCGTGGAATATCTTCCGCGGGTATTTTTTTTGTCAGCATCTGCTCCACCTTATAGGGGGTGTCGTCTTTCTTTCCAACTAGTCCCAGCCGGTGGCTGACGCGGAAGACGTGCGTATCCACGGCCATCGCCGACTTGCCGAAGGCTACCGACTGAATCACATTGGCCGTCTTGCGCCCCACGCCCGGCAAATCGAGCAACGCGTTCATATCCTGTGGTACCTCGCCGCCATACAGACTGTCCAGCTTGCGCGCCAGTTCCACCAGATGCTTGGCTTTCGCGTTGGGGTACGACACGCTGCTGATATACTCCAGCACGTCCTCCGGTTCGGCTTCAGCCATTGTATGGGCATCAGGGTAGTGGCGGAACAGCTCGGGCGTCACCTGATTGATGCGCTTGTCCGTACACTGTGCGCTGAGCACCACAGCTACCAGCAACTGGAACACGCTGCCAAACTCCAGCTCCGTCTGTACCTCCGGCATCTGTTCGCGGAAGTACGCCAGTACCGCTTTGTATCTCTCTTCTCGTTTCATCGTTTGTATTATGTGGGCACAAAAATACGAAATAATGCTGAATTAGAAAAGCATTTTCTATACTTATTGCTTTAAATCTAATCAAATTCCATTTGAATGTTATACACAGATTTGTTTGCCGTAACGATTCTGTCTTTCAGTTCATCTTTCAATGGCAAAGACGCGAAGTCTGATGTAAGTTCCCTGTGAATAGGGATAATGGCTAATCGCGGTGCAAATGTGTTACATACCATAGCGAGGGTTTGTTTGTCGGCGTGCCCGCTGGTATGTATGATTTCGCGTTGGGTGAACAAATTCTACACTTAGTCAGACATCTGATAATATCTGCATTGTCGAAGTTGTCCTGCTCGTCTCCTGCACTTGGCAGATTATGGCCAATGTCAATGATGATGTGGCTTGTTGCTGTCGCTATTTCAGTGATGCATCCTCCGATTTGGGTTGGTCTGTGTATCTTGATTTTCATTACTTCAATAGTTTGATAACGGTATCTTTACCTACTAAGAATTTGCTGTATAGGCCATATCCCATCAATGAGGAAGTAAAGAACTGGCAATCGCTGATTTCTTCCAGTTCGTTGAGGAGCTCCTTGCTTGTAGGCTTATAGTTCGCCATAATGCAGGCGAACTCAACATCCTCTTCTACTTTCAGTTGTTTAACCTTCTCTTTCAAGTTATCTACATCACGCAGCAACTCTAAGTCAAACTTCTGCTGGAAAACCTTTATCATATCTTCCTTAAAGTCCTTGGTATCCTTGCTGAATCTCTTAAAGTCTTCAAGATGTTTTTTCAAACCAGACCCCGAAATGGTTCTGACGGCACCAAATCCCTGCTTGACTTCTATCACATAGAGTTTCACTTTACCTGTCCGTCGTGCAGAACTTGTAGAGTCCCATCGTAGTGCTACAAGGTCAAACCGTTTGTCGCTCCCATCTTGATATTCCATATCTACGATGAAGAAATCCGTATCGGGTGCATTAGACGAATAGTTATTCTCACGCACAATCAACTGCTGAATCTCTTTCTCGCCTAAATGATTCCTTTCTTGGCTGACGTAATAGTCTATCTTCTGTTTTGCCCACGCCATATATGCGCTAACATTAGATAGTTTCGCCTCCATAGGCTCTTCGTCTGGCTTGAGGTATTTCCTGTCAATTCCGCTAAGTTTGCCGTCTTCGGTAAAGGAGAGCAGTCTGCCGCCTCGGTAGTAAATCGTGCAATAATCACCTCTCAACTCGAGGTCTAAAGTGTCGTCCCACCTGACAATTTCAAGTATTTCGTGAAATCGTCCATCGTCATTCTTTAGTTCATCAAAGAAACTATCTGTTAAATGCCTCATTTGCTTTAGTCTTTGGGTATCGTTTTCAGATAATCTGTAATGTCGTCTTCAGAGATAGCTACTCCATACATCAATTGCATTTCCTCCGCAATGATTTCTGCAACTTTCGGCAGTTCTTTACTTACAGTCTCTATATCATAAACTTGTGGAGCCTCTAATATCTCGGCAAAAAGTTCGTCAATGACCATCTGCCGTGCTGTTGTCAGTACATTTTTATTGTCTTGCATATAATATATACGAAAGTGGGGCTTAAAAACGTACAAGATTTTGTGTTATTTAACTCACAAATAGGGGTTTTGACATTTTTTAGGACCTTTGCTTGACTATGTGTTCTTTGATACGCAAGTCACAGCAGAATGAGGAAATTAGAAAGGTCTTTTATCCGTAATCCCGATTTCCCCTAATTCCCCAAACTGCCTTTATGTACAAAAGGTTTGCGATTTTATCCAAATTTACGAAATAATTCTTAATTGTTAATTCTTAATTCTTAATTATTTTCTATCTTTGTGCTCACATAACAACAAAGCGATGAATACTGAACTGATATTCCAATTCTTGCGCGACGTCAGCGCCAACAATAACCGCGTGTGGTTCAACGAGCACAAAGACCGCTATCTTGAGGCAAAGGCCGAGTTTGAGCAGGGGGTGGCCGATGCCATTGCCCGCATTGCAACGTTCGATGCGTCCATAGCTCACATCACCGTGAAGGACGCCACCTACCGCTTCTATCGCGACACGCGTTTCTCTGCCGACAAGTCGCCCTACAAGAACCACTTCGGTGCCTACATTGCCGCTCACGGCAAGAAAGCCCTCCACGGTGGCTACTACATCCATCTGGAGCCCGAGGGCAGTATGCTGGCTGCTGGCAACTACTGGCTGCCCACCCATATCCTGACCTCGTGCCGCAACGAGATAATGGCCAATGAGGAAGAATGGCTGCGCTGTGTGGAGAACAAAGCGTTCCGGCAATATTTCGGGGCACCGGCCGACGCCACGTGGGAGTCGCCGCAGGGATTCGGACTGGAACGGTTGAAGACAGCCCCCGCAGGCTTTCCCCGTGACTATGCCCACATCCACTATCTGCGTCAGAAGGACTATTGCTGCTGGCATCGCGTGCCCGACGACTTCTACGCCCGTCCCGACTGGCTCGACCAGATGGAACGCGTCTTCCGTGCCGCCAAGCCAATGATGGATTTCACCAATTCCGTCATTGATGACTATGAATAACGACCGATGTGCAGTGGCGCCGGTATGCAGAAGAAATGCTATGGGCCGATTCGGCCTTCATTGAGGACTTTATATCATCGGCAGGCAGAGCGTACAGGCTTTGCCTGCCGATTGTTTTTGCACGGCAGAGAATGTTAATCTTTCCCAATCTTTAGCCAGTTATTGATATATTTTGTATATTTGTAGCAACAAACGCATTTATTAACCTTCTAAATGATTTACGGCTATGAGAATCGGAATTCCAAAGGAGATTAAGAACAATGAGAACCGCGTGGGGATGACCCCGGCGGGAGTGGCAGAACTGGTGAAGCGCGGACACAGCGTCTATGTGCAGCATACGGCAGGCGTGGGCAGCGGCTTCAGTGACGCGCAGTATGAGGCGGCGGGTGCCTCGATTGTACCGGCCATCGAAAACGTCTACGACATTGCTGATATGATAGTGAAGGTGAAAGAACCCATAGCCCCCGAGTACCCGCTCATCCGTGCGGGGCAGCTGCTCTTCACTTACTTCCACTTTGCCTGTGACCGTGAACTGACTGACGCGATGCTGCTCAGCGGCAGCGTCTGCTTGGCCTATGAAACGGTGCAGCAGGCCGATGGCTCACTGCCGCTGCTGGCTCCGATGAGCGAGGTGGCAGGACGGATGGCCGTGCTCAACGGTGCCTGCTATCTGCAGAAGCCGCTGGGCGGAAAAGGCAAGTGGATAGGCAGTGTGCCGGGAGTGCGCCGTTCGCGGGTGCTCGTTCTTGGCGGCGGCACCGTGGGCGAGGCTGCTGCACGCGTCGCGGCTGGAATGGGAGCCGATGTGACCATCACAGACATCTCGCTGCCGCGCCTGCGCCAACTGGAGATGGAACTGCCAGCCAACGTGCGTACGCTATACTCATCAGAGCAGAATATCCGCCGCGAGCTGCCAGAGACCGACATCGTCATCGGCTCAGTGCTCGTTCCGGGCGATAAGGCACCTCATCTGATTACGCGTGATATGCTGAAAGAGATGGAGTCGGGCTCGGTGCTCGTCGACGTGGCCATCGATCAGGGCGGCTGCTTCGAGACGTCGCATCCCACGACTCACAGCAATCCTGTGTACGAGGTGGACGGCATCGTCCACTATGCCGTGGCCAATATTCCGGGAGCTGTTCCCAATACCTCGACGACGGCTCTGACCAATGCTACGCTGCGCTATGCCATTGCACTGGCCGACAAAGGCTGGCGGCAGGCTTGCCGCGAGGATGCTGCGCTGCGCCGCGGACTGAACATCGTGGAGGGCAGCGTGGTCTATCGGGCTGTGGCTGATGTGTTCGGGCTGCCCTATAAGGAGCTGGAATTGTAACAATGACTGATATAAATATAATTTGAAGAAGACAGAATGAGGAAATTCTTTTTGGTAATAGCAATGGTGTCGGCTATCAGTGTGATGGCCGACACCCATCCTGTGTGGCGCAACCCACTGGTGAATCAGCAGAACCGTGAGGCGCGCCGCGCCAACTACTTCGCCTTTGAAAGCCGGCGGCTGGCCGAGGACGGACAGAAGCAGGCCTCGGCGCGCTATCAGTCGCTGGAGGGGCGGTGGCGCTTCCACTTCAGCCGTAACCACGACGAACGTCCGCTCGACTTCTACCGGACAGACTACGACGACGCGCAGTGGACTGACTTCACCCTGCCGGGGCTGCTGGAGCTCAATGGCTATGGCGACAAGATTTATAAAAATATCGGCTATGCGTGGGCGACGACCTTCGAGAACGACCCGCCCTACATCGGTGAGACGAATAACTATACGGGCTCATTTCGCAGGGAGGTTGAGCTGCCGGCCGACTGGCGCGGCCAGCGGGTGTTCCTGCACGTGGGGTCGGCCACGAGCAACCTGACCGTTTGGGTTAATGGCCGCTACGTGGGCTACAGCGAGGACTCTAAGGTGGCGGCCGAGTTCGACGTTACCCGCTATCTCAGGCCCGGCAAGAACCTGATAGCGATGCAGGTGATGCGCTGGTGCGACGGCTCGTATCTGGAAGATCAGGACTTCTGGCGCTTCACGGGCATTGCCCGCGAGGTGTATCTCTATGCCCGTCCGCAGGTTAGGCTGGGCGATATCCGCGTCGGGCAGGACTACGACGTGGCTGCCGGAAAGGGACTGCTGACGGTGGATGCCGAGCTGACGGGCGGCCGGCGGGACTGCTCGCTGACTTACGAGCTGCAGGACGCCGACGGCCGGCTGCTGATGAAGCAGGAGAACGACGGCAGGCCGATAGACCATACGCTGGCCGATGCCCACCCGTGGACGGCAGAGACCCCTTATCTGTATACACTCTTCGTCACGCTGAAGCGCGGCGGCGAGGTGCAGGAGGTAGTGAAGCTGCGCGTGGGCTTCCGCCACATTGCGATTGAGGGCGGCCAACTGCTCGTCAACGGCCAGCCGATACTGATTAAGGGAGTGGACCGCCACGAGCTGGATCCCGACGGCGGCTACGTGGTCAGCGTGGAGCGGATGGTGCAGGACATCCGCATAATGAAGCAGCTGAACATCAATGCCGTGCGCACCAGCCACTATCCTGACGACCCGCGTTGGTATGAACTCTGCGACGAGTATGGGCTCTACGTGACGGCCGAGGCCAACCTCGAGAGCCACGGTATGGGCTACGGCGACGCTACGCTGGCCAAGCGCGAGGACTACTCGCTGATGCATCTGGAGCGCGAGCAGGGCAATGTGATGACGCTGAAGAACCATCCCTCCATCATTGTGTGGAGTCTGGGCAACGAGGCGGGCTACGGCCCCAACTTCGAACGGGCCTACGACTGGGTGAAGGCCTACGACGCGACGCGTCCCGTGCAGTACGAACAGGCAGGGCAGACGGGCAAGACGGACATCTTCTGCCCGATGTACTTCGACTATAATGACTGTGTGCGCTATGCCGAGGGCGACAACCCGCGCCCGCTCATCCAGTGCGAGTATGCCCACGCTATGGGCAACTCGATGGGCGGCTTCGGCGAATACTGGGACATCATCAGGAAGCACCCCAAATATCAGGGAGGCTACATCTGGGACTTCGTTGATCAGGGGCTGCGGGCCGTCAGTCCCGTCACGGGTAAGGAAATATTCCTCTACGGTGGCGATGACGGCCGCTATCCCGCCGGTGACTATAACTTCAACTGCAACGGCATCATCGCTCCCGACCGCCGCCTGAATCCCCACGCCTACGAGGTGGGCTACTACTATCAGAATGCGTGGATACGCGACAAAGGGCTGAAAGACGGCCGCTTCGAGGTGTACAACGAGAATTTCTTCCGTTCGCTGGACGACCTGCGCCTGACGTGGCAGCTGACTGTCAGCGGCGAGCCCGGACGGCAAGACTGGCGCGGAACGGAAAAGATAACGGAAATAGGCCCTCAGCAGACCCGACTGCTGACCTCGGCATCGCTGCGCAATGCCATCGGAGCCGCCATCGCCCAGCATCCCGGCCAGCAGGTGACGGTGGAGTTTGAGTTTACGATGGGCTCCGCCGCCCCGCTGATAGCCGCCGGGCAGGTGATGGCACGTCAGCAGTTCATTGTCAGTGCCTATGCCTATCCCCGTCTGGACACAGCAAGTGCGGCACCGGCCGACCTCTCCACCGAGCAGACACGCTCTTACATTGCACTCACGGCAGGCGGCACGCAGCTGACCGTAGGCAAGCAGACGGGACTGATAGACTATCTCGACATCGACGGCCAGCCGATGCTCGTTGACCGTCAGTCGCTGACGCCAGAGTTCTGGCGGGCACCGACGGACAACGACTACGGGGCAGGATTGCAACGCCAGTTCGCCGCGTGGAAGCAGCCGGCAATGCAGGTGAAGCGGGTAGACGTGGACGGCAACCGGGTGACGGCCACGCTTGAACTGCCCGACGTGAAGTCTTCAATGGAACTGACCTACACGTTGCAGGCCGACGGCTCGGTGGTGGTAGACGAGCAGCTGGTCACCGAGGCACAGGCAGAGGTGCCCCAGATGTTCCGCTACGGTATGCAGCTGCAGATGCCCCGCAACTACGATGCCATCAGCTATTACGGCCGCGGACCGCAGGAGAACTACGTGGACCGCAACAGCGCAACCTTCCTCGGCAACTACGAGCAGCTGGTCAGTGAGCAGTATTTCCCCTACGTGCGCCCGCAGGAGAGCGGCAACAAGACCGACGTCGCCGTATGGCGCGTCTATGACCGGCAGACGGGCAGGGGGCTGGAGTTCCGTAGCGATGCGCCGATGGAGTGCAGCGCGCTGAACTATCTGGTGGAAGACTTGGACGACGGATGGGTGAAAGAGCACCGGTGGGGCCACCATAGCGGCGACCTGAAGGAGCGCCCGCTCACACAGGTGCACATCCAGCAGCGACAGTTCGGTCTGGGATGTGTGAACAGCTGGGGAGCGTGGCCGCGCGAGGAGTATCAGATGCGTGAGCGGTCGCCCCACTTCCGATTCATCATTAAACCCTATAAGCGATGAGAAAGGTTATTGTTGGCTTGCTGTTGCTGATGCTGCCGCTGGCAGGCTATGGACAGACGGTCGTGGAGATGGGCATTGACCAGTTGCTCAACCTCGTGACGGCTGTGGCCGACACGCTGATAAGCGATGGTGTAGATGCAGCCGCCGAGGTGCTGGCGCAGCCCGCCGCCGCTGCAGGGACTGACAGCCTGAGCGTCGTGGAGCACCGCCAGCAGTCGTTCCCCCTGTCGGTACCCGCCGGCAATTACAGTGGCATAGCCTATCTGGGCGGCGGTCGCTATGCCGTGGTGAACGACAAGAGCGATACTGACGGCTTCCATCTCTTCGCCATAGATGTCGATACGCTGTCGGGCGAGTTGATGAACGTGCGCCACGAGGGCTTCGTCTCCAGCGGTCAGCCCAACCGCGACGGGGAGGGCATTGCCTATGTGCCGCTGACGCACTCGCTCTTCATCAGCGGCGAGCGCGACAACGAGGTGCTCGAATACACGATGGAGGGACAGCTGACGGGGCGGCGGCTGGCAGTGCCTGCGGAGTTTAAGACGGCCAAGCGCAACTACGGACTGGAGTCGCTGACCTACAATGCGCAGACGCACCGCTTCTGGACGACCAGCGAAAGCACACTGCCGGCCGACGGACAGCAGGCCACGACGGCACTCCGCGTCCGCAACCGACTGCGCCTGCAGAGCTTTGACGACAATCTGCAGCCGGCGGCACAGTATTTCTATGAGATGGACGAGCCCTCGGTGAGCAAGTCTGCCAGTACCTATGCGCTGGGCGTCAGCGAGCTGTGTGCAATGGACGACGGACGGCTGATTGTGATGGAACGCGAGTTCTACGTGCCATCGGGCAAGCTCGGCTCGTTTGTCGTCAACAAGCTCTATCTCGTAAACCCCGACACGGCAGCGGCTGGTGCTGCGGTTGACAAGCAGCTGTTGCTGCGCTTCAGAACCACGCTGGCGCTCTTTAGCTATGGGCTGGCCAACTACGAGGGGATGTGTCTGGGGCCGCGGCTGGCCGACGGGAGGCAGGTGCTGGTGCTCATCAGTGACTCTCAGAACCAATATAAGGGCGTGCTGAAAGACTGGTTCAAGACTGTCGTTATTCAGTAGCCAGCGCAAATTCTCGCGAGAATTCCAGAAATTCTCGCGAGAATTTTTAGAATTTACGCGAGAATTTTTTCTCGTTTTCCTGCGCTGAGGCTGTCGTTAGGTACACTTTATCGCTTGATAAGCGTCAAAAAGTTACCTAATGAATGGTATTTTTCACACTTTTTTAGTTGAAAATGCGGTCGGTTTTCTTTTAATTTATTATCTTTGCATTGTCAAAAAGGAGAAAACTAAAACCAATTTGGCTCGAAAAGGTAAGAATTAAAAGAAGATGACAATGAAAGAAATGAAGAGAATATTGTTTGCAAGTGCACTGGTATTGTTCGGTGCCACGTTTGCCAATGCACAGGAAGTAGCGGAAGTGGACAATCAGTATATTCAGTTGGATGCCAATCAGGAGCCTATCAACAAAGTGAACCTGACGCTGGAAGACCTGCAGGCACAGGTGGGCGAACTGGAGCCGATACTCGAGACCGATGCTTTCCAGCTCTATGCTGCCGGTGACTATACCTATCGGGTTCAGGACGGGGTCGTCGTCTCGGAGACCGTACAGATTGCCGACGACGCCGACGATAACGTGGTCTACAACCGCATCCTGAACGCGCTTGCTAAGAGCAAGCCGATTCGCGACACCCACAACACGGGCGGCAACTTCTATCAGTATGCCAACTTCCAACTGCAGTTCGACGACTTCAAAGGCTATACGAAGCTGACGTTTCAGGCACTGCCGTCGAATACTGACCTGACAGAGAACAACGAATAAAAACTATACTTGACTAAACGAGGAGAGGTGGACGCACGAAAGCGTTCACCTCTCCTCATTTTTTGACTGTCATCAGCCGCTAAAGCGACAGGAAGTAGCCCAGCCGATAGACTTGGAACAGGGGCAGGAATGGGCGGCAACCCGTCAGGTTGCGGCGCTCGGCGGCTCCGAAAAGGCGGTGCCAGCATCTGACGAGCGGCAGGACTACGTGGTATCGCTTCAGCCGCTGCGTCGTGTCGAGCAGCGCATTGTAGCCTCTCAGCTCGCTGCTGAACTGCCGGAGCGTGCGCAGTCCCTCCTCGGTCTTGGCAATGAAATGGGTATTGGACTCAAACACCTCGAAGCTCATCGGGTTGTCGATGTGCGCCAGCGGGATGCCGTTCTGCTGCATTGTCTTTCCAAAGAGCACGTCCTCATAGCCATAGTGGCGGAAACGGAGGTCGAAAGGGTGGGCGAGCATCAGGTCGCGGCGGATGAGGAAGTTGGCTGTGTGGAAGTCTTGATAGGGCTTCTGCTGCCGCCTCTCGCTCGTATGGTGCTGTGCAGCCCGTTCTTCATACAGGTAGCGCAGGTTGTGGGCATACTGCTTGGCATCGCCCTTGATGACCACGCCGCCGTCGATGACCGTCGTCGCCTCGCACCGTAGGTAGCGTTGCAGATAGTCGTCGGCAGCCATCATCATATCGCCGTCGATGAAGAGCAGCCAGTGGTAGCGGGCTTGCTGTGCCAGAAAGTTGCGGATGGCCGCCCGCCCACTGTTCTCCGCTCGCTCAATGTAGCGGCAGTTGGGTTGGGCATTAATGGCCCGGTTGGCCTCAATCACGTCGCGGCGGGTCGACCCGTCGTCGGCCACGATGACCTCGTAGCGTATGCCCGTCGGCTCGGCCTGCCGGCACAGTGCCTCAACCAGTGACGTACAGACATCGTTGTAGGTCGGAATCAGGATTGAGAGCTCGTTCTTGGCGGGTGTATTCATTGTCGTCTCGGTGATTGTTGCGATGCTTGCAAAAATACTCAAAAAAAGTTATAAAAGGAAATTTCATCTAAATAATTTGGGCATTATGACTTAAAATCGTAATTTTGCCACTCGAAACTAAACGTCATTTAAATACAAATTGATATGAAGAAAATTTCGTTGAAAGCCGCAGCACTCAGCCTGATGCTGATGTCCGGCGTAAGTGCGAACGCACAGATTGACTTGGGAAATATCGTCGGCGGCGTGCTCGGTTCGGGCAGTACGGGCGACATCGTGTCCAACCTGACTTCCGTATTCTCTGGCGACAAGCAGGCTTCTGCCGAAAATCTGGCGGGGACTTGGGTGTACACAGAGCCTGCCGTGGTGTTTCAGTCGGACAACTTCCTGACCAACACTGCCGCCAAAGTGGCCGCCAAGCAGGTAGAGAAGAAGCTGCAGACGCAATTGAATAAGGTGGGCATCAAGCCCGGCGCAATGTCGTTGACGCTCAAGTCGGACGGCACGTTCACCGAGACAATCGGCTCGAAGACCATCTCGGGCAAGTGGACCGTGCAGGACAAGAAGCTGCAGATGACCTATGGCGGCGTGAAGACCATCGCACTGACCACGCAGCTGAGCGGAAAGACGCTGCAGTTCGTGACCGATGCCACCAAGCTGCTGGAGCTCTTCAAGACCGTAGGCAATGCATCGGGCAATGCCAATCTGAAGACCATCACCTCGCTGATGAACAAAGTGACGGGGATGCAGGCTGGTTTGACACTGACCAAGCAGTAAGAGAAGACGGCAAACCGCGGGGCCGTGCGTTATGTTAATAATGCTTAAACTCTCCGTTCCCCGTTCTCAACTCTCAGCTAAAATGCCTACCTTTGCAGCCGCTATTACGAGATAGTAGCACGGAATTCAATTTATTAATTAAAACATTCATTAAAAAATGGCAACAAAAATCAGATTGCAGCGCGGCGGTCGTAAGGGCTATGCCTTCTATCGCATCGTCATCGCTGACGCAAGAGCACCACGTGATGGTAAGTTTACTGAGAAGATTGGTACGTACAATCCTAACACCAATCCTGCCACAGTAGATCTGAATTTCGACCGTGCCCTCTATTGGGTAGAAACCGGTGCACAGCCTACGGACACCGTCCGCAACATTCTTAGCCGTGAGGGCGTTTACCTGATGAAGCACCTGCGTGGTGGCGTAAAGAAGGGCGCTTTCGACGAGGCAACTGCTCAGAAGAAGTTTGACGCTTGGAAAGCTGACAAAGTGAAGGGTAGCGACGCTATCCGCGAGCAGGAGGCTAAGGCCAAGAAGGAAGCTGTGGCAAAGGAGCTTGAGGCAGAGAAGAAGATTAACGAGGCAATTGCCCAGAAGGTGGCTGACAAGAAAGCTGCCGCTGCTGCTGCCAAGGCTGAAGCTGAGGCTGCAAAGGCTGCCGAAGAGGCTGCTGCTGAGGCTCCCGCAGAAGAGGCTGCACCCGCAGAGGCATAAGCCGCTTCTCGAAAAGGAACAATGCGTAAGGGCAGGAAATCCCTATCAATGGGATTTCCTGCCCTTCTTTTTGTGCTGTCTGGCGGAGTTGGCTCAGCGTAGGTCTTGGTAGAAGTCGGCGTACTGGCGGGCTACGCTGCGGTAGTCGTGATGGCGGCGGACGTATTCGATGCTCTGCCGCTTCAGCTCGGGCAGGCGTTCGGGATGGAGCAGCAGCTGCTCCAGTTCCATATAGACGCTCTCGTAGCTGGGTTGCACGTTGATGATGGGCCGCAGCTCCTTTTCATTGATGAGCTCATAGTTCTCGGGTTCGCCGCCCCCGATGACCACGATGCCTTTGGACATTGCCAGCAGTGAGTTCATTGAAGGCGTGTAGCTGTACAGCTGGTCCAGAATGACGTCGCTGTCGTTCATCATCTGCTCGTACTCGGCAAAGGGCACCGACTCGGCAATCTGCAGTTCCATCTGCTCCGGATAGCGTGTCAGCAGGTCTTGGGCAGCGCGGAGCATAATGTCCGTTCCTTTATAGACATTGCGGTCGCGGTCGATGCCGATGAACACTTTCAGACGGTCGTGCGGTCTGACGGCAACGTTGTCGGGCATCACGATGGGGAGCGGGATGAAGCGGGTCTTGTCGGGGAAGACGGGCTGATAGCACGCCCAGTATTCGTACAAGCAGGGCACGATGCCATCGCAGTCGGCTGCAATGTATCGGTTGAGCCTTTCCTTCGTCGTCCCAATCCATTCGCGCTGGTCGACTAAGGCCTCTGGCCCTGTGCGCACCTCGTCGCCGAAGTTGTGGTCGCTGTATCGCAGCGGCTTGTCGTTCATACACGTATGCACCCAGTAATAGTCGGTTCCGAAGGCTCCCATCACCATCGCCCCGTTGTGGCGGCGCAGGTAGTTGTAGACAGCAAACAGCCGCTCGGCCCTGATGTCGAAGAAGATGGGGTTGTTGATCTGCACGGCATCGTAGCCCCGCAGGCGCGGTAGGGTGGCATAGAGCTGTGCAATGTAGCGGATGCCATCAAGATGGGAGGCAGAGCGGCGCACAATAGAGATGTCGCGCGGGTAGTTGCGCCAGCCGTTGCCGCCGGAGACCACGGTCACCGTGTGGCCCAGTTCCCTGAGTCCCTTTGCCAGCGTGGCGTGCACGTTGCTACATTCGTTGAGCAGTAGTATCTTCATCTTCTTATCTTTCTTTCTTCAGCGCAGGCAGGATATGGAACAGCAGTGCCAGTCCGGCGCGGTTGCTGCTCATCCGCCGGAACCAAGTGTATTTCTTGGTGTACTTTCGGTCGGGCAGGGGGAACAGCCCGTTCGCTCTCAGTTCGGCAATCCTGCCGCTGAGTTGCTGGCGGTCTCGCGTCTGGCAGATGATGTTGTAGATATAGTCCATCGTCAGTTGGGCCACTCTTCGTTGCATCGCCTTATGCTCGGGAGCGGGCAGTGTGTCGGCTGTCGCATTGAGCCTGAGGATGACGTCTCGCGTGTCGTCCAGCCGTTTCTGTACGTTCTTGGGCTCTTGGCTGGTCATTATCGAGTCAGCCCGCTTCTGGTAGCAATAGGCTTTTGCGTCGGTCGTGACGACGGTGTCGGCCCGCAGCAACAGCAACGGAGTGAACTCTTCGTCTTCGTGATAGATGCGGTCGGTGAAGCGCAGCTCGCTTAGGCACGACTTCTTGAACAGATAGCCCCACGCCGTAGCCCTGATGTTGTGGTGGCGCAGGTAGTGGCTGCCGCTTTCGGGGGCAGAAGTCGTGAATGCGGGCTGCTGGGTGTCATCGTCGGTGAAGTCGAAGATGACCATATCGGGCGATTGATGACGGGCAATGTCCAGACAATGCCCGTAAGGCTCCTTTATCAGGAAGTCGTCCGCATCGACAAACTGCAGGTATTGACCGGTGGCTACGCTGATTCCCTTATTGCGCGCCACACTCAGCCCGCCGTTCTTTTCCCACAGGTAGATGAGGTGGTCGCCATATTCTGCAATCACCTTCATCGGGCTGTCGTCCGACCCATCGTCGACTACGATAATCTCCCGCTCGGTGTCGGTGAGCGGCAGTGCGAGGATGCTGTCAATACATCTGCGCAGCCACTCGACGGGAAGATTGTAGTAAGTCACGACGAAGCTGACAAGCGGTTTCTTATCTTGTGAAGTGCTTTGTTGAGTCTGCATAATCGTCTGATTCCTATTGTGTTATTAAGAATAGCTTTCGCTTTCATCTTGAGAGGAAGCCCCTGCGTGCTGACCCTGCGCGCTGATAGCTTGATGGGCGCGTCGGTCAGCTCGTAGACATCCATCTGGATGTTGAGCAGGTGCATATAATAGCGGTCGTCCATCGGCATTCCGTTGCCCAGATGAGCATTGAGTAGCATTGCCAGCCCATTGCCATCGGCCGTAGCCGTGATGCCCTTGGGATTGATGGTGTAGTGATATCTGCCGGTCTCGGTCGTAGCCACTCGCTTGGCTGCCTTCAGCAGTAGCGGCAGCGTGTAGGCATCTTCGAAGAGCATTCCCTTTGGGAAGCGCACTTCGTCGAACAGTGCCCGCCGATAAATCTTGTTGCAGGCGAACGTATGGCTGTAGGCTTGGCACCGAAGCCAGTAGTCGCCGACATCCTCGTAGGTCTGCTCGCCGAACGTGTATACGCGGTCTTTCTCGTATGGAAACTCTAAGAGGTCGTAGTCGGGATGCTGCTGCAAGAGACGGAGCAGAGCAGGGTAGGTGCCAGCCTCAATGTAGTCGTCAGAGTCGACAAACGTGATGTAGTCGCCTCGGGCTATATCAAGCCCCGCATTGCGGGCTTTGCTCAGCCCGCCGTTTGGCTGGTGGACGACCAGAATGCGCTCGTCTTGCCGGGCCCATTCGTCGCATCGCTGCGGGCACGAATCATCTGAGCCATCATCCACGAGAATGATTTCCATCCCTTCTGCCGCTTGTCCGACCACGCTCTGGATGCATCTGTCGAGCGTGTCCTCCACGCGATATACAGGGATAATAACAGTCAGTGCCGGCTTGCCCATATTCATTGCAAAGATAGAGTAAAAATGCTAAATAGCCAAATCCTCCTGCAATAAAATGGGGTTTGCAGCGTTAAGTTAAATGTAATGACAGAAAAGAATAGCGAAGAAAGCTATAGCCATATATTGAAGTATACCGGCATCTTCGGCGGCGTGCAGGGCCTGAACATTCTGATAGGGCTTGTACGCAATAAGCTTGTAGCCATCTTGCTGGGGCCGGGCGGAATGGGACTGGCATCGCTGTTCAATACCACCATCAACTTTATTTCTCAGGCTACTAATCTTGGCATCTCGTTCAGCGCGGTGCGTCACGTGTCCGAGCTGTTCGACAGCGGCGACCGGCAGCGCATTGCCCACTTTGTCAAAGTGGTGCGTGGCTGGAGCCTGCTGACCGCGCTTGCCGGTATGCTGGTATGCATCGTCGTGGGCCCATTGCTCAGCCGCTACACCTTCTCTTGGGGCGACCACACGCTCCACTTCGTCCTCTTGGCCCCCACGGTGGCAATGATAGCTGTCACGGGTGGCGAGACGGCCATTCTGAAGGGAGCGCGCCAGCTCAAGTCGCTGGCAGGCATCCAGATTGCCTCTGTGTTTGCTGCGCTGCTGATATCAATGCCCATTTACTATTTCTTTGGCGAGACGGGTATCGTGCCGGTCATTACGCTGATGGCATTAGCCGTGATGCTGCTGACGCTCCGCTCGTCGTTCCGCCTTTTCCCCTATCAGGTCAGAGGCGCGAAGGGAATCTTTGGCGAGGGGATGGAGATGGTGAAGCTGGGTGTGGCCTTCACGCTGGCAGGTATTATTGGCACTGGAGCCGAGATGTTTATCCGCTCGTTCCTCAACGTCAGCGGCAACTTGGATATGCTGGGCCTCTACAATGCCGGTTATATGCTGACCGTTACCTATGCCGGGATGGTGTTTTCGGCAATGGAGACCGACTATTTCCCGCGACTCTCGGCCGTCAATCAGGATATCGAGGCAACCAACAACGTGGCTAACCAGCAGATGGCCGTTTCGCTGCTCATCATCTCGCCGATGCTCGTCGTGTTGATAGTGTGGTTGCCGCTGCTGATTCCGCTGATGTTCAGCAACGCGTTCCTGCCGGTCATAGAGATGGCACAGACGGCCGCGCTGGCAATGTATATGCGTGTGCTCACGCTTCCCGTGGCCTATATCACGTTGGCTCGCGGCTATTCGTTGTCCTTCCTCTTGCTCGACGGGGTGTACTATGTGGTGTTCGTGCTGCTGATGATGGCCGGTTTCAATCACTGGGGACTTTTGGGGGCAGGCGTCGCCATCACGGTGGCCTATGTGTTCGACTTCCTGCTGGTGCTGGGCTATGCCTACTGGCGCTATCAGTACCGAATGTCGCCGGTCGTGGTGCGCTATGCTGCCTTCCAGATTGCATTGGGCGTGGCAACCTATGCATTGACGCTGTGGGTCAGCGGAGTGGCGTATTGGCTGCTGGGCAGTCTGCTGATGGCGCTCAGTGCGGGCTTCTCCTTATACATATTAAAGAAGAAGACGAATCTGTGGCAGTCGTTGATGAAAAAGATAAAGGGTTGAAGCCGTGCGTTGCTTCAACCCTTTTCTCGTTTGTTTCACGGATGCGTGCCTACTGTCAGAACCTGAAGTCGAGCTGCGCATCAAAGAAGTTGTAGTTGTGCTTGTCGGACTTGATGATGGTGCGGTCGTTCACCCGGGCATACTCCACGTTCAGTTGTAGGTTCTTGGTAAACATATAGTTGACGCCCACCTCGTACATCGACATCGACGAGCCCCATTCCTTAGCTTGGCGGTAGAGGTTGTAGCGTGCCTTTGCGTACAGCTTTTTCGATATCACGGGCGCGATGCCGAAAGCGTAGAAACCATCGGCTTTGTCGACCAAGCTGCGGTCGGCACCGTAGCCTTGGCTGTGGATGTACTCCGTGCGGAAAGTCCAGTCGTCCTTATCCCACTCAGCCGACAGAGCGTAGCGGTTCTTCTCGCCCACGTCGGCCCGGCTTCCTGTCCATCCGAAAGCACCGATGCGCAGTCCCTTTACGGGCATCACCCACAGTCCGCCGATGATGTCTTTGCGGTTGTCCTTATCCTTGGTGTTGATGCCCTCGCCGTTGTAGACGCCCACCTGATAGTGGATGAGGTTGCGGCCAGAGGCATTCTTCAGGAAGTCGCCCTGCACCTGCAGACCGATGTCGCGTCCACCCGACGACTTCTCGCCCGTGCGGTCGCCGAAGCCCGACAGGTTGTTGACCACCATAGCATACGAGTACCAACCCTGTGTGATGGGGTGGGTGGGGTTCTCAAAGGTGAAGGCACGCTTGAACTGGCCCACCTTCACGCGGAAGAAGTCGTACTTCTGCCACTCGGCATACAGGTCGACGAGATAGGCGGTAGCATTTCCCGGGCCGGGATTTGACGAGCCCTGCACCTGTGCGCGCCACGCCACGTCGCCGATTTTGCCGTCCAGAATCAGACGCAGCAGTCGCAGGTTGAATGCATTCTCTGAGTTCTTGGCCACGTCGGGCTCGCCGTTCTCATTGACGGTGTTCTTGTACTTGTCGTCAGCCTGATATTGCACCATACCATATCCGCTTAACTTTATGTTCTTCACCCACTGGGGAATGTCGCTGTTGTTCGTAGTTTTTTGCTCTTGGGCATTGGCAGTCAGCGTGCAAGCCATCAGAGCCAGTGTCAATAGTTTTTTCATTGTGATTATCTTTTGGTTAGTAATACTACATTCTCAACGTGCGGCGTATGGGGGAACATATCCACCGGCTGCACAGCTTCCACCCGATAGGCTGCATCGAGGTCGGCCAAGTCGCGGGCCTGCGTGGCGGGGTTGCAACTGACGTAGACGATGCGCTGCGGAGCTGCCCGCAGGATGGTCTTCACCACGTCGGGATGCATCCCGGCCCGTGGCGGGTCGGTGATGATGACGTCGGGCTGCCCGTGGCGGGCGATGAAGTCGTCGGTCAGTATGTCCTTCATATCTCCGGCGTAGAACAGCGTGTTGTCGATGCCGTTCAGCTGCGAGTTCACCTTTGCGTCCTCAATGGCCTCGGGCACGTATTCGATGCCGATGACCTGCCGTGCCTGCCGCGCCACGAAGTTGGCAATGGTGCCGGTGCCAGTGTACAGGTCGTAAATCAGCGGGAGTGCTTCGGGCTGAGGGCTGGGTGCCGAGGGCTGCGCTGAAGACTGAAATGCCAGCTCGCGCACGACGCTGTACAGATGGTAGGCCTGCTCGGTGTTAGTCTGGTAGAAGCTCTTCGGTCCCACCTTAAAGCGCAGGTCTTCCATCGTCTCGAAGATGTGGTCGTTGCCTTTGAATACCAGTATCTCTTGGTCGCCGATGGTATCGTTGCATTTTTGATTATCCAAATAGAGCAATGCGCTGATTTCCGGGAACTTATCGGCAACGTGCTGCAAGAGCTTCTGAGCCCGGCTCTCGTCGGCCGGCTCGTCGTAGTGGAACTGCACGATGACCATCCATTCGCCCGTGTTTGAGTTGCGGATGATGACATCGCGCAGCAGTCCCGTCTGCGCGCGCAGGTCAAAGAATGCGATGCCGTTGGCAATGGCATAGTCGCGTATTTCCTTGCGTATGCGGTTGTGAAGGTCGTCCATCAGCCAGCACTTCTCGATGGGCAGAATCTTGTCGAAGGCGCCCGTGATGTGGAATCCCAGTGCATCGCGCTGGAACTCGCGCCCGCTCTTGATTTCCTCCGTTGTCAGATAGCGTCGGTTCGACGCCCCAAAGTCCAGCTTGTTACGGTACTCCTGCGTCTTGGCGCTGCCCATAATAGGACGCAGCTCGGGCAGTTCCACCTTCCCGATGCGTGTCAGCTGGTCGTGCACCTGCTGCTGCTTCATCCGCAGCTGCTCCTCGTAGGGCAGCATCTGCCACTTGCAGCCGCCGCACGTGCCGAAGTGCTGGCAGAACGGCTGACGGCGCAGGGGGCTGGGCGCAATGAAGCGGATGACCTCAGCCTCCATAAAGCTGTGCTTCTTGCGGCGCACCTGCAAGTCAACGACGTCGCCCGGCACCGTCCACGGCACAAAGACCACCATCTCGTTCACCCGTGCCAGCGATTTCCCTTCAGCAGCAAAGTCGGTTATTTCTATGTTCTCCAGTATTGGTAGCGGTTTCTTCTTTCGCGTCATAACGTTGATTAGTTTGCGAATGCAAATATACATCAAAATTCTGAAAAAAAAGAAGATTGGCCCAATTTCGTTGAAATCGGGCCAATCTCGCTCACTCCAGCCGTCTGAACTTCACGCCGTCGTAGAACTTCTGTCTGCCGTTGCGACTCTCGGGGACTACGCACAGGCGGACGCCCTTGATGTTGCGGTCGGCACGAAACTCCTCAAGTGTGCTGGCAGGGTGGTTGACAAGCTCAAGCTTCAGCTGGCCAATGCCGTCGAGCTTGACGATGTGGCCGTTTTGCAGGTGGTGGCGCAGGGCGTCTGAAAGTGCCGTGAGCACCAGCTTTACGTCTGCCGGCGTGGCCGAACAGACGTGCTGTATCTCCTGCTCTATCTGCTCGTTGCTGACGATGTCGTGTACTGCGCGTGCCACGTACTTCCCTGCCGATGGCCGCGAACTGTTCTTTTCTTTTTGGATAATGTAACTGATCATTGTGTGTTGTTTGGTATTAACGATTAATTAATATGGATGTCCTGAAGATGAATTCTCGCGAGAATTGGGGAAATTTTCGCGAGAATTGTCCGAATTCTCGCGAGAATTCATTCTCACGCCAGCCGTGCAAAGATACAAAATCAGACAAGCGAATGCAAGTTTTAGGCCACTTTTCATTGGCCGGCGGCCTATATTGGCGCGCAGAAATATAGAAATGTAAAGTGTGGTTGGCAATTTTTCACCTTTTTCTTTTGTGTTTCGGCGGAAAAGTATTACCTTTGCGTCTACGAAAAATCAATTTAATGTTAATCGTAAATAATAACTAAAACTAATGAGCGAAAAAAGAGTTTATACCTTCGGTAACGGTAAGGCCGAGGGTAACGCGCAGATGCGCGAGCAGCTCGGCGGTAAGGGTGCCAACCTCGCCGAGATGAACTTGATTGGTGTGCCCGTTCCCCCGGGATTCACCATTACGACTGACTGCTGTAACGAATACTACGAGGTAGGTCAGGAGAAGATAATGCAGCTGCTCAACGACGACGTGATGGCCGCCGTGAAGCACATTGAGGAACTGATGAACTCGAAGTTCGGCGATAAGGAGAACCCGCTGCTGGTCAGCGTCCGTTCGGGTGCACGCGCTTCGATGCCGGGTATGATGGACACCATCCTCAACCTCGGTCTGAACGACGAGGTGGCCGAGGGTATGGTGAAGAAGACCAACAACCCCCACTTCGTATACGACTCGTACCGCCGCTTTGTGCAGATGTACGGCGACGTGGTGCTGGAGATGAAGCCGGTGAATAAGGAAGACATCGACCCGTTTGAGGAGATTATCGAGCAGGTGAAAGCCGTGCGCGGCGTGAAGCTGGATAAGGACCTGAGCGTAGACGAGCTGAAAGAGCTGGTGAAGCGCTTCAAGACCGCTATTAAGGAGCGCACGGGCAAGGACTTCCCCAACGACCCGATAGAGCAGCTCTGGGGCGCAATCTGCGCCGTGTTCCGCAGCTGGATGAACGAGCGCGCCATCCTCTATCGCAAGATGGAAGGCATCCCCGACGAGTGGGGTACGGCCGTGAGCGTGATGGCTATGGTGTTCGGTAATATGGGCGACACGTCGGCTACGGGTGTATGCTTCAGCCGCGACGCTGCCAACGGCGAGAACGTGTTCAACGGTGAGTATCTGGTCAACGCTCAGGGCGAAGACGTGGTGGCTGGTATCCGCACGCCGCAGCAGATTACGAAGCTGGGTTCGCAGCGCTGGGCCGAGCGCGCAGGCATCTCTGAGGAAGAGCGCGCCTCGAAATATCCCTCGATGGAGGAGGCAATGCCCGAAATCTATAAGGAGCTGGACGGCATCCAGAACAAGCTGGAACAGCACTACCACGATATGCAGGATATGGAGTTCACCGTGCAGGAGGGCAAGCTGTGGTTCCTCCAGACCCGTAACGGCAAGCGCACGGGCTCGGCTATGGTGAAGATTGCCATCGACCTGCTGCACGAAGGAATGATCGACGAGAAGACGGCCATTGAGCGCTGCGAGCCCAACAAGCTCGACGAGCTGCTCCACCCGGTGTTCGATAAGGTGGCACTGGCTAAGGCTAAGGTCATCGCACAGGGCCTGCCCGCCAGCCCGGGTGCCGGTTGCGGTCAGATTGTATTCCACGCTGATGACGCAAAGGCTTGGCACGAGGACGGCCATAAGGTGGTGCTGGTGCGCATCGAGACCTCGCCTGAAGACCTCGCCGGTATGGCTGCTGCCGAGGGTATTCTCACGGCTCGCGGCGGTATGACGTCGCACGCTGCCGTGGTGGCTCGCGGTATGGGCAAGTGCTGCGTCAGCGGTGTGGGTGCACTGAATGTGGACTATCACAAGAAGACGGTCGAGATTGACGGCGTAGTCTATAAGGAAGGCGACTATATTTCTATTAATGGTACGACGGGTCAGGTGTATGCTGGCGAAGTGCCCACAAAGGCTGCTGAGCTGAGTGGCGACTTTAAGGAGCTGATGGACCTCTGCGACAAGTACACCAAGCTGCAGGTGCGCACCAATGCCGACACACCGCACGACGCCCGCGTGGCTCGCGCCTTCGGTGCTAAGGGTATCGGTCTTACGCGTACGGAGCATATGTTCTTCGACGACAAGAAGATTATCGCTATGCGCGAGATGATTCTGAGCGACACGGCCGAGGGACGCGAGAAGGCACTGGCCAAGCTGCTGCCCTATCAGAAGGCCGACTTCAAGGGCATTCTTGAGGCAATGGACGGCCTGCCCGTAAACATCCGTCTGCTCGACCCGCCCCTCCACGAGTTCGTTCCCCACGATTTGGCCGGTCAGGAGACAATGGCTAAGGAGATGGGAGTCAGCGTAGAGGCTATCAAGCGCCGTGTGGACTCGCTGTCAGAGAACAACCCGATGCTGGGTCACCGTGGCTGCCGTCTGGGCATCACGTTCCCCGAGATTACCGCTATGCAGACCCGTGCCATCCTCGGTGCAGCCTGCGAGCTGAAGAAAGAGGGTAAGGATCCGAAGCCCGAGATTATGGTGCCGCTGATTGGTACGCTCTATGAGCTGAAGCAGCAGAAGGAAGTCATCCAGCATGCCGCTAAGGAAGTGTTCGAGGCTGAGGGCATCGAAGTGGAGTTTGAGATTGGTACGATGATCGAGATTCCGCGTGCAGCCCTGACTGCCGACCGCATTGCTACCGAGGCAGAATACTTCTCGTTCGGTACGAACGACCTGACGCAGATGACGTTCGGCTACTCGCGCGACGACATCGCATCGTTCCTCCCCGTCTACTTGGAGAAGAAGATTCTGAAGGTAGACCCGTTCCAAGTGCTCGACCAGAAGGGTGTT
>JAFUZD010000118.1 GCA_017476785.1 Prevotella sp. | reverse complement strand
CGCTTAAAACGCTTGAAATGCTTTCAAGTTCTTTCCATTTCTTCGCGGACTTGAAAGAATGACACACACAAACATACGGACAAGCAGCCTGAGAAAAGGCAGTCAAAAGGATAAAGAGCCGAAAGAATTAGCGACCTTTTCAGAGAGGTTGCAAAGCGGCAAATTAAACATCTTATTTACTTTGCAAAGGTACGAAAAATAACTGAAACTACCAAATAAAAATGCCTTTATTTTCAGGCGTTTTGAAAGTTTTTGCCTGACACAATAAAAGCCATAAATCAGCGTTAAAACAACAGTTAAACGCCGTTTAAAAAGCGGCCAAAATCAGACCAGAGAAAGACACAAAAAACTACGATTTTTGCACATTTGGTTTTGAAAAATTGCACAAATCGTTTTTGCGATTATATAAGGGGATTGGAACAGAGTCCGGCGCGCGACCGCTTTGTGGCGGCCGAGCACCGTACGTCGGCAGAAGGCATCTGCCGCCAGAATGAGGTAGACTATCTTGCTGCGCACGACGAAGAACAGCTGCGCAGTGGCATCGACCGCCTGATGGTGCACGACGGCCCGCGCCCCATCCTTCTCGAGGTCTTCACCGATGCCGCAGCGGATACCCGCGTCTTTCGCGACTACTATCACTCGCTTGCCCGCTGACGGGACGGCTTAATACTTGAAGCTGCTGCCGCCCACGAACTCGCGCATAATCGAGGTGGGCGGAATCTCCTTGTCGCTGACGGGGATGAAGTAGTGGAGGAACTTGAGTAGACGGTGAGCCTCGGCGTACTCGGGACAGTTGCGGGGCACGCTGGCGAGAATAACCTCAGCGTGGGTGCGCAGCACGGCAAACTCGATGTTGAGTGCCGAGTTGAACATTATGTCGGCCGTCTCTTGGAAGGGGAATATCCACTGCTCCTCGGCATCGCATACGTTCTGCCACTGGCTGATGGTCTCGCGCGCCGTGTAGGCTCCTTTGTTGTAGTCGCGGATGATGCGGCGCAGCAGGCGGTTGTCGCGCGTAGGCACCCAGTTGTGGTCGTCGAGCGAGATGCTGGTCAGTGCCGAGACGTAAATCTTGTATTTTGTAGAGTCGGGGATGCCTGCGGTGAGCAGTGGGTTGAGGGCGTGGATGCCCTCGATGATGAGCACGCTGTCGCTCTGCAGTTTCAGTTTCTTTCCGTTATACTCGCGCTTGCCCGTGACGAAGTTGTACTCCGGCACTTCCACGCGCTCGCCCCGCATCAGCCGCGTCAGATGGTCCTCGAGCAGGGCGCAGTCTACGGTCTTGATGTTGTCGAAGTCATACTGGCCGTTGGGCAGCAGCGGCGTGTCCACGCGGTTGACGAAATAGTCGTCGGTAGAGAAAGAGAGCGGGCGCAGTCCGCAGGCCAGCAGCTGTACGCTGAGACGCTTGCAGAAGGTCGACTTACCCGAGCTGCTGGGGCCCGTGATGAGCACCAGCCTGACGGGGTCTTTGTCCGCACGGAAGCGGCGGTCAATCTCTTCGGCTATCTGCACGATTTTCTTCTCCTGCAGTGCCTCGCTCACTTGAATCAGTTCCGAGGCGTGTCCTTTCAGGATGGCCTTATTCACGTCGCCGGCATTCGACAGCCGCATAATGACGTCCCAGCGCACTTTCTCGGCAAACACCTCGAACGTGCGGGGCATCTCTACCTTCTCGGCCACGCGCGACGGGTTGTTGCGGTCGGGCACGCGCAGCAGCAGTCCGTCCTGATAGCGTTCCAGTTCCCACACCTGCAGATAGCCGGCCGAGGGAACGAGCGGTCCGTAATAGTAGTCGACGGTGTCGCCCAGCGTATAGTAGTCGCTGTATATCTGTCCGCTGGTCTCCAGCAGCTTCACCTTATCAGAGAATCCACGCTCGGTGAATACGCGCACCGCCTCTTCGGTGGTCGACTCCGTGCGGCGGAAGGGCATATCCAGATTGATGATTTCCTGCATCCGCTGGCGTATGCGCTCCGTATCTTCGTCGGTCAGCGTGCCCTGCCGCTTCTTGAAGTTGCAGTAGTAGCCCCGGCTGAGCGGGTGCTCAATGAAGAGTTTGGAACCCGGGAAGAGGTCGCTCGTGGCCTTATAGAGCACGAAGCAGAGTGAGCGCACGTAGGTGCGGTGCCCCGTTCCTTCGCGTGCGTCGAGAAACTCCACGTCGCGGTTCTGGTAGAGGCGGAACTTGAGTCCCTGTGCCGTGTTGTTCACTTTGGCCGCTACCACGGGGTAGGGGAACTGGAGCTCGTCGGCAAACTCCTGATAGACATCGAGCAGCGAGGTGCCCTCGGCAAAGCTCTTGGTGATGTTGTTGTTCTTGCAGCGTATTTGTAGCATAGTGCGTCGTGCTTAGTTGATGTTGCAAAGATAGCGTTTTTTTTCCATAGTAGCAAGCAATCGGATTTGTTTCCGTACCGCAAACAGTCTGTTTCTGTGCTGCAAACAACTTGTTTCTGTACTGCAAACAGCTTGTTTCTGCCTCAAAAACTATCCCCGTTGCGGCAGAATAGCGAAACTTTTTTTATATCTTTGCAGACACAATCAAATGAAAAAACGAAAGATAATGGCAACAAGAGAATGGAAAGAGATCAGAAAGTTCGAGGAGATACGCTTCGAAGAGTATAACGGTATAGCCAAGATTACCATCAACCGGCCGCGCTACCGCAATGCCTTTACCCCGCTGACCACGCTGGAGCTGAGCCGTGCCTTTGCTGAGGTGCGCGAGCTGCAGCGCATCCGCGTGGTGCTGCTGACGGGGGCAATGTCGGAAGTGCCCGAGGGACAGCGGCCGGAAGACGTGAAGCACGCTTTCTGCTCGGGCGGCGATATGAACGTGAAGGGGCGGGGCGGCTACATCGATGAGGCTGGCGTGCCGCGGCTCAGCGTGCTCGACGTGCAGATGCAGATACGCCGGCTGCCCAAGCCCGTCATTGCAATGGTCAACGGCTATGCCATCGGCGGGGGCCACGTGCTCCATCTGGTGTGCGACCTGACCATTGCCTCAGAGAATGCCATCTTCGGGCAGACAGGCCCTAAGGTGGGCTCGTTTGATGCCGGCTTCGGCTCTTCCTATCTGGCTCGCATCGTCGGTCAGAAGAAGGCCCGCGAGATATGGTTCCTCTGTCGCCAGTATTCGGCGCGCGAGGCTGAGCAGATGGGGCTGGTGAACCGCGTGGTGCCGCTGGCCGAACTGGAGGACGAGTGTGTCAGCTGGGCGGAGGAGATGATGGAACGCTCGCCGCTGGCACTGCGAATGATTAAGGCGGGACTGAATGCCGAGCTCGACGGTCAGGCGGGTATCCAGCAGCTGGCGGGCGATGCCACGATGCTCTACTACTTCCTCGACGAGGCGCAGGAGGGCGGCCGGGCTTTCCTCGAGAAGCGCAAACCCGACTTCGATAAATATCCCCAGATACCTTAATTTTTGAGACATAATAACGGGTTTTAGACATAATAACATAAGAACGGGTTTTGGACATAATAACATAATAACAGAGTTATAGACATAAGAACATAGATTTATATATAGAAGAACATAATATGGTGAATGTGGAAGAGCTGATACGGACGGTGATGCGATGCGCGGGTAATGTGCGGCGACAATTGGGACCGGGCTATTTGGAGGCGGTCTATAAAAATGCAATGTTGATAGAATTGCACGACAATCAGCTTGCTTACGAGGTGGAGAGGCCCATCAACGTCTATTATAAGCAGACGATTGTTGGTGAGTTTAAAGCTGATATCATTGTTGAGCGCCAGTTGATTCTGGAGCTGAAAGCAGTGCAAACACTTCATATTGCTCACGAAGTCCAGCTGGTCAATTACTTGACGGCTACGGGCGTAGACAATGGTTTGCTTATCAATTTTGGTGCAGAAGAACTTCAGATAAAACGAAAATACCGCTTATACCGTAAGCCTTCCACTTAATCCCCCATCACTCCATCTACCCATCTGTTATTATGTTCATACGTTATTCTGTCTAAAATCTGTCCTTATGTTATTCTGTCCAATATCTGTCCTTATGTTATTCTGTCCAAAATCTGTCCATATGTTATTCTGTCTAAATATCTGTTCTTATGTTATTCTGTCTAAATATCTGTTCATATGTTATTATGTCTATAACCCGTTATTATGTCAAATAAATAGGAGAAGCTGATGATGAAGATTACGATTAAGGAGCGCGTGCTCCATTTCAAACAACCCGCGGGGACCAGCCGCGGCATATACACCGAACGGCGGATATGGCTGGTGGAAGCCGTGGAGGGCGAGCGGAGAGGACTTGGCGAGTGCGCTCCGCTGCCGCAGCTGAGCTGCGATGACATACCCGACTATGCCGAACGGCTGCGCCAGTTCTGCGACCAAGTGGAGCAGACGGGACGCATCGACTATGCAGCGATGCGCGCCTACCCCTCGATGCTCTTCGGGCTGGAGACGGCACTGCTCGGCCTGCAGAACGGCGACCGTCTGTTCGACACCCCCTTCAGCCGAGGCGAACAGGGCATCCCCATCAACGGCCTCATCTGGATGGGGTCGTACGACGAGATGCTGGGCAGGCTGGAGGAGAAGATGGCTGCAGGCTTCCGCTGTATCAAACTGAAAATCGGAGCCATTGACTTCGACCGCGAGCTGGAACTGGTGCGGCGCGTGCGTGAACGCTTCTCGCGCCGCGAATTGGAGCTGCGCGTCGATGCCAACGGTGCTTTCAGCTATGAAGATGCCCTCTATCGGCTGGAGCTGCTGTCGCAGTATGGCATCCACAGCATTGAGCAGCCCATCCGGCCGCGCCAGTGGGCTTTTCTGTCGGAGCTGTGTCGTGAGTCGCCGCTGCCCATCGCCCTCGACGAAGAGCTGATAGGCATCGCCGACGAGGCAGCCAAACGGCAGATGCTCAACATTGTCCGTCCGGCCTACATCGTGTTGAAACCCTCGCTCCACGGTGGCATCAGCGGCACACGCGAATGGATCAGCATAGCCCGTGATATGGGTATCGGCTGGTGGATAACGTCGGCGCTGGAGAGCAATGTCGGCCTCAATACCATTGCGCAGCTGTGCGCCGACGTGCTGCGTGAGGAAACGGCCGGTGAAGGTGCTGCCCGCTATCAGGGATTGGGAACGGGGCAGCTCTTTACCGACAATATCCCAATGCCGCTGGAGATTCGGGGGGAGCAGCTTTGGCGGAGTGAACGATATAAATAGGAATCCTCAATTCCCAATTCTTAATTCTCAATTCTCAACTCTCAATTCTCAACTCTCAATTCCCAATTCTCAACTCTCAATTCTCAATTCAAAAGAATGACCGTAGACGAATTCTTGGCCGAGTGGCAGAACGACGAGCCCACCGTGCTGGTGCATACCAGCGGGTCGACAGGCCAACCGAAGGCACTGCGCGTAGAGAAACGCAGGATGGAAGCCTCGGCGCGGATGACGTGCCGCTTCCTCGGTTTGCAGTCCGGCGACGTTGCGCTGCTGTGTCTGCCTGTTGATTATATTGCCGGCAAGATGATGGTGGTGCGGGCACAGACCTGCGGCCTGCGGCTGATTGCGGTGGAACCAGATGGGCATCCGCTGAGCGGCGTGGCGAACGACGGGATACAGTTTGCTGCGATGGTGCCGTTGCAAGTCTATAATTCGCTGCAGGTGCCAGAGGAGCGCGAACGCCTGATGCGCATCCGCCATCTGATTATCGGCGGCGGGGCTGTCGACGAGTCGCTGGCCGAGGCACTGAAAGATTTCCCCCATAATGTGTGGAGCACGTACGGGATGACCGAGACGCTGTCGCACGTAGCCCTGCGCCGCCTCAACGGCCCCGGGCGCAGCCAGTGGTATACGCCGATGGAGGGCATTGACATTTCGCTCAGTGCCGAGGGTTGCCTCGTCGTCGATGCACCGGCCCTCTGCGCCGAGCGGCTGGTGACCAACGACATTGCCGAGATAGCCCCGCAGGGCAGCCTGTTCCGCATCCTCGGCCGTCGCGACAACGTCATCTGTTCCGGCGGTCTCAAGCTACAGATAGAAGCGCTGGAAGCCCGCCTGCGCCCGCATATTCCCGTTCCTTTTCTGGTGACGAAGCGTAAGGATGTCGTGTTGGGCGAGGCCGCCGTGCTGCTGGTCGAAGCCCCCGATGCCGGGCGTTGGCGCGAGGTGTGCCGCCGCGTGCTGTCGCCCTACGAGCAGCCGCGCTATTATGTGTCCGTCGACCGCATCCCACTGACCGCCACGGGCAAGCCCGCCCGTGCTGAGGCCCAGCGACTGGCTCGGTGAGCAATCTGCCCGTCGCTTCGGCTTGTACCCAGCGCGCCGATATACAAAAGGCGAGTTCTCACGAACTCGCCCTGACAAAGATTGTTAGTAAATATAAAATAGGTAGTAGTTTTACTATACCTCCTTAACATTCTTGATAGAAGTCCAGTGCCTCGCGGATTTCGTCCTCGCTGGCCGTCTGGTTGATGCGGATGTCGCCGATGCCACCCAGCAGGGTGAAGTTGATGGTGCCCGCCACGTTCTTCTTGTCGTGGTGCATCAGTTGAATCAGCTGCGGATAGTCGTCGCAGGTGATGGCCATCCGTCCGTAGTGCTCGCGTATGAAGCTGACCGTCTGACGCATCTGGTCGACGGGGAAGCCCGTCTTGATGCAACTGAGATAGAGCTCGACAATGAGGCCGTAGGCCACGGCATATCCGTGGAGGATGGGCGTGCGTTGCAGTGCCAGCGACTCGAAGGCGTGGCCCGCCGTGTGGCCGAGGTTCAGTGCCTTACGGATGCCCTGCTCCGTAGGGTCTTCGGTGACGATGCGCTGCTTCACGGCCACGCTGTCGGCAATGAGGCGGACGGGAATCGGTGTGGACGCCGTCGCCGGACATCCGGCCTCTGTCATCCACGCGTCTTTTCCGCCTATCAGCCCAGCCCACATCTCTACCGTGTTGATGAGCCCGTGCTTCAGCATCTCTGCATAGCCCGAGAGCAGATTCTCAGTGTCCATCGTCTTCAGGAAGACGGCATCCAGAATGACCGCCTGCGCATTGCGGAAGACCCCCACCTCGTTCTTCAGGCCTCCGAAGTTGATGCCCGTCTTGCCTCCCACAGAGGCATCGACCATCGAGAGCAGTGTGGTGGGGATGTTGATGTAGGCAATGCCGCGCTTGAAGGTGCTGGCAGCAAAGCCACCGAGGTCGGTCACCATCCCGCCACCCAGATTGACCATCAGCGAGTGGCGCGTGGCTCCGCCCTGCTGCAGCTCGCTCCAGACGTGAGCCAGCGTGTCGAGCGACTTGTTGGTGTCGCCGGGCTGGATGGTGATGATGCGCGCCTGCGCCACGGCTTCAATCTCGCTGACGAGCGGCAGGCAGAGCCTGCGCGTAGTCTCATCGACGAGGACGAACAGCCTGTCGTAGTCTGCTTCCTGTATCGCTTGGGTCAGCGATTGGCGGATATTGTCCGAGATGATAATCTTCTGTGGTTCCATTTTGCGGGTGCAAAGGTAGCAAATTAATTCATAATTCGCCGTTCTTCGTTCATAATTATTTGTGCCGAGGTTAAACTTTTACGACGGCGCCGCGTCAAAAAGAGCAAAATGAGCTTTAATCTTTAAACTCTCAACGTTAAGCTAAACGATGATGAAACGATTTTCTGTAATAGCAGTGCTCCTGTGGATGACGGCCGTTGCGATGGCGCAGCAGGCTGTGACGGGGCGTGTGATTGACCCCGACGAGCAGGAGGGTGTGCCGATGGCCACGGTGAAGCTGCTCAAGAGCGACAGTACGATGGCCGTAGGCGACGTGACGGATACGAACGGAAACTTCAGGCTGAAGGCACCCGCGGGCGGCAAGTATATCCTGCAAGTGACGTTCGTGGGCTATAAGGCTTACACCAAGAACATCACCGTCAGCACCGACAAAGACCTTGCGATGGGCAATATCAAGCTGGAGAGCGACGCCATCCTGCTGCAGGGAGCCGTCGTAGAGGGTCACGCAGCTAAGGTGACGCTGCGGGCCGACACCTTTGTCTATAATGCCTCGGCCTATCGCACGCCCGAGGGGTCGGTGGTTGAGGAACTGGTGCGCCGCTTGCCCGGTGCCGAGGTCTCTGACGACGGTACCATCACGATCAACGGAAAGACAGTGAAGAAGATTCTGGTAGACGGCAAAGAATTTATGACGGGCGACACGAAGACGGCAATGAAGAATCTGCCGACCTCGATCGTCGACCGCATCAAAGCCTACGACCAGAAGAGCGATTTGGCCCGCGTCAGCGGCATCGACGACGGTGAGGAGCAGACGGTGCTCGACTTCGGCATCAAGCCGGGAATGAATCGCGGCCTCTTCAGCAACATCGACCTCGCCGCCGGAACGCACGACCGCTACTCGGGACGGCTGATGGGGGCGCGCTTCTCTGATGGGTTGAAGACGATGCTCTTTGCCAGTGCCAACAATACCAACGATATGGGATTCCCCGGCGGTGGCGGCTTCGGACGCTTCGGCGGCGGACGGCAGGGGCTGACGGCCTCGAAGATGCTGGGCTTCAACGTGAACTACGAGAAGAAAGGCGTGGTGAAGCTGGACGGAAGCATCAGGTGGAACCATAGTGACGGCGACCAGTGGACGCGCCGCTCCAGCCAGAACTTCCTCGGCGAGCAGAACCAATATACCAACAGCTTGGCGCAGAACTACTCGCGCAGCAACAGCTGGAACGGGCAGATGCGCGTAGAGTGGACGCCCGACACGATGACCAACATAATGTTTCGCCCGCAGCTGCGCTATAACAGCAGTGACGGGGAGAACACCAGCAGCGAGGCCACGTTCGACAGCGACCCTTATGCCTTCGCCCTCAACACGGCCTCGCAGCAGTCGCTCATCGACCAGATGGCCGAGGAGGGGCTGGTGAAGAACAGCCGCACGCAGCAGTCCATCTCGTACAGCGACTCGAAGAGCATCGGCGGAACGCTGCAGCTGAACCGCCGGCTGAGCAATAACGGGCGCAACGTCACGCTGGTGCTGGGCGCCAATAGCGGCAGCGGCAGCAGCAAGTCGCTCTCAACGAGCAACGTAGAGCTGTATCAGGTGCTCAACACGCTGGGAACGGACTCTACCTACCAGACCAACCGCTGGAACCTGACACCGACGAAGAACCACGACTACAGCCTGCGCGCCACTTACAGCGAACCCGTGGCACGGCAGACCTACTTGCAGTTCAGCTATCAGTACCAGTATAAGTATACCAAGAGCGACCGGTCGACCTACGACTTCAGTAACGTAGGCATCGACTTCAGCGACCTGTCGCCCTTCTATCGGGGCTGGGACCAGTATCTGTCGCGCCTCGGCAGCCCGATGGAAAGCTATCTGGACGACGACCTGAGCCGCTTCTCGGAGTACCGCAACTATATCCACACGGCCGAGGTGATGCTCCGCGTAGTGCGTAAGGCCTACAACTTCAACGTGGGTATGCAGGTGATTCCGCAACGGTCGCACTTCACGCAAGACTATCAGGGCGTGCACACCGACACCACACGCAACGTGACCAACTTCACGCCGACGGCCGACTTCCGCTGGAAAATCAGCAACGTCAGCCAGCTGCGCTTCAACTACCGCGGACAGAGCAGCCAGCCCAGTATGACCGACCTGCTCGACATCACGGACAACAGCGACCCGCTGAACATCACGAAGGGTAATCCGGGACTGAAGCCGGCCTTCACCCAGAGTTTCCGCTTGTTCTACAACAACTACATTCAGGCGCGCCAGCGTGCCGTGATGGCTAATGTGAACTTCTCAACCACCCGCAACTCCATCAGCAATATGGTGACCTACGATGCCCAGACGGGCGGACGGACCACGCGGCCCGAGAATATCAACGGCAACTGGAACGCGCAGGGATTCTTTATGTTCAATACCGCCGTTGACTCGGCCGGCTACTTCAACGTGAACACATCGACCAATCTGGGTTATAACCATTACGTGGGCTACGTGTCGCCACAGCGTAACGCCTCGTCGCAGAAGAGCGTCACGCGGTCGACCACGCTCGGCGAGCGGCTGGCTGCCAGCTATCGCAACGCGTGGATTGAGTTTGAACTGACGGGCTCGCTCACCTATGTCCACTCGCGCAACGACTTGCAGGCCACGGCCGACCTCGACACGTGGCAGTTTGCCTATGGCTTCAATACGAACGTCACGCTGCCGTGGGGCACGCGCATCGCTACCGATATGGGGATGAACAGTCGCCGGGGCTACAGCGACGCATCGATGAATACCAACGAGCTGATATGGAATGCGCAGCTGAGCCACTCTTTCCTGAAAGGCAATGCCCTCACGCTGTCGTTGCAGTTCTACGACATCCTGCATCAGCAGTCTACCATCAGCCGTACCATTAATGCGATGATGCGTAGTGATGTGGAGTCGAACGCCATCAACAGCTATGCAATGCTGCACGTCATCTATCGCTTCAATGCCTTTGGCGGTCAGAACAGTATGCGTGGCGGTCCGGGCGGTGGCGGCGACAGGCCGGGCTTCGGTGGCGGTGGAGGTCGCGGTGGCACGCGCGGCGGATTCGGCGGTGGAGGCTTCGGCCGTCCGGGGCGCTTCTGAGCGGCATCACAGACCGAAAAGTCACAAAAACGAGTGGCAGGAAACTGAGGATTCTCAGCTTCCTGCCACTCATTTTTTTTGCTCAGATGTCAGCTGTCAGTGCTTGTTTCCTGCCAGCTCAGTCCTGCTTTCGGTCGTCAATGTTGTCGCCCTCGGTAGGTGCCATCTCCTCCTCGAAGTCGGTGATGCCGGCTTTAATCAGGATGTTGTACCACTGGATGAGCTTCTTGATGTCACTGTTGTGCACGCGGTCGCGGTCCCATTCGGGCAGCACCTTCGTGAAATAGTCTTGCAGCTCTTTTGCCGATGCCTTCTTGATGTTGACCGACGAGGCCTTCCCCTCTTCGAGGTCGCGCATCGAAGCGAGCACCTTCATCAGGGGCACGTCGTCGCTGTCAGTAAACATTGCGATGTCGGCCAGCGATGTGATGCGGTCGGTGGCGAATGCCGGCAGGCGGCGGTGTGTATCGTCCAGTGCCTCTACGATGAGGCTGTTCTTTGCTCTTGAAACGAGTTTGTAGAGTCCCGGCTTGCCCGAGATAGCTAAAATTGTCTGTACCATTTGTCGTTTAATGATTTGTTGCGGCTGCAAAGGTAATGAATTTTCTTGAGTCTTGGTCGAATTCTCAAGAGAATTTTGGAAATTCTCTTGAGATTGGTTGAGGGAAACTTGCGGAGAGGGGGGCGGTTCAGACGAGCTGAAGCTGCTGCAGCTGGCGGTCGATGTCAGCAATGCCGTCGTTGATAATCTCAAAGTCGGCACGGGCACGCACTTCGGACTGCGGCCATTGGCGTTGCATCCACTCGACCACTTTCTCGCGCGAGATGCCGTCGCGCTGCATTACACGGCGGATGCGCACCTCTTCAGGCGCAGTGACGACGATGACGCGGTCTACCAGCCGATTGATGCCCGACTCAAAGAGGATGGCACTCTCCATCCACAGCATCCCGCTCTCCTCAAAGTCGCGGAAGACGGCGGGATGGACAATGGCATCGATGGCGTGGGCATTCGCCTCACTCTGTAGCAGGAACTGGGCGACCACGGCTTTGTTCAGTCGAAAGAATGGGGGCTCCGAAGTCGCAGTGGCGGCAGGCTGCTCATAGGCTTCAGGTCCGATGAGACGGGTCAATTGTTGATAGATTTCGGGCGAAGTGCGAATCAGTCGCTTGGCCGCCGCATCGCAGTCGTAGACCTCGATGCCGTGACGTGCCAGTCGGCTGCATACGTAGCTCTTCCCGCTGCCGATTCCGCCGGTGATGCCATATTTCAGTCTGCTGCTCATTCTTCCTCTATGAGATAGTCCACCTGCTTCACGTCCAGCGTGGCGCGGCTGATGCCCTGCGGCACCGACTTGAGATAAATGTTGCATTTCTCGGAGGGATGCTGGGCTATTTCGCGATAGTCCACAACGATGGTGAAGTCTTCGGGCCGCAGCGAGTGGTACCGGCTGACACCGGTCACGAAGTTCACTTTCACCTTTGCGGGGAAAGTGCGCAGCACCTTGCCGGCCGGCATATTGATGCACGTGATGGGAACGCCGTCGATGCTGGCCTCGGTGAGCACGTCGGTAAAGAAGCCTATCTTGACGCGGTCGGGCACATAGCGCACGCCGCGCGTCTTAGGCAGCTGGCAGTCTACGGTCAGCGTGTCGCGGAATCCCACGTAGTTCAGCGGTTCGGTATAGACCACGCGGATGCTGTCGAGCTTCTCTTGCGAGGCATAGACGTCGACGCTGTCGGGCGAATAGGCTACGCGCGATATAAAATAGAGGTGTTCGGGGATGACGCGTCCCGTCCAGTGAACGGGCACCCGCTTGCGCAGTCCGTGGTTGTAGAAGAACTCCAGCTTGTCGGGTTTGATGCTTATAATCTTCGACGAGGCGTCGAGCTGCTGCTCTATCAGCTTGCGTATCTCGGTCGCGGAAACCAAGCCCGCCCCGTTACCACGGTCGTAGTTGCGGAAGTTGAGCTTCACCGAGCGCAACCGTTCGCCGTAGAGATAGGTGATGAGCACCCATCCCTTGTCGCTGACGGTGACGCGCACAGTGTCGGTAGAGTCTGATGTAAGCACCACGTTCTTGGGTATGTTGGCTATGCGCGTGGTTATGTTGATTTCCTGTTCGTACGTCTCGTTGAGCGTCATCATCAGCCAGAAGACGCCAGAGAGCGAGAGAAAGAACAAAAAAATCAGGAACTCCTTGTTCACAATACTGAACAAGAAGTTCCTGACAACCTGATATGTAGCGCGCAGCCAGCCCATCCTACTTATCTCTGCATCGGGATGCTGGCAAAGTCTTTGAACACGTAGTTCTTGTCTACACGGATAACAACGCCGCGGGCAATCTCCAGCTCCACGATGCCTGCTGCGAGGTCAATGCGCTTCACGGTGCCGTGGATGCCGCCTCCCGTGACCACTTGCGTGCCTTCGGTCAGCGAGTTCTGGAATTTAGCAATCTCTTTCTTCTGTCTCTGCTGCGGCAAAAACATAAAGAACCACATAATGGCAAACATTATAATCAGCAATGATATGGGATTGCCAAAGAGCACTTGCAGGATGTTTACATCTAAAAGAATCTGTGTCATAGTCGTATTATTCTGTTATTTCTTCTGTTGTTTCAGTTGTTTCTTCTGTTGTCGCCCTCTCGTCTTCGTTGTTCAGGTCGGCTACGGTGAGCGGCTTGTTCTTGCCCGTCCGGGGCTCGTCTATCCGTTTCATCAGCCGTCCGGTCTTAATCAGATGGCGGGCAATGGTATCAAGCATTCCGTTGATGTAGCTGCCGCTGCGTGGGGTAGAGTAGGTCTTGGCGATGTCGACATACTCGTTGATGCTGACGCTGATGGGAATCGACGGGAAGGTGGCCATCTCGGCAATGGCAATCTGCATAATCACCACGTCCATATACGCCAGTCGGCTGAAGTCCCAGTTGCGCGAAGCCTCGCTCATAAAGTGCTGATACTCGTCGGCATTCATTATCGTGGCGCGGAACAGCTTGCGGGCGTAGTCCTTATCCTCCTCGTTGTCGTACTCGGGCAGCAGCTCCTGTTTCGACTGATTCTTCTCGTCGAACCGCTTGATAGTCTTCAGTACGAAGGTGTCGACCACCTCTTTGTCGTCGTTCCAGTAGAGGCTCTGCTCCTCCAGAATCTGGTCGAGGTCGGCATTCTCTTGGATGAGCGTGCGGTATAACTTGCGCCACAACTCGCGGTCGGTGGCGTAGTCGTCCTCCTCGCTTTCCATATATTCCTTATAAATCTGGCTCTCGGTAATCTGGTTGTACAGCTTGCGCAGGAACTCCGGTTCGTCTTCCCACGTGCTCTTCTGTGCGCCCATAAAGTCGTTGAGCATCTTGTTCTCCTCCAGCTGCAGGGCAAACCGGTTGTATGCGAATTTCTGCGAAGGCTGCGGAGTGCCCTCGCGCTTAGCCCTCGACTGGGCCACTTCCAAATGGCGGCGCGCCTCTTTGGTCACACCGACAATGAGAGCCAGCAGGTAGTTGTATAGGTCGTAGGCTTTCGACAGACTGAAAAACAACTCCTTCTCAGCCGCTTCGATGTTCTTGTTTCCGTTTTGATAGTACGCGTAGGTTAACTGGACTATCTTAATTCTAATGAGTTCACGGTTAATCATAAATCTTTCTTAGAGTCTTATCCTTCTGTTGTGTACACTTCTTTCTCACTTGCAAAAATACGAATAATTCCCATATTGTGCAAGAAAAACGTTGCTTTTTTACAAAATTTTGGTAATTCATCACTTGTGTTTCATATTTTATTCGTACCTTTGCGCCGCTTTTTCTACCGTGTGATGGTGAATTAAGCAGATTAGAACAACTTAATTTAGAGTAACACAATTAATTATGAGAGAAATCAGTTTGACCGGTCAGAAGCGCACCGACGTAGGCAAGAAGGCCTCGAAGCTGCTTCGCAAAGAGGGTCTGGTGCCCTGTAATCTGTATGGAGAGAGCAAAGGCGAGAATGGCCTGCCCGTAGCATTGTCGTTTGCCGCACCTTTCACGGAGCTGCGCAAGGCTGTCTACACCCCCCACGTATATGTCATCAACCTCACGATTGACGGTGAGGAGCACAAGGCAATCATTAAGGAGCTGCAGTTCCATCCTACGACCGATGCACTGCTGCACGCCGATTTCTTCGAGGTGAACGAGACAAAGGACATCACCGTAGGTATCCCCGTGAAGCTCAACGGCTTGGCACAGGGTGTGCGCGATGGTGGTAAGCTCAACCTCTCTATCCGCAAAATCAATGTCACTGCTCCTTACAAGCGCATCCCCGAGGTGCTCGATATCGACGTCACCGCCCTGCAGCTCGGCAAGAGCATCAAAGTGGGCGAGCTGAGCTTCGAGGGCTTGGAGATTGCCACTCCGAAGGAAGTCATCGTCTGCTCGGTTAAGACCACGCGTGCTTCGCGTTCGGCTGCATCGGCTGCTGAGGAGTAATAACCGGACAAGAGAATGGACAAATACTTGATTGTAGGCTTGGGCAACGTCGGCGACGAGTACGACCTGACCCGCCACAATACTGGATTTATGGTATTGGACGCTTTTGCAAAGGCGTCCAATATTGTTTTCGAGGACCGTCGCTACGGCTTCATTGCCGACACGAGCATCAAAGGGCGCAAGGTGTTCCTGCTCAAACCGTCTACCTATATGAACCTGAGCGGCAATGCGGTGCGCTACTGGATGAACAAAGAGAACATCAGTCTTGAGCGGCTGCTCGTCGTCGTCGACGACGTGGCACTCCCGCTGGGCACGCTCCGTCTGAAGCCCGGAGGCAGCAACGGTGGCCACAACGGGCTGGGCAACATCCAGTCGGTGCTCGGCACGGAGCAATACTGCCGGCTGCGCGTGGGCATCGGCAACGACTATCCGCGCGGTATGCAAATCCAGTGGGTGCTGGGCCGATACGACGAGGAGGAGCTGCAGACGCTGGAACCGAAGATTGAGACGGCCTGCGACATTATCCGCTCGTTCGTGCTGACGGGTGTCGACTTCACGATGAACGCCTATAATAAGAGGAAATAGCAATGGCAGACGAGGCAAGAGTAGACAAGTGGCTGTGGGCGGCGCGCATCTTCAAGACGCGCTCCATTGCTGCCGACGCCATCAAGAACGGCCGTGTGACCATCGGCGGCGTCAACGTAAAGCCGTCGCGTATGGTGAAAGTTGGCGAGGTGGTGAGCGTGCGTAAGCCGCCCGTCACCTATTCGTTCAAGATACTGAAGACCATTGAGCAGCGCGTGGGTGCCAAGCTGCTGCCCGAGGTCTATGAGAATGTGACCACCCCCGACCAGTATGAACTGCTGGAGATGAACCGCATCAGCGGTTTCGTAGACCGGGCGCGTGGCACGGGCCGTCCCACCAAGAAGGAACGCCGTGCGCTCGACGAGTTCATCGGGCCGGCGTCCGAGGATTTCGACGACTTCGACTGGGACGACTGAGATGCCCCATCATACAGAAAAAGCGGAGCCACAGTGGCTCCGCTTTCTTTGTATGTGGGTAGGTGTCCTTACTCCCCGTAGATTTCTTTCAGCTTGTCGCCGAGCAAGTGGCCGCGCAGATTGAGTGCAACGACGCGTCCGTTGGGGTCGACGAGGATGCTGCTGGGGATGGCCCGTATGCCGTAGGTACTCACGGCGGCCGACCGCCACCCCTTCAGGTCGCTCATCTGGGGCCACTTCATTCCAAACGAATTGATGGCACCGACCCACGCTTCCTTCGACTTGTCGAGCGATACGCCCACCACCTCGAAGCCTTTGCGGTGATACCGCTCATAGTAGGCCACGATGAAGGGAATCTCCTCGCGGCAGGGCGGGCACCACGATGCCCAGAAGTCGATGAGCACATAGCGTCCCTGTCCGCACCAGTCGCTCAGCTTGCAGTAGCGGGCATCGGTGTCTTCCATTGCTATGTCCTTGAAGGTGTCGCCTATGTTGCAGCTGGTGATGTACTGCATTTCCTCTTGAGCGGCGGCGCGCTGTGTGCCGGCAAGCACCATAGCCAGTGCGAGCACGAGTGTGGGGATGAGTCGTTTCATTTTTCAGTCTTGTTTTTGGTTTGTCGTTGCAAAAATAAGGAAAATAATTGAAAACGGAGCGTTATGTAGATATTTTTTCGTATCTTTGTGCCCGCAATAGGCAGGGGTGCTTGCTCAACCCCCTTTAACAAAACAAGAACAAATGGAAAAAGAGAACCAGAAGGTCAGCGTGCTCTTTATGCTTTTCGGTACGCTGTTCTGCGTTTGCCTGATTACGGCCAACGTGCTTGAGACAAAGCAGATATCGTTCGGTCCCGTCAATGTCACGGCCGGTCTGATAGTGTTTCCCGTGAGTTATATCATCAACGACGTGGTGTGCGAGGTGTGGGGCTATCGCCGCACGCGCCTGCTCATCTGGATGGGCTTCCTGATGAACTTCCTCTTCGTGGGCTTCGGCGCGCTGGCCGATGCCATCCCCGGAGCGGCCTACTGGCAGGGCGAGGAGGGATTCCACCAGATTTTCGGCCTCGCGCCGCGCATTGCCGGTGCCTCGTTCGTGGCGTTTATCGTCGGCTCGTTCATCAATGCCTACGTGATGAGCCGTATGAAGGTGACGTCGGCCGGGCGTCACTTCAGTGCGCGCGCCGTCTGGAGCACCGTCTTCGGTGAGTCGGCCGACTCGCTCATCTTCTTCCCGCTGGCGCTGGGCGGCGTCATTCCGTGGGAAGAGATGCCTTCGCTGATGATTTCGCAGGTGGCGCTGAAGACGCTCTACGAGATAATGGTGCTGCCCCTGACCATCAGGGTGGTGGCCTTTGCCAAGCGTTATGACGGCGAAGACGTGTACGACCGCGACATTTCGTATAACATTTTTAACATCCTCAAATAGAGAACCATCACGATGAACAGAGAGCAAGACCACTTACAGCAGCTCGGCCGCACCACCGAGTACCGGTCGGACTATGCACCCGAGGTGCTCGAGACCTTCGAGAACCGCCATCCCGACAACGACTACTGGGTGCAGTTCAACTGTCCTGAGTTTACCAGCCTGTGTCCCATTACGGGACAGCCCGACTTTGCCGAGATCAAGATAATGTATATTCCCGGCCAGCGGATGGTGGAGAGCAAGAGCCTGAAGCTCTATCTCTTCTCGTTCCGCAACCACGGCGACTTCCACGAGGACTGCGTCAACACGATAATGAAGGACCTCGTCAGGCTGATGCAGCCCAAGTATATCGAGGTGGTGGGGCTGTTCACGCCGCGCGGCGGCATCAGCATCTACCCCTATGCCAACTACGGTCAGCCCGGCACTAAGTACGAACGGCTGGCCGAGGAGCGTCTGCTGAAGCACTCGTTTGCCTAAACTGACAATAAGAAACCGCATCCCTCAGAAAGAATTCTCGCGAGAATTTTGGAAATTCTCGCGAAAATTCGGAAAATTCTCGCGAGAATTCTTTCCGGGTGATGCGGTGTTGTGGGATTGGTAAGGCCGCTTTCGTGCGTCGTTCGGGTCGCTTTGATGTGTGGTTCGGGCCGCTTTGATGTGTCGTTTGGGCCGCTTTAACGCGTGGTTCGGGTTGTGTCGACGCGTAGGTAGTAGCCCTGCGTGTGGTCGCGGAACTGCAGCACCAGCGTGTCGGAGCGCAGCAGGACGATGTCGGCCGTGTCGCTCTCCGTCTTGCGGTCTTCCGACGTGAAGGCATAGGTCTCCATATTCTGCGTCAGGATAATCCGTCCGTTGTAGATGCGCCACTCGTTATACCATTTTAGCTTGGGATATTCCACGGGGCTCTGGTCGTCGCTGGTGTTGCCGCTGCGCATCAGTCCGATGGGCGATGCGGTGTAGTCGCGCTTCAGCTTGAATCCGAACTCGCGCGGTACGAAGAACTGCTGCTTGATGGAGTCGGGCATCTGCTCGAGCATCCGCCGCTGCATCCGCTTGGGCATCGACTCGATGTTGCGCATCGTGGGCATCACGCGGTAGCACCATTCCCCCTTCAGCGTCTCCAGATTAATGACCGTCAGTGCCTCGTCCTTATCTTCGGGGTTGACGATGACCGCCAGCTCGTCGCCGATGTGCGGCCGTCCGAACACGCGCTGGTGCTGGTGGGCATAGATAATGTCGAACGTGTCGGGGTCGCCTCCGCTGTAAGGCAGGAACACCAGAATGGAGTCCGTACATCCGTCGCAGGCCAGTCCGTAGACCGTAGAGTCGCCTTTTGCGCTCTTATGGGTGCTGATGGCTTCCGTGTTTCCCGCCCGTTTTACATTCTTCTCGCCGCACGCCGCCACGAGCAGTGCGATGGCTCCAATGGCCACAATCCATCTCCGTTGCATAATCTCTGACTTAAAATTTCTGCAAAGATAGAAAATAATTATGAATTAGAACTGATTAATTATGAATTATTTCTTATCTTTGTAGGCGAAATTAACTTATTAAATCTCATAAGCATTATGAAAAAGAAAATCAAGTTCAGCCTCGTCTATCGCGATATGTGGCAGAGTTCGGGCAAGTTCCAACCGCGTAAGGATCAGCTGGAGCGCATTGCTCCCGTCATTATTGATATGGGTTGCTTCGCCCGTGTGGAGACCAACGGCGGCGCCTTCGAACAGGTGAATCTGCTGGCCGGCGAGAATCCTAACGATGCCGTGCGGGCCTTCTGCAAGCCGTTCAACGAAGTTGGCATCCAGACGCATATGCTCGACCGCGGTCTGAACGCCCTGCGTATGTATCCTGTGCCCGACGACGTGCGCGAGCTGATGTATAAGGTAAAGCACGCACAGGGTGTCGACATCCCCCGTATCTTCTGCGGACTGAACGACACACGCAACATCATACCCAGCATCCGCTGGGCCAAGGCCGCCGGAATGATTCCGCAGGCCACGCTCTGTATCACCACTTCACCCGTGCACACGGTGGAATACTACTCGGCCATTGCCGACGAGGTGATTGCCGCCGGTGCCGAGGAAATCTGCCTGAAGGATATGGCGGGCATCGGCCAGCCGGCCCTGCTCGGCGCACTGACCAAGAGCATCAAGACCAAGCACCCCGACATCATCATACAGTACCACGGTCACTCGGGCCCCGGCCTGTCGATGGCATCCATCCTCGAGGTGTGCAACAACGGCGCCGACATCATCGACACCGCCATCGAGCCCCTCAGCTGGGGTAAGGTGCATCCCGACATCATCTCCGTGCAGTCGATGCTGAAGAACGAAGGCTTCGAGGTGGCCGACATCAATATGAATGCCTATATGCAGGCACGCTCGCTGACGCAGGAGTTCATCGACGACTGGCTGGGCTACTTCATCAACCCCGCCAACAAGCATATGTCCAGTCTGCTGCTGGGCTGCGGACTGCCCGGCGGTATGATGGGCTCGATGATTGCCGACCTCGGCGGCATCCACAGCGTCATCAACAAGAGCCGCGCCAAGAAGGGCGAGCCCGAACTCTCGACCGACGATATGCTGGTCAAGCTGTTCAACGAAGTGGAGTACGTATGGCCGCGCGTAGGCTATCCGCCACTGGTGACCCCCTTCTCGCAGTATGTGAAGAACATCGCACTGATGAATCTGCTCACCATCGAGCAGGGCAAAGGCCGCTTCGTGATGATGGACGACGCAATGTGGGGAATGATTCTGGGCAAGAGCGGAAAGATTCCCGGCCAGATAGACCCCGAGCTGGTGAAGCTGGCCGAGCAGCAGAAGCGCGAGTTCACCGACGTAGACCCGCATACGCTGCTGCCCAACGCGCTCGACGACTTCCGTCGCGAGATGGCCGAGAACGGCTGGGACTGCGGTCGCGACGACGAAGAGCTGTTCGAGCTGGCAATGCACCCCGAGCAGTATCGCAACTACAAGAGCGGAATGGCGAAGAAGAACTTCCTCGCCGACCTACAGAAGGCAAAGGACGCCAAGCTGGGTACGAAGCTGTCGGCCGAAGAGCTGGCCGCCTTCAAGCACGCCAAAGCCGATGCGCTGGTGGCTCCTGTGGCCGGTCAGGTGTACTATGAGTTCTCGGGCGAGGGCGAGTGCGCTCCCTGTCTGGAGCCGTTCGTCGGCCAGACGTATGCCGAGGGCGACACCTTCTGCTACATTCAGGCTCCGTGGGGCGAGATTGTGCCCATCCCCGCCGCACTGGGCGGCAAGCTGGTCGAAGTGGCTGCCAAGCAGGGCGCAAAGGTGCGCCGCGGCGACACGCTCGGCTGGATAGAGAGAAGCGAGAAGTGAAGTGATGTTTCAAGAGCTGATAGACAAGTATTATCCTGCAGACGATGCGCTGCGGCAGATGCTCGTTATGCACAGCCGTCAGGTGGCCGACCGCGCACTGCTCATCGTGCGGCGCCATCCTGAGCTGGCTGTCGACGTCCAGTTTCTCGAAGAGGCGGCAATGCTCCACGACATCGGCATCTTCCAGTGCGATGCCCCCGGCATCCATTGCTATGGCACCGAGCCCTACATCCGTCACGGCATCCTCGGCGCACAACTGATGCGCAGCGAGGGACTGCCGCGCCACGCCCGCGTCTGCGAGCGCCATACCGGTGCCGGCATCACGCTGGAGGAGATTCGTGCGCAGCAGCTGCCCCTGCCCGAGCAGGACTTCCTGCCCGAGACGCTCGAGGAACAGATTGTTTGCTATGCCGACAAGTTCTACTCCAAGACGCGCCTCGGACAGGAGAAGACCGTGGCCGAGGCCGCCCGCTCCTTAGAGAAGTTCGGTGCCGAGGGCGTGCACCGCTTCCTCGACTGGGTGGCGCGGTTTGAGTGATGACTGATTAAACCGTCAGTTCCTCGGTTCGGCCGTGGAAGATGCCGATGAGGCCACCATCGTGGCGAAGTCGCAAAAGACCGCCATTGGCTATCAACACCAACTTGGGCTTCAACATCGTCATTAGCTTTGTAATATTCGTAATAATTTACGTTAAATGCGCCACGCACGCGCGATATTCGGCATTTTATTCGTAATTTTGCAGCCGTGAGAAGAAACACGCTTCTATTTGTGCTCGTCTTCATCGCGATTTTCGTGATGGCAGACGTGCTTCCCAACGGCCTCTCCTTTGGCCCCGCTCAGGCAGAGCGGGCCGACTCGGTAGTGGCTGGCGGCGACTCGGTGGTAGCTGGCAGAGACACGCTGGCGCACGACTCTCTGGCTGTTCCCTCGTTAGCGGCGGGGGCTGCGGCAGACTCGTTGCAGCCCGACACGCTGGACTCGCTGCAGCGCGCCATCTTCTTGCACAACAAAGCCATCGACGACTCACTGCGGCTGGACTCCATCAACCGCCAGCGCAAGAACGGCATCGACGCACCGGTGGAGTATGCTGCCGAGGACTCGATGACCTACGAGGCCGGTTCGGGCGTGGCCCATCTCTTCGGTAGCGCGCAAGTGAAGTACGAGGATATGGACCTGCAGAGCGAACACATCTATATGTCGATGGACTCCAGTCTGGTGCACGCCACGGGTGCCGTCGACTCGCTGGGCAATAAGTATGGCACGCCCGTGTTCAAGATGGGTAAGGATACGTACGAGAGCGACACGATGGCTTTCAACTTCAAGACCAAGATGGGCATCATCAGCGACGTCTACACTGAGCAGGACGACGGCTTTATGACCAGCGAGCTGTCGAAGCGCGGTGCCAACGGCGAGCTCTATCTGCTGCACGGCCGCTATACGACGTGCGACCAGCCCCATCCCGACTTCTACTTTGCAATGTCGCGCGCTAAGGTGCGGCCGGGTAAAGATGTGGTCTTCGGGCCTACGTATCTCGTGGTGGCCGACGTGCCTATCCCCTTCGCCATCCCCTACGGCTTCTTCCCTTTCACCAAGAGCTACAGCAGCGGCTTCATTATGCCCACCTATGGCGACGAGACCAGCCGAGGCTTCTATCTGCGCGACGGCGGCTACTACTTTGCCATCTCGGACAAGATGGACCTGAAGCTGCTGGGCGAGATATACACCAAAGGCTCGTGGGGACTCTCGGCTGCATCGAACTACCGCCGCCGCTATAAGTACAGTGGTTCGTTCTTCGCCAGCTATCAAAACACGGTGACGGGCGACAAGAATATGCCCGACTATGCCAAGCAGACGAGCTTCAAGATACAATGGAGCCACCGGCAGGACGCTAAGGCCAACCCGTTCAGCTCGCTCTCGGCCAGCGTCAACTTTGCCACCAGCAGCTACGAGCGCAACAACCTGACGTCGATGTACAACCCGCAGTCGCTCACGCAGTCCACGCGCACGTCGTCCGTGTCGTGGAGCACCACGTTCTCGAGCATCGGGATGAGCCTCAGTTCCACGTTCAACCTCAACCAGAATATGCGCGACTCGACCATTGCGCTGACGCTGCCCGACCTGAACATCAGCATCTCGCGCTTCTATCCCTTCAAGCGCAGGCACGCGGCGGGCAAGGAACGGTGGTACGAGAAGATTTCGATGAGCTATACTGGCCATCTGAGCAACAGCATCTCGACGAAGGAAGACAAGCTGATGCACAGCAGTCTGGTGAAAGACTGGCGCAATGGTATGCAGCACTCGATTCCCATCAGCGGCAACTTCACGCTGTTTGGCTATCTGAACATCAATCCCTCGCTCAACTTCACCGACCGAATGTACACCAACAAGACGATGCGCTCGTGGGACGACGCACAGCAGAAAGAGGTGGCCGACACGCTCTACGGCTTCTACAACGTGTACAACTGGAACTTCAGCGTCAGCGCGTCGACCAAGCTCTACGGCTTCTACATTCCTAACAAGAAGCTCTTCGGCGACAAGATACAGGCCGTCCGCCACGTGCTGACGCCCTCGGTCAGCTTCAGCTATGCCCCCGACTTCAGCGCCTCGCGCTATGGCTACTACGAGACTTACCAGAAGACCGATGCCAACGGCAACGTGTCGTTGGTAGAGTATTCGCCGTTTACGGGCGCCCTCTACGGCGTGCCCGGCAAAGGCAAGACGGGAAGCATCTCGATGGACCTGTCGAACAATATCGAGATGAAGATACGCAGCGACGACGACTCCACGGGATTCAAGAAGATCAGCATCATCGATGAGCTCGGTGCCTCGCTGTCCTACAACCTCGCAGCCAAGCAGCGGCCGTGGAGCGACCTGTCCACCCGCCTGCGCCTGAAGCTGTCGAAGAGCTACACGCTCAACTTGAACGCCGTCTTTGCCACCTATGCCTACGAGGTGGACGAGGCTGGCGGTCGCCCCTACATAGGCAATCACACGGAGTGGAGCCGCGGACGCTTCGGCCGCTTTCAGGGTATGTCGCAGAACCTCTCCTACACGCTGGACAACAAGAAGCTGGCCAACTTCTTCAAGTGGCTCAGCGGTGAGCGCGTGAAGAAAGACGACCGCTCGGGCAGCGACGACGAGGACTACTCGAACGACGTGGAGACCAACGTAGACGACGATATGGAGCGTGGCAAGCACGGCGCACGCCGCGAAGGCGCCGGACTGGCCGAGACCGACGAAGACGGCTATATGCTGTTCAGCATTCCGTGGTCGCTCAGCATTGGCTATGGCATCACGATGCGCGAGAATACCAGCGGCAACTTCAACTACGAGACGATGCGCTATCCCTACAAGTTCACCCAGAACCTGAACTTCAGCGGCAACGTCCGCATCTCGGACGGCTGGAACATCTCGTTCTCCAGCGGCTACGACTTCGACAACAAGAAAATCTCAATGACCACGGCATCGCTCTCGCGCGACCTGCACTGCTTCAATATGTCGTGCTCGGTGGTGCTGGCACCCTATACGAGCTACAACTTCTCCTTCCGCTGCAACGCCGCCACGCTGACCGACGCGCTGAAGTACGACAAGCGCAGCTCCTATTCGAATGCCGTGCAGTGGTATTGAGACTCGTTGACAGTTAACATTAATAGAATATAGTAGAGGAAATGGCAGAACTTCCCGAACTCATTATCGACCTCGCCCTGATTCTCATCGTGGCTGCTGCGGTGACGCTCATCTTCAAGCGACTGAAGCAGCCACTCGTGCTGGGCTACATCGTGGCCGGCTTCTTGGTGTCGCCGCATATGCCCTATACGATGTCCGTGATGGACCGTGCCGACATCCAGACGTGGGCCGACATCGGCGTCATCTTCCTGCTCTTCTCGCTGGGACTTGACTTCTCGTTCAAGAAGATTCTCAAGATGGGCGCTGCCCCCGTCATTGCGGCGTGCACCATCATCTTCTGTATGATGATGGCGGGCATCTCGGTGGGCAAGCTGTTCGGGTGGAGCCAGATGAACTGCCTCTTCTTGGGCGGTATGCTGGCAATGTCGTCGACCACGATTATCTATAAGGCCTTCGACGATATGGGGCTGCGGCAGCAGCGTTTTGCAGGATTGGTGATGAGCGTGCTCATTTTGGAAGACGTGCTGGCCATCGTGATGATGGTGATGCTCTCGGCCATTGCCAGCGGCAACAGCCCCGACGGGGGACAGATGCTGCAGAGTGTGCTGCGCATCGGCTTCTTCCTCGTCTTGTGGTTCGTGGTGGGCATCTTCCTTATTCCCGCATTCCTGCGCTCCACGCGCAAGCTGATGAACGACGAAACGCTGCTTGTCGTAGCATTGGGTCTGTGCTGTCTGATGGCGGTGCTGTCCACGCGGGTGGGCTTCAGCTCGGCTTTCGGTGCCTTCGTGATGGGCAGCATACTGGCTGAGACGGTGGAGGCCGACAAGATTGTCCGGCTGGTAGAGCCGGTAAAGAACCTTTTCGGTGCCGTCTTCTTCGTGTCGGTGGGTATGCTGGTAGAGCCGCGTGTGCTGGTAGAGTATGCCCTGCCCATCATCGCCATCACGCTGACCATCCTCGTAGGGCAGGCAGTCTTCGGTTCATTAGGCTATCTGATTAGCGGTCAGCCGCTGAAGACGGCAATGAAGTGCGGCTTCTCGATGGCGCAGATTGGTGAGTTTGCCTTTATCATCGCCTCGCTCGGCTTGTCGCTGGGCGTCATCGGCGACTTCCTCTATCCAGTGGTTGTGGCCGTGTCGGTCATCACCACGTTCCTCACTCCCTATATGATTCGCTTCGCCACGCCCTGCTACGAGATGATGGAACGTCGGCTGCCGCGCCGCTGGATTGTGGCGCTGAATCATATCACGCTGTCGCATCCCTCCACGCAGACGGCCCATAACAAATGGCGCACGCTGTTGCTGCAGATGCTGCGCAACACACTGATATACAGCATCCTCTCCACGGCGGCCATTGCGCTGATGTTTACGTTCTTCCTGCCTTTCGTCCGCCGTTTCTTCCCCACCTACGAGCTCCACTGGTATGCCAATGCCATCTGTGGCGTGCTGACGCTGCTCATCATCGCACCGTTCCTGCGGGCAATGGTGGTGAAGAAGAACCACAGCGAGGAGTTTAAGGCACTGTGGGCGGAGAGCTGGGTCAACCATCTGCCGCTCATCTTCACCATTTTGGTGCGCATCGTCATCGCGTGCGCGTTCATATTCTATATTGTCAACTACCTCAGCCGCTTCAAGAATGCCGTCATTGCCAGCATCGCACTGGCACTGATTATTGTGATGGTCCTATCGCGCAGCCTCAAGCACAGCTCCATCCGGATGGAGCGTCTGTTCATCCAGAACCTGCGCTCGCGCGATATTGAGGCACAGGTGAAGGGGCGTAAGCGTCCGCTCTACGAAGGCCATCTGCTGGATCGCGACATCCACTTGGCCGACTTCGACATACCGATGGGCTCGCGCTGGTCAGGGCGCACGCTGCGCGAGCTGGCGCTGGGCAGCAAGTTTGGCATCCACGTCAGCAGCATCCTGCGTGCCGGCCACCGGCTGAACATCCCCGACGGCGACTACATCCTCTTCCCCGGCGACAAGATTCAGGTCATCGGCAGCGACGACCAGCTGGCTCAGTTCGGTCAGGCTGTCAAGCGCGAAGTGTACGGCGAGGACCTCGACTTTGAGAAGCGTGAGATGAAGCTGCGCCAGATGGTCATCACGGGCAGCAGTCCTTTCGTGGGCAAGACACTGGAGAGCAGCGGCATCCGCTCACGATACAGCTGTATGGTGGTAGGATTGGAAGAAGGAAAGGAGAATCTGTCGGCCGTCAAGCCCAACCGCAAGTTCCAAAAGGGCGACATCCTCTGGATAGTGGGAGAGCAAGATGCACTGGACGCACTGCTGAACGCGTAACTTCTTTAATTGAGAGTTGAGAATTAGGAATGGAGAATTTCTCGAATTGATAATTGATAATTGCAGAATTGATAATTATGATTACTTTTTGAATTGATAATTGATAATTGCAGAATGGAGAATTATGATTACCTCAAGCGTATGAGCAAATCATAATTCTCCATTCTGCAATTATCAATTCTCAATTATTATAGTCTCCCGTCAGCTCACAGATTTTCACGATGACCTGCATCGCTTTCTCCATCGACTGGATGCTGACAAACTCGTAGGGGCCGTGGAAGTTGACGCCGCCGGCAAAGATGTTGGGGCAGGGCAGGCCTTTGAACGACAGCTGCGCACCGTCCGTTCCACCGCGGATGGGCTCCACCTTCGGTGCCACGCCGCACTCCTGCATTGCCTTCAGCACGAGGTCGATGACGTGCATATTGGGATCAATCTTCTCTTTCATATTATAGTATTGGTCCTTCACCTCAGCCTCGGCCGTTCCCTCACCGTACTTCTGGTTCATCTGCTCCACGCAGTGCTTGATCAAGTGCTTGCGGTCCTCAAACTTCTCGCGGTCGTGGTCGCGGATGATGTAGCTCAGGCGTGCCAGCTCAATGTTAGACTGGATGCCCAGCAGGTGGTAGAACCCCTGATAGCCCTCCGTCGTCTCCGGCGTCTCGTCAGCAGGGAGCATTGCGGCAAACTCAGCAGCCAGCCGGTTGGCGTTCACCATCTTTCCTTTGGCATAGCCCGGATGTACGCTCACGCCTTTGATGGTTACCTTTGCTGAGGCAGCGTTGAAGTTCTCGAACTCCAAGTCGCCAATGTCACCGCCGTCCATCGTGTAGGCCCATTCGCAGCCAAACTTCTCCACGTCGAAGTGGTGGGCACCCATTCCAATCTCCTCGTCGGGATTGAATGCCACGCGAATCTTGCCGTGCTTTATCTCCTTATGGTCGCGCAGGTAGCACATTGCCTGTACTATCTCTGCGATGCCGGCCTTATCGTCGGCGCCCAGCAGCGTGTGCCCGTCGGTCACGAGGAGGTCTTCGCCCACGTGCTGCAGCAGCTCGGGAAACTTCTTCGGACTGCTGACGATGCCTTCGGAGAGCAGAATGTCTGCCCCGTCGTAGTTGCGCACAATCTGCGGCTTGATGTCGGCACCGGAGCAGTCGGGGCTCGTGTCGTAGTGGGAGATGAATCCAATGGTCGGCACCTCCTGCTTGATGTTCGACGGCAGGGTGGCATAGATATAGCCTTTCTCGTCGAGCTCCACGTCGTCGAGTCCCTCGCGTTCGAGCTCTTTCTTCAGGTACTCGGCAAAAATAAGTTGTTTCGGGGTACTGGGCACTCTGTCGCTTTCCTCGGACGACTGCGTGTCGAACTTGGTGTAGTTTAAAAATCTTTCAGTAATATCCATATAGGGCTGTTGGCTGTTTCTCAAAAAAGTGAACCCGAAGGGATTCAAACCCTTGACCTTCAGAACCGGAATCTGACGCTCTATTCAGCTAAGCTACGGGTCCATTTGCGGCTGCAAAGATAAGAAAAATTGCGGAAACAGCCAAATTTTATACGGCTAATATCGCTTTTTGCGGCTTTTTGCGCTGCTTATGGCTGTGCTGCTTCGCTCCCGTCCGATGCATCCCAATTTGGTTTGCGTGTCAGAAACAACTTGTTTCCGACACAGAAACGACTTGTTTTTGGCACGCAAACAGCTTGTTTTTGTCACGGAAACAAGGCGTGGACGGCTGTATCGCCGGGCTGAAATGGGGCGAATGAATGGTTACTTTGACTGTCTTTTTGATAGGAAAAATTTAAAAATGATGACATTTTGCAAAATATTTCACTGATTTTGTTTGCAAATTAACAGAAAAGCATTATCTTTGCAAGCGCAAAACTAAATGAAAAAGAGATGAGTCAACTAATCAAACCGAAGAGCTATCAGCAACTGCTCGATATGAAACAGACGGAGCAGGGCATCAAACTGATAAAGGAGTTTTTCCAGCAGAACCTCTCCACCGAGCTACGGCTGCGCCGCGTGACGGCACCGCTGTTCGTGCTGCAGGGGCTGGGCATCAACGACGACCTGAATGGCGTGGAGCGGGCCGTGAACTTCCCGATAAAGGACTTGGGCGACGCCCGGGCCGAGGTGGTTCACTCGCTGGCCAAGTGGAAGCGCCTGTCGCTGGCAGAATATAAGATAGAACCGGGCTACGGCATCTATACGGATATGAATGCCATCCGCGCGGACGAGGAGCTGGACAACCTGCACTCGCTCTACGTGGACCAGTGGGACTGGGAGGCCGTCATCACGCCCGAACAGCGCACGGTGGCCTATCTAAAGAGTGTCGTAGAGCGTATCTATGCCGCCATCCGCCGCACAGAGTATCTGACGTGCGAGACCTATCCGCAAATCAAGCCATTCCTGCCCGAGCACATCACGTTTATCCACAGCGAGGAGCTGCTGCACCGCTATCCCGACCTGACGCCGAAGGAGCGCGAGGATGCTGTGTGTCGCGAATATGGCGCGGTGTTTGTCATCGGTATAGGTGGGGCTTTGTCGAACGGGGAGAAGCACGACGGCCGTGCGCCCGACTATGACGACTGGTCGACCGTAGGCGAGAATGGGCTGGCCGGTCTCAATGGCGACATCCTCATCTGGTATCCCGTGCTGGAACGCTCGTTTGAACTCTCGTCGATGGGCATCCGTGTCAACGGGGAGTCGTTGCTGCGACAGTTGGAGCTGGAGGGAAAGCAGGAGCGCAGTCAGCTCTATTTCCACCGCAAGCTGCTGGCTGGCGAGTTGCCGCTGAGCATCGGCGGCGGTATAGGGCAGAGCCGTCTCTGTATGGTGCTGCTGCATAAAGCGCATATCGGCGAGATTCAGGCCAGCATCTGGCCCGACGAGATGCGCGCAACGTGCCGTCAACTGGGAATGCCGCTAATCTAACGGAGAAGTTCTCGAACCGAGAACTTCTCGAATTGAGAGTTGATAATTGAAAATGGAGAATTCTCCTAATTGAGAATTGCAGAATTGAAGAATGGAGAATTATGATTTGCTCATACGCTTGAGGTAGTCATAATTCTCCATTCTTCAATTTTCAATTATCAATTCAAGAGGTAATCATAATTATCAATTCTTCAATTCTCAACTCTCAATTCAAGCAGTAATCATAATTATCAATTCTTCAATTCTCAATTCTCAATTTAAACCGTGTTACGCCAGTTCGAGGTTGAAGAGCTCCCGCAGTTTGGCCAGTGCCGGGTTGTTCTGTTCCATCTGCTCGTACTGTTCGCCGCGTGTCAGGATTTTTGCCTGTTCGTGGCGCTCGGTCACGCGGATAGACAGCGTCACGTCCGAGTTGTGCAGATGGAGTTTCAGCGTGTTGACGATGCTGCCTTTGATTTGCATCATCTCCTCCATCACCAGCGGGTTTTCTACCACCACCTCGACTGCAGGCATCTGCAGGATGACGGGGTTCATATTCTTCATCCTCACCGCAATGGCATTGAGCTTCTGCGGCATTCGGTTGCACATTGACATCCATTGCAGCTCCAAGTCCTGCTGGCTGAACTCCAGATGCTCGTCCTCCCTCGTCGCGCTGGGGTCGCCCGTCAGCGTGCTGGGTATGATGTTCATCTTGTTCTTCGGTTTGGCCGCCTCGCGTAGGTTCTTCCACGAGTGGGTGACAGACGCCAGCGAGGAGGCTTTCAGTGCCGGTCGCTGCGTCGCAGCGGCTGCAGCCTGCGGTGCCTGTTGTGGCGCCTTCTGCGGTTCATTGGTCGCGATGGATGGGGTAGCAGCAACTTTCTCCGCTTCCGCTTTGGGAGACGGGGCGACAGTCTGCTGCTTCTTGCTCTGCACGTCGGTCACCGACCGCTGCAGATAGCGGAATAGGGGTTTTAATCTTCTGGCAGGGCGGCGCCCCGCGCTGGGCGTGTCTTCGTCGGGCTGCGTAATCTGTGCAATCTCGATGAGGGTCAGCTCCACCAGCAGCCGCTTGTTGGTAGACTGCCGGTACTGCACGTCGCAGCGGTTCATCAGTTGCAGTGCGCGGTAGAGCATCCGCGTCTCGCAGCGTCGGGCCTGCTCCTCGTAGCGCTGGCGCATCTGGTCGCTCACCTCCAGCAGTGGCAGCGTCTGTGCGTCCTTTGCCATCAGCACGTTGCGCACGTGCTTGGCCAGCCCGTTAATCAGTCGTCCGCCGTCAAATCCCTTATTGATGATGTTGTTGAGCATCACCATCATTTCGGCCGCCTTATTCTCTGCGGCGAGGTCGACGAGGCTGAAATAATACTCTGCGTCAAGCACGTTCAGGTCTTCAATGACCTTCTGGTACGTGATGTTGCCGCCGCAGAATGCCACCGCTTGGTCGAAGATGCTCAGTGCGTCGCGCATACCGCCGTCGGCCTTCTCGGCGATGATGGCCAGTGCCTGTTCTTCGTACTGTATGCCCTCGCCCTCGGCCACCGACTTCAGGTGGTCAATAGTGTCGCGGATGGTCATCCGCTCGAAGTCGTAGATCTGGCAGCGGCTCAGGATGGTGGGCAGGATCTTGTGCTTCTCCGTCGTGGCGAGAATGAACACCACGTGGGCAGGCGGCTCCTCCAGCGTCTTGAGAAACGCGTTGAAGGCAGCCGTTGAGAGCATATGCACCTCGTCGATGATAAACACCTTGTAGCGTCCCACCTGCGGTGGTATGCGCGTCTGTTCCATCAGCGTCTTGATGTGCTCTACCTAGTTGTTCGAAGCCGCGTCCAGCTCGAAGATGTTCAGCGAACGTTGCTCCTCCATCGAGCGGCAGCTCTCGCAGTGCCCGCAGGCTTCGCCCTCAGGCGTCGGTGTCAGGCAGTTGATGGCTTTGGCAAAGATGCGTGCGCAGGTCGTCTTACCCACGCCGCGCGGTCCGCAGAACAGGTAGGCGTGTGCCAGTTTCCCGCTCTTCACGGCATTCTTCAGCGTGGTGGTCAGTGCCGTCTGTCCCACCACCGTGTCAAACGATTGCGGCCTGTATTTCCGGGCCGAAACGATATATTCGTCCATTATCGTCAGTGGTTATTGATTGTTTCTCTTCTTTCTTTACGGATGCAAAGTTACGGAAAGTCGAGAGAAGAACAAAACAAACTCGTTTGTTTTTTCTTCCGAGACGAAGTAACTTCGCGATTTTAATCGCAAAGTTACGGAAAAAGGAGGGAAATACAAAATGAAAACTTTCTTTTCTTCTATTAATATCTTCAGCAACATCAAAGCCGGCCGAGTCAATGGAAACATTGCTCGAGTTCACGAATATTTTCATCGGTATGCAGGATTTTCGCATACTCAAGTCATATCTTCGCACCGAAATTGGTAAATCGTGATGTGCAAATGATAAAAAGACGGAAGAAATGACAGAAGGAAACAACTTTTTGCCTAAAAACAACGTCCTTTGGCAAATATTGCTTATCTTTACATCAGAAATCGGCAATATGCCGATGCTGGGATATACTGAAATGCGAAGCAATGTGTTTCATTCAAAAACTAAAACCTAATAAAATGAGTTACAAAGGGATATTGGAAACTGTTTACGATGATGTCATTTTACTTGCGGTAACCCGTTGCCGCAATCACCAGACTATAACTATTAATGAAGCCCTCGCGTGGATAAACCAGCGGCACCCAGAACTTCCCTGTCCTTACAAAGGCTTCAACGGTGTATTGCAATCCGCATACGATAGGGCTCAAGATGAAGAAGCCCGCAAAGCCATAAGGACAGTATTTACACGCAACGAAAATCCTGTCTGGTAATAAGCTTAATTCTAATGACCACTTAATATAATAAATATGAAGAAGAATTTTTTAGACACTATTCGTGATATGGGTGGAACTGTATTCCAAGACTCAAGTCCGTCGAATAATTCCCCGTTGGATACAGTCATTAAACTGATTAGTGACATTCTTTAAAAGGATTTAAAAGTAAAGATGCTCCATCAATTGATTTGAAAAAATGAACCAGATAGAAAAAGAAACATCAGAAGAGTTACAAGTATGGTCTGATATGGACTGTGACTCTATAGATTTTGATGTTTTAGAAGAAACATTAGAGTCAGAACTTGAGGAACAACTGAGCGACCTTCGTGATTTGGAGGTCGATAAGGAAAAGATTGGAAACCCAGACACCATTGGCGAGACTGTAATGAATGTTGTATGGGAACAATTTATTAACCAAGTTGGCGTGGTTGCCGGTGAAGATTTCATTAAGGCTAATCGAGGCCTGACACTTGATTTGAGGGATTCGGCCCATATTCAAACAACGGAAAACTTTGCAAAAGGCAAGATTGCAAGTCACAATGACAAAATTGACTATCAGGAAAGATATGACAAGTGGCAAGCAAAATTGCAGCACGATGAAAACGGGAATGTTGTAACCCATACGACCCGAACAGGTAAGGAGGAAGCCACTTTAGCCCCCGGTGCACGATGTGCTTTTGACCAAGGGAGACCTACTGGGTCTGCAGAAAAAGGGACAGATATGGATCATACGGTTTCTGCAGGAGAAATAATTCGAGACCCAGAGGCAAATGCCCATTTGTCGGAAGAAGAGCAAATAGAGTTTGCTAACAGCGAGGCCAATCTTAACGAAATGGATGCGAGCCAAAATCGGTCTAAAGGTGACAAAAGTATGACGGATTGGCTCGACAACCCGAATAGTAAAGGGCAAAAGCCCAAAGAGATTTTTGATATAAGTGAAGAACAGGAAGAACAATATAGAGAAAAGGATGCAGAGGCAAGGGCTGAATACGAGAAACGTAAAAAAGAAGGAGAACAACGGTCAATTGACACAGGAAAGCAGTCGCAAAGGGAAGAAGCATTCAGAATTGGAGGAAAAGCATTGCGGTCTGTCATTATGGGATTGTTAGCTTCACTCATTAAGGATGTGATACGAAAGTTGATTTCTTGGTTCCGTTCAGGTCAAAAGAATTTTGAAACATTCATTGGTAGCATTAAAGATGCATTGAAGTCTTTTATCTCCAACTTGAAGACACATCTGCTGAATGCAACGAATACTTTGATCACAACGATAGCAACAGCAATCTTCGGTCCTGTAATTGGAGTTATAAAAAAGGCGTGGATTTTTTTGAAACAAGGATACAAATCTATTAAGGAAGCCGTCAAGTTCCTTCTTGATCCCCAAAACAAGAATATGCCTTTGAGTATTAAACTTATGAAGGTAGGAAAAATTGTTGTTGCTGGACTTGCTGCCGGAGGGTCTATTGTGTTAAGTGAAATCATCGAAAAGGGCCTTATGGCAATACCTGTCTTCGCAATTCAAATACCTTTGTTGGGTAGTTTGGCAAGTCTAATCGGAATGTTTCTTGGGGCATTGATAAGTGGCTTGATAGGTGCTTTGGCATTGAATTTAATTGATCGGGCTGTGGCAAAACGGCTAAGAAAGGAGAATGCCCAACAGCAAATTGACAAGAAGAATGAGATTATTCAGAAACAAGGAGAAGTTATGGATGTTACGGTTGCCCGAACGGCGAATACGAAGTTAAGGGTTGCCAAAGATATTGCCGAGCGACACCAACAAGCTGGAAATAAGTTTAATGAACATATGGACAAAATAGCAGATAATCAAGAACAGTCAGACTTGCTTCATAAGCAAAACAATGCTCAATTAGATGATTTGTTTAACAAATTAGAAAATAATCAGTAATATGGATAGGTCGTTAATTAAGAAACACAATTTTGATAAAGCAAAGGCGCACATACAAAGTTTTTCCAATAAATTGCCTTCAAATCCAGCATTTGAAAGAGTTGAGGTTGACGGCGGGCTGTTTGGGTGGGGCGACCACAAAGTCACGGGGTCAGAGATGAACAACTTCATAGGAAAAGTTCAAGACAGGCTTATTTCTGTTAATGACAGCCTTAGAAAAATCGTCAAAGAATTTAGGGAAGTATATTCTGCTTTTGACTCGTTAGACACCGAATATATCTCTGGTATCCTGTCGTCTGTTGAAGCAGCTGAGAAAGCAAGCGGAGAAGCACTAACTGCACAAAAGGATATAAATCGTACAATAGAAGGATTAGTAAAAACTGCCTCAATTGTAACTGTTTTAAAAGAGGACGTAGAAAAGCTTAAAAAGGCACCCCTATCCATTGAGAATGAGATGAAGGCAATTGTTGCCGACATTATCTCATTGCAGCAACATAAAAACAAATTAGCATCAATAGTTCATCTTAATGACATAGACCTAATATGGGACGACATAAATACCCAAAGAGAAAATATGTCTGTCTTACAATCCCAAACAGACAACTATATATCCACCTGCAATCAAGCCTTATCAACAATTGACAATGAGATTAAATCTCTACAGGCATACCGTACAGTGCTCGAAGGATATTCCCACCTGAGTGATATTGACGAGATGTGGCAGGATTTGGCAAAGCAAAAAGATGGACTTTCAAGTCTTAATGCCCAATTAGGCACATTCATCAACAAGACAGAGGAAACGACATCTGTTATTGGTAAAGATTTGTCTTCTCTTCAAGATTTCCAAAAAGTAATAGAGGATTACAAACACCTTCCTGAAATAGACAAGATATGGGAATCTGTAGAGCACCATAAGGGAGCAATAATCTCTCATATACAAAAATTGGAGTGGTTCGATGGAGAGATAAATAAAGTGAAACAGGACATTGTGGATTCGACAGAGAATTTGGCCGAAAAAATGGCAAGCAACTACGACATTATGAAAAGGCGAACAACAATTGCCTACATCCTCTCTGGATGCTCCATATCATTATTAATTGCATACATTATTATGAACCTATTGGGTATCTTATGAATTACAATAAATATGAGCAAATGCTCCTAAACAATGCGATTAAACTTGATGATGCCATAGATGGTAATGGCGTGATTCAACGATGCGTGCAGGAAATAATACTCGACAGTGACCAATCGGCAATAAAACTATGCAACATACTGTTCGAAATATCCGCCGCTAAAGACAGAAGGACAATTCCCCTTGCTGTTGAAATGAAAGACTCTTTAATCAGATATTACGGCCACAAACGGCTAATAGATTTGTGTAAGGGTCCTACAACCAATGAAGCTGTTCAAGAAGAGAAAAGTTTGGAGGAACTACTGTCCGAACTGAACGAACTCATTGGCCTAAAAAAGGTAAAAGAAAAAGTTCTTGATTTGATTGCATTCCAGAAAGTTCAGTTACTTAGGAAGCAAGTGGGCCTTTCCTCCCCCAAAAGCACATTGCACCTCGCCTTCACTGGGAATCCGGGAACAGGTAAGACCACTGTTGCAAGAATCATAGGAAGAATCTACAAGCAAATAGGCCTACTTTCAAAAGGGCATTTCACAGAAGTCTCACGTACAGACCTAATTGCTGGCTATCAGGGGCAGACTGCACATAAAGTAAAAGCTGTTATAGAGAATGCAAAAGGCGGAGTCTTATTCATTGATGAAGCATATAGCATAACAGAAAATGACCATTCGGATTCGTATGGACGTGAGTGCTTAACAGAGTTAACCAAGGCACTCGAGGATTACAGAGATGACCTTGTCGTTATTGTTGCTGGGTATACGGAGCCTATGGAAAAGTTCTTTGAGTCAAATCCCGGTTTAAAATCTCGTTTTAACACGTTTATAGAGTTTGATGACTATAGCCCTGATGAGTTGATGAGAATAATGGAAACTATGTGTAAAAAGGAATCCTATTTCTTCTCGGAGCACGCCAGAACCATATTATCCGAATCTTTGGAAAAGATCGTAAAGCATAAAGAATGGCAATTTGGGAATGGGAGATTTATTAGGAATGTGTTTGAGGAAATGATTATGAGGCACGCACGTAGAGTTATACAAATAAGTAATCCTTCTGCTGATGCTTTGCAGGAATTAAAGACTTCGGACTTCCCTCCTACAATTACAAACAACATCGAAAAAGAAAGCAGCATATAAAAATATGAGAAAGGGTACGAAAAGAAGACAGAGTGGCCCACAGAAATGGATGAAGCGTTTGGATGAGTTACGGCTGCTGGTGGCCAAGCCTGTCGAAAATGTCCGTCAAGTAGACAGGCGGATGGCGAAAATCTATAAGGAGTATTGCCGTGAAGACATCCTCTATTTTGCCGCGGAATGCATCAACGACCTGAAGCAGGATCGCTGGTGCCTGATGCGCGACCGCTTTGAGTGGACTGCTGAGAATATCACACGGCTTGAGGCGGCCAACGAGCGTCTGAAAACAGCGCTATGCGAAATGCGCCGCCAGACCATTGAGACGTATGAGACGGCCAAGGAGCGCGGGCAGAATCAGAGCATCTACGTGGAGGGAACGCTATGGGTAGAGGATATGACTTTCGAGGAATGGGAACAGAACGAGGATATGCAGGAAGCACTTTTCGACGTGATGGCATCAACAACATACGGCGGCTTCTATGCCAATAGCATCAGCATACCGTTCCGTCTCCAATACAACGCTCAGGTTACTGACACGCCCGACACGTATGATTCAGAAAACCAAGTGCTCTATCTGGATGACAGCATCGGGAATTGGGACGAGCTGATGCCGCGTGACAAGACCGAGAACCTGCATTTGGTCTATGCCATCCATAACCTATATGAGCATTGCCACTGGTCATTGCAAGACATTCTGGGCATCAAGTCGTACAAGGCGAAGATAGAAGTGGAATATGAAGGATTACTTGCGCCGTAACATCTGGATTCTTTCAGAATTATATCAGCATCCAATGGGGCTGGCCTACAATGAGTTTACTTCTTTCCTAATTGTTTAAATTGCTGCATACCGCTGTTCCACTACTTGCCAGTTGATGATGGACCAGAGGGCGGCCAGATGGTCTGCGCGGCGGTTCTGATAGTCCAAGTAATAGGCGTGCTCCCATACGTCGAAGGTCAGCAGTGGTGTCAGACCGTGCTGCACCGGATTGGCTGCGTTGGGCTCCTGTGTGATGACGAGCGCTCTGTCAGCCGTGGCAGACAGCCACACCCAGCCGGAGCCGAAGAGCGTGGTACCTTTCTTCTGAAACTCTTCTTGGAATGCCTCGAACGAGCCGAAGTCTCTTGCAATGGCCTCGGCAAGGTGCCCCGTCGGGCGATTGTCGGCTTTCGGGGCGGTAAACTGGCCGAAATATAGTTCGTGGTTCAGTGTCTGTCCGGCGTTATTCAGGATGCCGCCCTCTGCCTGTTTGGCGATGTCGCACAGTGGCAGTGCCTCGAGCGGCGTGCCCTCGAGCAGCGCATTGAGGTTGTTGACGTAGGTCAGCAGATGCTTTCCGTGGTGCAGTCGGATGGTCTCCTTGCTGATGACGGGCTCCAGCGCATCCTCTGCATAGGGCAGCGCCATCAATTCAAATTTTCTGTTTGCCATATCGTTATGATGGTTTTGGGGTGAGTAAATCTGATGGCAAAGATAGGCATAATCTTTCACAAAACCAACTTTTCCAGCTCTGATGTTTCTCTCTGTTCTCGTTCTTTCCCCGTTTTGCTTTCTTCTTTCGTCGGTGCTGTGTTGAGTGTGTGCGCCAGCCATAGGTAAACGGACATCGTCAACTCCGTTATGGAGCGTGACGATGCCCGAGGCGACGATAACGATAGAGAGTACGGAGAATGTGGATCGTCGCCGGTGCTTATGGTTTCTGGCCGCCGCGGCTGATGCCGCCCACTATGTCGTTGTTCTCAAGTGCACGCTCTGCCTTCTTCACGCTGGCCTTCAGCGAGCCAAAGCGGTAGGTGATGGCGAGCTGGATGTTGCGTCCCATCCGCGTTTGGTGGCTTTCGCCGGTGTATTGCCCCTGTGTGACGGCTGAGTCGTAATGGCGGTATTTCTTGAAAGGAACGCCTGCTGAGAGGCGTAGCGTCAGCCGGTCGTCCTTTAGGAACGAGCGTTGAAGGGCGATGGTGTGATAGTTCCACGGATGGTCGTAGCCATACACGCCGTCGGGTTCGCGCCCTGTCTGGCCGTAGATACTCAGCGAGAGACGCAGTTTCAGCGGCAGCTGCTGGCTGACGGAGGCATAGTAGAATCCGCACCAGTGGCTCTGTTCCAGTTGCAGGTCGGGATTGCCGAGGCGGTCGTGACGGATGAACCCGTTGAAGACGACGGTCGTCGCGTCCAGCGGCTTCCACTGGGCATAGGCCTCCAGCTGCCAGCGGCGCAACCGTTCGATGTTGCCATACGAGGAGTGCACCACGTCGTCCTCGACCGTGCTCACTTGTCCGATACCGCCGTTGAAGGCCGTGAAGGCGGGCACCACTTGGAGCGTCAGGTGCGGACCTATATATAAATAGGTGAGCGTGAGTCGGTGGTGACGGGCACTCTCCAAGCGGGCGTTGCCCTGCTCGATGATGGTGGGCGAGATGACGACGGCCGGATTGAGATACTGGATGCCCGGTCGGGTGATGGAAGCCGTGTAGCCCAGTTTCAGCGAATGGGCCTCGGCCAGCTGATACTTTAGGCTCAGCTGAGGTACCCAGTCGTTCAGCTGCCGCTCAAAGTCGGTGCCGCGTGCGTCGGGATAGTGACCGCTGATGTAGCAGTGCTCGTAGCGCAGCCCAGCACGTGCCGATAATGCACCGAGCTTCAGATGGTAGTCGGCATAGAGGGCGGCTATCTGCGTGGTGTGACGGAAGTCGCTCTGGGTCGACGGGTAGCGCGGTGCCTCGTCGAAGTCCTGCCTCGTCTGGCTGTTGTTGGTCCGGTAGATGTATTTGGCTCCTGTCTCTATGCGGTGGCACTTGCTGAGCGGGCGCACCCAGTCGGCCTGCACCGTGTGCTCGGTGAAGTGCTCATATTTGTCTTCATACGAGGCCGTGTAGCCGAAGGGAACGTTCACCAACTGACTGAACGAGTCCTCGCTCTCCGTGTGTTGGCGCGTCAGGCTGAGCATATACGAGAGCGTCATCAGCTCGCCCTCCCGTTGCGTCTTGTGCTGGAAGTCCATCCGGCCGTCCCACGAGTGGTGCTGGTAGCCCGGCATCCAGTAGTGGCGGTCGTAGCCGTAGCGCATTGTCCCCTCGTCGTCGGTCATTTCGGCGTGGATGTCGCCCTGCACGTTCAGCCGGTAGAAGTAGCCGCTGAGCGAGGCAGAGAGCAGGTTGAGTGAGTCGATGTCGTAGCTGGCATTGACGTCGGCATAGTGGATATGGCCGGGGCTGGTGCCGTCCGAGTGCGAGGTGAGCCGGTGCCCGTTGTCATAGCGGCGCTCCTGATTGTATGTCGAGTGCGTCTCGTGGTGCGACATTCCGCCGTAGCCATAGTCTACCGATATGACGGCGCGTCCCAGCTGCGCCATCAGGAAGGTGCTGGCATTGGTGTGGTGCAGCGTGTTGTAGGAGCCCGTCAGCGAGCCTGTGATGCCGCCGATGCGGCTGCCGTCAGCCATTACGAGGTTGATGATGGCTCCCACACCTTCGGCATCCTCACGTGCGCCGGGTTCGGTAATCACTTCGATGCGGCGCACCATTGTGGCCGGCATCGTCTTGAGAATCTGTTTGGCATTCTTGCTCAGGCTGGCATCGGGCCGCCCGTTCTTGTAGATGCGAAACTGGCTGTTGCCTCTGACACTGATGTTGTCCTCAGCATCTACCGTCACCATCGGTATGCGGCGCAGCATATCCATCACCGTCAGCGTGCGCGCCTCTTCGTCGGCTGCCACGTCGTAGCTGATGCGGTCGTCATCGGTCTTCACCAGTTGCCGCTGCGCTTTCACTTCGATGCCGTCGAGCTGCGCATCCCACGTGATGCTGTCCTGCGCTGTTGTGGTGCTGTCGGTGGGGCAGTCCTGTGCCTGTGTGGCAGTGGCGGTCAGCAGCATTGCGACCAGCAGAAGACTTCTTGCGTTCATTTCCATTTGTCGTGATTTTGGGGTTTCTGTTTTTTGCGCCGCAAAGTTAATCCTTCTTCTTGTAAGCAAAGTCTGCTTTTCACAAAGTTTTAGATTCAATGTTACAACTTGCTCCGCTGCAATATCTTGTAAATAAATGCCTTACGGATACGCTCTGTTCTCAAAAACCGCTCTTTTGTAACAATCGGCCGATGCCCATTTAAAACTATTGAACACTTTTTTGCAGTCCGTTTTTTCCTATTGCTTAATAATTGTTGGAAGATGTTAGCAGTGCAGGGAGATATGGGCGGAGAACGTTATCTTTGCACAACAAAACTGAACGATTGCCAAAAATGAAAAGACCTAAAAACCAAACTGTGCCATCGGCCGACTATGCTGAAAGCGACGGCCAGCAGATGAAACGCCTGAAGCAACAACTCTCTGCCCAGCTGCACATAGGCACCAAGCTCTACGACCAGTTGCGCCGGGGCGAGTGTATCCGTGAGGCTACGGGAGCCGACTTGCAGTGTCTGGCCGACTATTTCGCCCTGTTGCGGCCCTGTCAGTACCATCTGTGGGAACAGCGCTATGACAGTCTTACCGCACGGCAGACCGTTTTCCTTATTCTGCAAGACGACCAGCACTGCGACGACGAAACCATTGCCCGCATTCTCGGGGTCAGTCTCGTCGCCGTCCGTGTCACCCGTTCGCGTCTCCGCAGCCGCGAGCGGGCTGGCGGGCAACCGCCCGCGCCGTCTGAGCCCTGAATACTTTGGGCTGCACGCATTGGTTCCCAACCCGTTTCCGTGGCGCAAGCAAGATTTGGATTGCCCTCTCTGTCGCCTCTTTTTGATGAAACCATCGGCAAAAATTTGGCAGTAATGAAATAATTACCTATCTTTGCAGAACTCGAAGAGAAAGTAAGACAATGGAAATAAAGGAACGGATGAAACGGGGATGGCAGGCCGTAAGGCACTTCAAACCCCTGAAATATATCATCGTCATCGCGGTGGGCGTCGTGGTGGTGGGATTCGTTGACGAGAACAGTGTGTGGAATCACTATCGCAACAAGCACCGCATCAGTGAGCTGCAGAGCGAGATAGAACGCTACACTCGCCAGCACGAGCGCAACCAAGCCGAGCTGCACCGGCTGGACACCGACCCTAAGGCCATCGAGAAAATTGCACGCGAGCGCTACTTTATGAAGACAGACAACGAGGATATCTTCGTGCTGCGCGACGAACAACCGGTAGAGGAGGCTCCAGAGGATGAGGCAGTTGACTAAGACCGAGAGCCGTGTGATGGCCCTCGGCGGGCTGGCAATGGTAATAGGGAGCATCGCAATGGTGCTGTTGCAGCCGTGGGCGGCCTATGTGTTCGGCATAGGAGCACTGCTGTTCGTGGCAATGCAGCTGCGCCAACGTTACGAGGGGCGCAATCCGGCCGTCCGACGGTTGCGGCGGATGGTGATCATCAGCGACGTGCTACTCTTGGCGTGTGCGCTGCTGATGCTGGCCAACAGCGGTAATTTTCTGCATCTGGACCAGTGGCTGTATGCCAAATATGTACATAACAACTGGGTGGTGGCACTGCTTGTTGCAGCCATCTTGCAACTCTATACAAGCAGCAGAATCAGTGCAGAATTGGAAAAAGAGGCAAAAAAACTATAAAAGTTTGCGCAAATGTTTTAAATTGCGCAAATTTTTTTTTGTAGTTCAATATATCGTTGTACATTTGTGCATTGAAAAAGAAAAACTCTAAACTGAAAGAGTATGAACAAAATTCTATATGCGTTGGCCGTCGTGGCCGCTTTCACCTCGTGCGCTGCATCGTATAATGTGCAGGGCTCGTCGTCGGTATCGTCGCTCGATGGCAGCAAACTCTATCTGAAGACCATCAAAGGGGGCGAGCTGAAAAACATCGACTCGTGCGACGTGGTGCACGGACAGTTCCACTTTGTGGGCGTGCTGGACACGGTGCGTATGGCCACGCTCTATATGGACGACGAGAGCATTATGCCCATCGTGCTGGAGGACGGCAGCATCAGCATCCATATCGACGATGCCAGCCAGCGCGTCAGCGGTACACCGCTCAACGACCTGCTCTATCAGTTCATTGACCGCCACAACCAGCTGTCGAACGAGATGAACGAGCTGGGCCACCGTCAGAACCAGATGATTCTCGAGGGTATCGACGAGGAGGAGATAGACCGCCAGCTGTCGGTAGAGGCAGCGCGTATAGCCCGCGAGGAAGACAAGTTGGTGACGACGTTTATCGTAGACAACTTTGACAATGTGCTCGGCCCGGGTGTCTTTATGATGATTACCAGTGCCTATCGCTATCCCATCCTGACCCCGCAGATTGAGGACATTATGTCGAAAGCTACGGCTAAGTTCAAGAACGACCCCTACGTGCGCGACTACTATCAGGCCGCACAGACCAATGAGGCGCGGATGCAGGGACTCGACGACACGGGCACTCCACAGCAGCCCCAGCAACAGCCGCCGCTGGTGAGCGTGCCCCAGCAAGCAGGGCAGCAGAAATGAGAACGCTAATCAAAAATGCGCGCATCGTCAGCGACGGACAGACGCGCGCCGGATACCATATCATTATCGACGGCGGTAACATCGCTGCCGTCACACAGCAACAGCCCGAAGCACCTGTCGACAGGACGATAGATGCTTCGGACTGTTACGTTTTGCCGGGGCTGATAGATGCCCACGTACACTTTCGGGAGCCGGGACTGACGGAGAAGGCCGACATCGCCAGCGAGTCGGCTGCCGCTGCAGCCGGTGGCGTCACCAGTTACTTCGATATGCCCAATACGCAGCCCCAGACCACCACACTCGAGGCACTGGAGCAGAAGTTCGCGTTGGCGCGCCAGAAGAGTCGCGTCAATTACTCGTTCTTCTTCGGTGCCACCAACGACAATGTGGCGCTCTTCAATCAGCTACCCGCCGACAGGATTCCCGGCATCAAGCTCTTTATGGGCTCGTCTACGGGCAATATGCTCGTAGACCGGCGTGAGTCGCTGGAGCGCATCTTCCAGACAGCGCGCCTCCCCCTGATGGCTCATTGTGAAGACACGGCTATCATCAACCGCAATATGGAGGCAGCGCGCACCACCGACAGCCGGTTTCCAGACATCGCCCTGCACCCGCTGATACGCAGTGCCGAGGCCTGCTACGCTTCAACGCAACTGGCCGTCGCGCTGGCCGAGCAGACCGGAGCACGCCTGCACGTGGCCCATCTGACCACTGCACGCGAGCTGGAGCTCTTCGGTCGCTCGCCCCGCATCACGGCTGAGGCCGTCGTTGCCCATCTCTGCTTCACCGATGCTGACTACGCACGGTTAGGCGCGCGCATCAAGATCAATCCCGCCATCAAGACCGAGGCCGACCGCACCGCCCTGCGGCAGGCGCTCACCGATGGCCGCATTGCCACCGTCGGCACCGACCACGCCCCCCATCTGCTCAGTCAGAAACAGGGTGGCTGCGACACGGCAGCCAGCGGAATGCCGATGATTCAGTTCTCGCTGGTGACGATGCTCGAGCTGGTGGATGCCGGCATCCTGTCCATCGAGCGGCTTGTGGAGCTGATGTGTCATCAGCCTGCGCGTCTCTTCGGCGTGCAGTGCCGCGGATTCATTCGCGAGGGCTATCGCGCCGATCTCGTCGTCGTGCGTCCGCACAGCGCGTGGACGGTGAAGAAGGACTGCATCTTGAGCAAGTGCGGCTGGAGCCCGATGGAGGGACATACCTTTCAGTGGCAGGTGGAACAGACACTCTGCAACGGGCATACGGTCTATGAGAAGGGACGGGTAGATACGGCGTATGCGGGCGAAGAAATAGCATTCAGTCACGAATGAGAATAGACTACGGCATCAGCGAAGTGGCTCCCTATATCAACTGGGCCTATTTCTACCACGCTTGGGGCATCGCTTCGAGTCCCCATAACGAGAAACAGCAGCTGCGCAGTGAGGCTGAGGCAGCCCTGCAACGGTGCGAAGGACACTATCAGACCCACGCGCTCTTCAACCTCTACGAAGCCAACAGCGACGGCGACGACATCCTGATAGGGCAGCACCGCCTGCCATTCCTGCGGCAGCAGAAGCAGGGCAGCGAGTGCCTCTGTCTGGCCGACTACATCCGGCCGCTGTCAATGGGGCTGCCCGACCGCATCGGCGTCTTTGCCACTACGGTAGATATCGGGCTGGAAACCGACTTCGAGGTCGACCCCTATGCCAAGATGATGATGCAATTGCTGGCCGACCGGCTGGCTGAGGCCACGGCCGAGAAGATGCACGAGCGCGTGAGGCGCACTGACTGGGGCTATGCACCCGACGAACAACTGACCATAGAGGAGCAACACGCAGAGCGTTTCGTGGGCATCCGGCCTGCCGTGGGCTACCCCTCACTGCCCGATACCAGCTTCAACTTCGTCATCGACGAGTTGCTGCAGCTGCGCCAGATAGGCATCCGCCTGACCGAGAGTGGTGCGATGAAGCCTCACGCCAGCGTCAGCGGCCTGATGATTGCCCATCCAGAGGCCCGCTACTTTGCCGTGGGAAAAATCGGTGAAGACCAGCTTGGCGACTATGCTCGCCGGCGAGGCATTCCCGTCAGTGTGATGCGCAGGTTTTTAAGTTCGAATCTATGATTGCAAGAATACTCATACCAGTGCTGATAGCTATCGTGCTGCCCGACCTCTGGACGGGCTGGCGACGGCGGTGGCGCATAGGCGGATGGTATGCAGCCCAGCTGGTGCTCACCGCTGCAATGCTTGGCTTTACGGTCTATTTGGCGTTGCAGCGCAATTTCGCACCGTCCAGCACGACGCTGCTCTACACCTATCTGTTCCTGCTCGGGCTCCTCGTCGTGCCCAAGCTGGTATATATGCTCTGCTCCGTTGTGGGGTGGGGAGTGCGCCGCCTGTGCGGTAGCCGGCACAACTATGGCAATCTGGTGGGCGTGCTGTGCGTCCCGCTTATCTGGTATGTGCTCTGCTACGGCTCGTTTGTGGGCTTCAATCAGTTGCAGGTGCGCTATGAAGAGTATGCCAGTGCCGACCTTCCGGCGGCTTTCGACGGCTATCGCATCGTGCAGTTCTCCGATGCGCACGTAGGCACTTACAGCGGTTCGCGCCAGTGGCTGCTGCAGCGTGCCGTCGACAGCATCAACGCTCAGCATCCTGACGTCATCGTCTTCACGGGCGACTTACAGAATATGCATCCGCAGGAAATCTATCCGCAGCGCGACATCCTCGCTTCGCTGCGGGCTGCAGACGGCGTGTTCTCGGTGCTGGGCAACCACGACTATGCAGTCTATGTAGACGGTGACGAGACGATGAAAGTGTCCAACTGTCGCGAGACACAGCGGTTGGAGCGGCAGATGGGATGGCAGTTGCTGATGAACGAGCACCGCTCCATCCGTCGCGGCACCGACTCCATCGTCATCGCGGGGATGGAGAACTGGGGCATTGCCGAGCGGATGCCGCGTCTCGGCGATGTGGAGCGCACGGTGGCCGGCGTGGATTCCGCGGCTTTTGTCGTCCTGCTGCAGCACGATCCTACCTGCTGGAAACATCGGATATTGCACGAATCGAATGCCCAGCTGACGCTCAGTGGCCACACCCACGGTGGACAGTTCTCGCTCTTTGGGTGGTCGCCGGTCTCGTTGGTTTACAGCGAGTGGGGTGGGCTGACCTACTTTGGCCGTCGAGCCATCAACGTGTCTACGGGGCTTGGTGGGCTTATCCCTTTCCGCTTCGGGCAACCCGGTGAGATTGTGGTCATTACGTTGAAGAGGGAATAAATGGCAGAATCGTGCTGGCGGAGCTGGATGGGAGCATAGAAAAAACTGAAAAACTATTAATCGAAATGAAATATCTGTATCGAATTTTCCAATGTGTGGTATCTGTTCCGGTGGTCATCCTGATGACTGTCGTTACGGCCATTGAGGTGGGTATCGGCTGTTCCTTTGGCAACGGCCACTTCTGGGGCTACTATCCCGGCCGCTGGTGGGCGCGCATCATCACCCGTTCCTTCCTGCTGCCCGTCACGGTGGAGGGACGCGAACATCTGGAACCCAATCAGTCGTATGTCTTTGTGGCCAACCATCAGGGGGCGTTCGACATCTTCTTGATTTATGGCTTTCTGGGGCGTAACTTCAAGTGGATGATGAAGCGGCAGCTGCGCAAGATTCCTTTTGTAGGCTATGCCTGCGAGAAGTCGCATCAGATATTCGTCGACAAGCGTGGCCCCAGCCGTGTGAAGGAGACCTATGAGGCTGCACGGCGCATCTTGCAGACGGGTAATTGCAGCGTTGTCGTATTTCCCGAAGGGGCACGCACGTTCACCGGGCATATGGGACTCTTCAGAAAGGGTGCCTTTATGCTGGCCGACGAGTTGCAGCTGCCCGTCGTTCCGCTGACCATCAATGGCTCGTTCGATGTGATGCCCCGTATGCGCGACTGGCACTTCGCCACGTGGCATCCTCTACGGCTCACCATTCACCAGCCTATTTATCCCGTCGGTCAGGGCGCGCAGAATGTTCAAGCCACGATGCGGCAGGCCTACGACAGCGTGATGTCGGCCCTCGAACCTCAGTATCAGGGCTACGTGGAGAACCCCGACCAGTAGGAGCGGTGACTTGAGGAGTGGCGGCCGCACGGCTGCCGGAGATGCGGAGAAATGCAGATTACGCCGGTTGCACAGTGGAAAGAATGCTGTGCGACCGGCGTAATCTGCGTTTCTTTATAGTTCTCTTTCTTTTATTTGTCCAGCTGTTCGTAAACAGAGTTGTTGGACTTGTATTCAGGTACAATCTCCTTCATCTTCTTGACCGTTGCCATATTGTCGTAGTGCTCGGCTATCTGAATGAGCTCGCCTATCTGCCGGCTTACCTCATCGTAGTCGTATTCGCGCACCTCAGCAATACGTATCTTCTCGTGGAATGTGGGCTTGGTGCCTTCCAGCTCGCCGAGCACTTCCTCGTAGAGCTTCTCGCCCTCCCGCAGTCCGGTGTAGCTGATTTCCACGTTTTTCGCTCCCGAGAGCATTATCATTCGTTTGGCGAGGTCGGCAATCTTCACAGGCTGACCCATATCGAAGACGAATATCTCGCCGCCGTTGCCTTTCGTTCCGGCTTCGAGCACCAGCTTGCAGGCCTCGGGGATGAGCATAAAGAAGCGCACGATGCGCTCGTCGGTCACCGTCACCGGGCCACCTTTCTTGATCTGCTCCTTAAACAGCGGTATCACCGACCCGTTGGAGCCCAGCACATTGCCGAAACGCGTTGTAACAAACTGCGTATGGCTGGCCGTCTCTGTGCCTTTCTTCGGCTGCTGCGAAGCCTCCTGCTGCAGTCTGCTGTTGAGCGACTGTACATAGATCTCGCAGATGCGCTTCGAGCATCCCATCACGTTCGTCGGATTCACGGCTTTGTCAGTCGACACCATCACGAACTTGCGGACGCCGTATTTCACGGAGAGGTCGGCAATGACTTTGGTTCCGTAGACATTGTTCAGTACGGCTTCGCTCGGGTTGTCCTCCATCATCGGCACGTGCTTGTAGGCTGCTGCGTGGAATACATAGTCCGGGCGGAAGTCGCTGAAGATATGCTCCATCCGTTTGGCGTTGCAGATGGATGTCACGATGGTCTCTGCCTTAATCTGGGGGAAGTCGCGCATCATCATCAGACGCACGTCGTGCTCGGGCGTTTCGGCTTGGTCGATGAGCATCATCTCGGCCGGTTCGAAGCACGCTATCTGGCGCACCATCTCACTGCCGATAGAGCCTGCCGAACCGGTGATGAGCACCCGGCGGCCACGAAGCAGCTCGCCTACTGACTCCATATCGACGTTAATCTCCTGACGGGGCAGCAGGTCTTCGACCGATACCTCGTGCAGCTGCACGTCCTTAAAGTCGTCCTCCTTTAGCTCGCCGTCCTTTACTTTGGCCTCTTTGGCCAGCTGTCCCATATAGATTTTCACACCGGCACCTATCAGGATGTCCTGTATGGACTGGTTGTTACGGAACTCAGTGAGGCGCAACGGGCTGACGAGTACGGCCTGTATGTGCTCCCTATGGATGATGGTAGCCAAATCGTCGTTGACGTTATACACCTTACAGCCCATCAGCTGCATATGGCGTGCACGCGGGTCGTGCGAGATGAAACCCGACAGACGGAAACGCTGTGGACGCTGCGCACGGATATTCTTGGCTACGCCGATGCCTCCCGTGAGTGCACCGTAGATAAGTACGCGCAGGGCACGTGCATCGGATACGGTCACGTCGTGGAGCGTCTTTACCATTATTCGCACGCCCCACATTACCATTGTGGCTATGATGAAGGTCACGATGGTCTCTGTCCGCGATAGGGCAGAGAGTGCCTCTATGCCCAGATAGCCAGTCAACAGCGACAGACCAATGGCCAGCACCGTTGTCACGGCATTGGCATAAGCCACGCGGAGCAAATCCACAAAACTGGAATAGCGCACCACGCCGGAATAGGTGGAGAACATACGGGCACCCACCCAGCTCAGAAGGGCATAGAACAGCGCGGTGTAGAGTACCTCAAAGCGATGGACAAAGAGTATCTGTGTCTTGTTGAACATCCAATAGGTGGATATTCCCGAGAGAAAGACAATAACCGAATCGACCAGCAACAAGCACCAATAGGGCAGCGAATTGCGGGTGAAATACCATCCAACAAGGCTTCGCAGGACTTTCATTCGACAGTTCCTTTCATATTTCTTAGATTCATCAAACACCTATGTTTCTCTCGTCTGTGCACAAGACGTCAATAGGTTACAATACCTCACACTTTGTAAATCTTTTGCAAATTTACACAAAAGCCACGTATATTGAAGTGGCAGTGGAAAATATTCGACAGTTATTTAACGTTATTAAACATTTCGTCGGGGCTTGCCGTGGCTCACTGCTGATAGAAGCTGGCATACCACTCGGCAAAGCGGCGCAGGCCTTCGCGCAGCGGTGTGTGCGGTTTGAAGCCGAAGTCGCGCTCAAGTGCAGAGGTGTCGGCATAGGTGACAGCCACGTCGCCCGGTTGCATCGGAACCAGTCGTTTGTGTGCCTCGAAGTCGTAGTCAGCCGGCAATACACCAGCGCGCACCAACTCCTGTTGCAGCGTATCGACAAAGGTGAGCAGATTCTCCGGGCTGCTGTTGCCGATGTTGTAGACGGCATATGGTGCTTCGGGCAGTCCCTCTGCCGAGGGAACGCTTTCGGGAGCTCCCTGCATAATGCGCACCACTCCCTCGACGATGTCATCGACGTAGGTGAAGTCACGCTTGCAGTTGCCGTAGTTGAATATCTCGATGGTCTCGCCCTTCACCAGCTTGTTGGTAAACCCGAAGTAGGCCATATCGGGGCGGCCGGCCGGGCCGTAGACGGTGAAGAAACGCAGTCCCGTAGAGGGAATGGCATAGAGTTTGGAGTAGGCGTGGGCCAGCAGCTCGTTGGACTTCTTTGTGGCTGCATAGAGGCTGACGGGATTGTCTACCTTATCGTCCGTAGAGTAGGGAATCTTCTTGTTGGCTCCGTAGACGCTCGACGAGCTGGCATAGACCAGATGCTCCACGGGATTGTGGCGACACGCTTCGAGAATGTTGTAGAAGCCAATGAGGTTTGACTGGATATAGGCATCGGGATTCTGAATGGAATAGCGCACGCCGGCCTGTGCAGCCAGATTGACCACGACAGCGGGCTTATACTCAGCAAAGAGCGCGTCGATAGCCGCTTTGTCGGCAATGTCGCCTTTGACGAAAGTGAACGACGATGAGGCTTGGATGGCTCGCAGCTCTTCCAAGCGGAAGTCCTTCAGCCGCACGTCGTAATAGTCGTTGACATTGTCAATGCCGATGATGGTTGCCCCCGTGGTGTCAGCCAGCAGTCGCTTCACCAGATTGGAACCGATGAATCCTGCGGCTCCGGTCACGAGGATGGTCTTATTGTTCAAACTAACTTGTTTCATTCTTTCTTCTATTTTTCAATGTCTTAATGCTTCTTTTCAATGTCTTAATGCTTCAGTCTTTCCCAAAGCGTTCCACGGCCTCGTAATAGGTGTCGAGACTTCCAATGTCAAAGCGGCCTGCACTCATCGGCCACGCGTGCATCGTCGTGTGCTCCACCATATAGTGGGCCAGATTGCCCGGCGCATCCTTACCGCATCCGTTCTCTATGGAGTGGCGCACGAGGTCGAGGTCTTTGGCCATATAGATGTAGAAGGGCGGCACGGCCCAGTGGCTCTTGGGCTCCTGTGGCTTCTCTTCCATATTCAGCACGCGCATCTCGTCGTCTACAACGATGACCCCCGTGCGGCGCAGCCGTTCTACGTCGGGCTGTTCGTGACACATAATGCACGAGGTCTGCTTCTGCCGGGCAAAGTCGACAAACTCCTGAAACGAGAAGAACAGTAGGTTGTCGGCCGCCACCACCAGCAGGTCGTCGTTAATCTGCATACGGTCCAATGCCAGCAGCAAGTCGCACACGGCACCCAGCCGTGTCTCGTTGGTCTCCGTCCCGTCGTCGATGATGGTGATGGGCTTGGTGTAGTGGGTGCCCTGCTTCCACTCTTCAAAGATGGGAGCAAACTTATGGTTGGTGATGATGATGTGCTCGTCGATGGCATCGATGCGGTCTATGTCGTCGAGCATCCGCCCCAAGATAGTGCTCTTCCCAATCTTCAGCAGCGGTTTGGGGAAATTCTTTGTCAGTTCGCCTAAGCGGGTGGCATAGCCCGCAGCAATTACAACATTCTTCATATTACTCTTGCTTCTCAGTTGTCTACGTTCAGTCTTCTATGAACCGTGCGCCATCGTCGGGCTTCACGAAGAAGCACTTGAACGTTTTCTCGTACTCGGGGAACTGCTCCAGATAGCGCGCCGTCAGTTCCTGTTCTATCTGCTCCCGGTAGGCCGGGTCGATGAGGGCGATGCAGGCACCTTTGAATCCGGCACCCGAGAAACGTCCGCCCCATACGCCGGGCAGCGTGCGCATTATCTCATAGATGGCGATCAGCTCGGGGCTGCCGCACTCATAGTTGTGGATGGAACTCTCGCAGCTGTCGAATGATAGCTTGCCGAAGAGCTTCAGATTGCCCGTCTCCCAAGCCGTCACACCCTGACGCACGCGGCGGTACTCGCTGTAAAAGTGCTCGGCACGGCGGGCAAAGCGGGCGGGCATTGCAATGCGTGTCTTGTCGAACGTGGCTTTGGGAATGTCGCGCAGGAACGTCTTGTCAAACGTGCGTAGCGGCTGTTCCGTATAGGCCAGCATATTCCACGCGGCCGTCTTGCACTCGTAGACGCGCAGGTTGTAGTCGCTGTTCACCAGCGAGCGGGTCAGTCCGGAGAAGAAGATGCCCAGTTCGAAGTCGGGCATTTCGGCATTCTTCTTGATGATGCGGTATTCGTTCGTGTCGCAATCGAGAAACAGCAAGCCGTCTTTCCGGCCCAGTGCGATGCAGGCTTGGTCCAGCAAACCGTTGTTCAGCCCGATGTATTCGCGCTCAGCCTCGGAAGCAATCTGCACCACCTCGAAGGGCTGGAGCTTGATGCCATTGGCCTTTGCAAAAGCCATTACATAGGCTATCAGTACGGCTGCCGAGGAACTCAGACCGCCCACGGGCAGCGAGCCTTGTAATACGCCGCTGATTCCGTGTGACAACTCGAAACGCTTGCGCAGTGCGTACTTGGCACCGCGGGCGTAGTCGCCCCAGTGGTGTTCCTTCACCTGCGAGGGCTGTGTCACGTCGAAGTCTACCTCGCCTTCGAATGAGCGCGATTCAAGATGCACGCTTCCGTTGTCGTTGATATTGAACCAGAGGTCCACACCCTTATTGATAGCAAAACCGGTTACCAGTCCGTGCTGATGGTCTACGTGAGCCCCCAGCGGGCAAACGCGGTAGGGCGAAAAAATGTGATAAGCGTATTCTGCCATTTCTTGTTTTCTTTAAATATCCATTTAATTTGCAAAAATAAGAAGATTATTTTGATTAGAAAAATAAAAGATGTATATTTTCTTGGACAGCAAGCCGCGTTGGCAAAGTCTTTGGCCCTTTAGACGGTGACACCCGCCCGGGATTTTTATCTCTGGGGCGGGTGTCGCCGTTCGTGTATTGTTTGTTGTTATTTGTTGAATTTCAGTATCGTAACGGGGCGAAGGATGGTGCTTGCGTCGGGATCACGCTCATAACGCTCATTTGGGAATTGGCCTTGGAAAGCTCTAATGGTGCTTCCGTCCTTTTGATAGAAATACTGCCCATCGCCCAATTCTACTCCATTCTTGTGGTTTGCTCTTATTTCTACCCTCAACTCTGTATAATTATCATTGATTAAAGTGACTTCCGCAGCAGTCGGCAATCGCCATCCTGTGGGGCCTTCAGCATTGTAGGTGAGCAGGGCGGCATCGATGGCGGCCTTTAGCTCCGCTTGCGTCATTCCGCTGGTATATAGGTCTTTGGTCTCTGTCATTGAGAGGGCAGTGGCGAGAATGTAGTCGCCCGAATCCTCAGTCTTCAAAATGAACCATTTGTCGTAGACGGTGAAGACGGTTGGGGCATTGCCTGCCAGCAGATTCGGGTCGCTGCCGTTGTTGTCTTCGTTGCCATTGTTATCGTCGTTGTTGCTGTCGTCTCCGTTCTCATCGTCGGCAGTCTCCGTGCCCGACTCGTCGAAGTTGAAGCGAATGGCTTTTTCGCCAGCCCACTTCGCTCCTGTCACCGTGCCGCTGAGTTCGAACACCTGTTCCTCGGTGTATGTACCTTCTATCTTTATCTTGTAGTTCGCTTCCAGCTGGTCGGCGCAGGCGTATGTATAGCTCTTCGTGCCGGCCGGCGTCGTCATCGACACTTTCACCGTGGCACCGCTGGCAGCTTCCAGCAGGAATGTTTCGTCGGTGTTCAGCCACGTCGTGCCGTCGTCCTGCTTCGTCAGTGCTGCCGTGTGGCTGCCACTCTTGCCTGTGCTGTAGCTTCCGCCGAGCAGCAGATGGTCGTAGAGTGGGGCAATGGTGACCGAGACGGCTGTGGCCGTGCGGGGCACCTGCCGGATGGTGATGCTTTGGAGTTTCATTACTTTTCTCTGCAGCGACAGCACGATGCTGTTGCTCTCCTCGTCGCTCATCGTGATGCTGCTGTGGGCAGCCATCAGGTCGGCGTGCTTCTTTCCTGCTTTCAGCGAGACTTCAAAGTCGGCTGTGGCTTCCTCGCGTGTTGGGAGCGTATAGCTGTCGGCCGCTGCGCCGGCAATGGCATAGAGGTCGAATTGTCCGGCCGGGAGCTTGATTTCCAGTCCTTCGCCATCTTCTGCAATCGCTGACGTTGCTACGCATACGCCGTCTTTGTTCATCACGTAGACATTGACGGGCCAACTCACTTCCTCGCCGTCACCGGCGCGGGTAAGCACTTCCAGTGTACTGGTGGGTTTCCCCATTCCTTCTACGATAATCTCTTTGCTGCAGGACGAGCATAGGGATAATATTGCCAAACACAACATCCCCGCTTTTGTAAGAAAAGGTTTTTTCATAGCTATTATGTTTTTATGATGATTTGGCTGCAAATGTAAGATAAATATATTGATTGGCAAAGGATTTTGGCGAAATTCTCATAGCTATGGACGAAAAGTGCCCCCACAGCGTTGTTTGCTGTGGGGGCACTGGTCTGTGTGGGATGCCTACCGCCGCTTAGTGGACGTCAATCTGGCGAGCCACTTTCACGCGGGTCTCTTCGTGTTTGGGCAGTTCCACGGTAAGCACGCCGTTCTCAACGTGGGCAGAAATCTTTTCCTTCTCTACGTCGTCAGGCAGGAGCAGTGTCTGCTCAAACTTGCTGTACGAGAACTCGCGGCGCAGATAGCGTGCGGTCTTGTCGTCTTCTTTCTTCTCCTGCTTACTCTCCATCTTGACGATGAGGTTGCCCTCGTCGTTGATATGTACGTTGAAGTCCTCCTTCTTCATTCCGGGGGCGGCCAGCTCCACGGTGTAGCCCTTGTCTGTTTCCTTCACGTTGATGGCGGGTGCCGTTGCGTTTGCTCTCGGCATAAAGTCTGTTCTGAAGAAATCGTTGAATACTTCGGGCAGCCAAGCTGCATTTCTCATCATTGGTGTCATTGTTTTGTCCTCCTAAATGTTTATTTGTTATACTTTTGTTCGTTGTTTGTTCTCCGAGCTTCTTGCGTTGCTCGCTAAGGATATTGCAAGTTGAATGCCAATATCCTTATTACTGACAAAATGACAAAAGTGGCTGACAATATGACACAAACAGATTATTCCCTTCTTCCTTCGCTAAGCCGGTTTCCATATTTCGCTGAGCGTCCCTACGGCCTCTTCTACCGTTTTGATCCCTGTGATGAGCAGTGAGCGTCGCCCTCGCTGGTCGCGCAGCTGGCATCGGCGCGGATGACGGCCTACGTAGTCGAGGATGCGGTCGAAGGCATTGCTCTGGTAGTAGGCACTCTGGGCATTGCTCACGAAGAAGAGCGTCAGCCGCTGCTGTTTGAGCATTATCTTCTCGATGCCCAGCTGCTTGCCCATTCGGCGCAGCGGCACCACCTGCATCAATTCCTCGCCCTGCCGGGGAATAGGGCCGAAGCGGTCGACGAGGCGTGCCCGATAGCGCTGCAGCTCGTCGTCGCTTTTCAGGTTGTCCAGCTCGCGGTAGAGCAGCATCCGCTCAGAGTCGCTGGGTACGTACTGGTCGGGGAAGTACATCTCGAGGTCGCATTCCAGTGCGCAGTCGGAGACAAACAGCTCGCTCTCGTCTCCTTCTGTCGGGCGGGCTGTCGTCGTGGATGGCTGATGACGGTTGGAGGATGGAGCACCGTCAGTCTCTTGCGGGTTATGGGGGAGTTCCTCGTTTCTCAGTTCCACCACTGCTTCATTGAGTATCTTGAGGTATGTCTCGTAGCCCAGATCAGCGATGAAGCCGCTCTGCTCGGCTCCCAGCAGATTGCCGGCGCCGCGTATGTCGAGGTCCTGCATTGCTATGTTGATACCGCTGCCCAGCTCGCTGAAGTTCTCCAGCGCCTCCAGTCGGCGGCGTCCCTCTGGGTTGAGGGCTGCCAGCGGCGGTGCCAGCAGATAGCAGAATGCCTTCCGGTTGCTTCGGCCCACGCGTCCCCGCATCTGGTGCAGGTCGCTGAGGCCGAAGTTCTGTGCCCCGTTGATGATGATGGTGTTGGCATTGGGAATGTCGATGCCGTTCTCGACGATGGTCGTGGAGAGCAGGATGTCGTAGTCGTAGTTGGCAAAGTCGAAGATGATGCGTTCCAGCTCTTCGGGCTTCATCCGTCCGTGCCCTATGGCGATGCGCGCATCGGGGATGTACTTGCTGATGAGTTCACTGATGCGCTGCAGGTCGTTGATGCGGGGCGACACGAAATATACCTGCCCGTTGCGCGACATCTCGAAGTTCACCGCATCGCAGATAATCTCTGGACTGAAGGTGTGAATCTCCGTCTGGATGGGGTAGCGGTTGGGCGGCGGCGTCTGGATGACGCTCAGGTCGCGTGCGCCGACGAGCGAGAACTGCAGCGTGCGCGGGATGGGCGTGGCACTCATCGTCAGCGTGTCGACGTTGGTCTTCAGCTGGCGCAGCTTCTCTTTGGTCGACACGCCGAACTTCTGCTCTTCGTCGATGATGAGCAGCCCGAGGTCGTGGAACTTCACCGACTTGCCTATCAGCTTGTGCGTACCTATTAATATATCTATCCGTCCGTCGGCTAAGTCTTGCAGCAGCTGACGGGTCTGCTTGGCCGAGCGTGCGCGCGTCAGGTAGTCTACGCGTACGGGGAGGTCTTTCAGTCGGCTGCTGAAGGTCTGATAGTGCTGGTAGGCCAGTACCGTGGTGGGAACCAGCACCGCCGTCTGCTTGGAGTCGCAGGCCGCCTTAAAGGCAGCACGCACGGCCACCTCGGTCTTGCCAAACCCTACGTCGCCGCACACCAAGCGGTCCATCGGACGCTCGCGCTCCATATCGGCCTTCACGTCCTGCGTGGCGCGCAGCTGGTCGGGCGTGTCCTCGTAGAGGAACGAGGCCTCGAGCTCGTGCTGCATAAACGTGTCGGCACTGAATGCAAATCCGCGCTCCTTCCTGCGGGCGGCATAGAGGCGGATGAGGTCGCGGGCTATGTCTTTCAGTTTCGACTTGGTGCGCTCTTTCAGCCGTTCCCACTGTCCTGTGCCCAGATGGCTCAGCCGGGGCGGCTCGCCGCCGTCCTGCGCCTTATACTTAGACACTTTGTACAGCGAATGGATGCTGACGTAGATGGCTCCGCCTCCTTGATAGATAATCTTTATCATCTCTTGGAAGCCGCCGCCGTCTATCGGCATCCGCACCAGTCCGCCGAAGCGGCCGATGCCGTGGTCGATGTGTACGATATAGTCGCCGGGTTCAAACTGCTGTATCTCCTTCAGCGTCAGTGCCACTTTGCCGTTGCGTGCGCGGTCGCTGCGCAGGTTGAACTTGTGGAAACGGTCGAATATCTGGTGGTCGGTGAAGACGCAGATGCGCCGGTCTCGGTCGATGAACCCCTCGTGCAGCGTGTGGTCTACCGGGGTGAAGTCTGCCATCCTCCCTCCGTCTTCTTCATCCCCCTTTGGGGAATTATAGGGGGTCTTCAATATCTCCTTCAGACGCTCGGTCTGCTTCTGGCTGTCGGCAAGAATATAGAGGCGGTAGCCCTGCAGCAAGTAGTCGGCAATCGACTGCTTCAGCAGGTCGAAGTTCTTGTGGAACAGCGGTTGCGGAGCGGTGTGGAACGTGATGGTGGCATCGGGCAGCCCCGACGGACGGTGGCCTGTCTCTATGCGTTGCAGTGCTACGGCTTCGGCCGTAAACTGTGCGCCACTGATGAGCTGCAGGTCGCGTTTCAGTTCCTGCATTATCTCGGTCTGCTCGGCCTCGGTGGCTCCCTCGAGCCGCTCGGTGAGTGCCTGCTGGGAGAATCCCTCCTGATAGGTGCGGTCTATGGCATCGCGCAGATAGACGAAGTCCTTCACCACAAGCAGGGTGTCGGGGGGCAACAGCGTGAGCAGCGGCACCTTATCGCCTGCCGTAGCCAGTTCGGGCACAACCTCTATCTGCTCGCGCCGCTCCTTTGACAGCTGCGTCTCTACCTCGAACGTACGCAGCGAGTCGATGTCGTCGCCGAAGAAGTCGATGCGGAAAGGCAGCTCGCTGCTGTAAGAGTAGACGTCGAGGATGGAGCCGCGCAGGGCAAACTGGCCGGGCTCGTAGACGTAGTCCACCTCGCGGAAGCCCAGCTCGCGCAGGCTCTTCGCCACCTCGTCCACCTCGATGGTCTGTCCGCAGTGCAGTGCGAGTGTGCGCTCGTCCAGTTGGCGGCGCGACACCACCAGCTCGGCCAGTGCCTCGGGGTAGGTGACGATGTAGAGCGTGGCGGGTGACGGGCGCTGGGCTGCCAGCCGGGCCAGCACCTCGGTGCGCAGTATCTCGCTGGCAGCATCGCGCTGGGCATACTTGACCGCACGTCGGTAGGACGACGGGAGGAACAGCACCTGCAGCTCGCCCAGCATCTGCGTCAGGTCGTGGTAGAAGTAACCGGCTTCTTCGGCATCTTGCAATGCGAAGAGCACCGTGCGCCCCAGCTGTTGCGCCATAGCGGCAAACACCATCGGCGTTGCCGACGCAACGAGTCCTTCGAGGAAAATCGTATGCACCGACTTCTTCCCCGTCTCTTCTGCCAGCGCCCCGATTTGCGGCAGCGCAGCATACTCTTTCAGCAATTCCCGGATTTCCATAAAAATTCGGGTGCAAAGGTACAAAAAAAGTGAGAGTTAGGCGTCAGAGTTCGGATTAATTTGTATCTTTGTACCGACAAAAACCATTTTAAAGCTATGCATCCAAGCGACAGTATCGTCATCATCCCGACTTACAACGAGAAGGAGAACATCGAGAAGATTATCCGTGCCGTGTTCTCGCTCCCGCAGTGCTTCCATATCCTCGTCATCGACGACGGCTCTCCCGACGGCACGGCAGCCATCGTTAAGGGGCTGATGCAGAATGAGTTCGGTGACCGCCTGTTCATCGTTGAGCGCACCGGCAAGCTGGGACTGGGCACGGCCTATATTGCTGGCTTCAAGTGGGCACTGGAGCGCGACTACGAATACATCTTCGAGATGGATGCCGACTTCAGTCACGACCCGGCCGACCTGCCGCGCCTCTACTCCGCTTGTGCCGTCGAGGGCAACGACGTGGCCATCGGGAGCCGCTACGTCAGCGGTGTCAATGTGGTCAACTGGCCCATTGGCCGCGTGCTGATGAGCTATTTCGCCTCGCAGTATGTACGCATCGTTACCGGCTTCAGGGTGCACGACACCACTGCCGGCTTCAAGTGCTATAAGCGTCGCGTGCTGCAGACTATCGAGCTGGACAAGATTCGTTTTAAGGGCTATGCCTTCCAGATTGAGATGAAGTTCACGGCCTACAAGATAGGATTCAAGATTAAGGAGGTGCCGGTCATCTTCGTCAATCGCCGCGAGGGCGTTTCGAAGATGAACGGGAGCATCTTCGGCGAAGCGTTCTTTGGCGTGATGCGCCTGCGCTGGGACGGCTGGACCCGCCGCTATCCCCCGTTGCCCGTAGCCTGACCGCTTCCCCGCAAATCCCATCAATCGCTGCTCCCCGTCCGTCGTGTTCCCGATGGACGGGGAGCAGTTTCTTTTCCTGCTTTGCTTGCTGCCCATTCTTGGAATATTGCCTTATCTTTGTTGCTTCTTCTTTATCATTAATCATTAACTAAAATCAAGAAATTATGAAAACATTTAGCGAAGTGGCAACGTACTGGATGGAGGACAAGAAACCGTTTGTAAAGGAAACCACGCTGATGGCCTATCAGCTGACGCTGCACAGCCATCTGTTGCCGGAGTTTGGTGCGTGCACGGCTATGACGGAGGATATGATGCAGGCCTTTGCGCTGCGTAAGCTGCAGGCGGGACTGAAGCAGAAGACCATCCGCGACATACTGATGGTGGCCAAGATGGTGGTGCGCTATGCAGCCCGCAAGCGGTGGATGGACTGCTGCGAATGGCGGGTGGCGATGCCGCAGGAGCTGGTGCCCCGTCGGCTGCCGGTGATGGACATTGCCGACCAGCGTCGGCTGATGCGCTATCTGCTGGCGCATATGGACTCCCGCAATCTGGGCATCTTCATCAGTCTGAGCACGGGGATGAGAATCGGGGAACTGTGCGCCCTGTGCTGGCGTCACATTGACATCGTGCACGGAATGATACGTGTGGAGCAGACGCTGAGTCGCGTGTACGACAGCGAGGCGCGCAAGTCGTACATCTACATCGGTAAGCCCAAGACGCGGGCTTCGGTGCGCGAGATTCCGATGAACAGGGATATGGGGGCGGTGCTGAGCCTGTTTGGTCGCAATGCCAATGCCGACGACTTCGTGCTGACCAACGGTGCCAAGCCGACTGAGCCGCGCACGTATAGCCGGCATCTCGACCGCATCTTGTGCTTGCTGGGCATCCCGAAGCTGAAGTTCCACGGACTGCGCCACTCCTTTGCCACGCGCTGCATTGAGAACCACTGCGACTACAAGACGGTGAGTGTTATTCTGGGGCACACCAGTCTGAGCACGACGATGGACCTATACGTCCATCCAGACCAAGATCAAAAGAAAAAGTGCGTCAATAAGATGTACAAAGCCTTGAAAATTGAGAATTGAGAATTGGAGAATGGAGAACTTTTCAAATTGAGAATTGAGAATTGGAGAATGGAGAATTATGATTACTTGGTGCACAGCATCAATCGCAGATACTGCCGCTCCGTACTAATCATAATTCTCAATTCTCCAATTCTCAATTCTCAATTAGAGAAATTCTCAATTAGGGTATGATTTTCTCCAGCTCGCTGACGTTGTGGGCTATCTCTTCGTCGCTGACGCTGTAGTTCTGCAAGTCGCCATTGATAAACTGGTCGTAGGCCGACATATCGATGAGACCGTGGCCAGAGAGGTTGAAGAGAATCACCTTCTGCTCGCCGCTCTCCTTACACTTCTTGGCCTCGCGGATGGTGGCGGCAATGGCGTGGCAGCTCTCGGGGGCGGGGATGATGCCCTCGGTGCGGGCGAAGAGCATTCCAGCCTCGAACGACTCAATCTGCGGGATGTCTACGCCGTGCATCAGACCGTCCTTAATCAGCTGGCTGACGATGGTGCCGGCACCGTGATAGCGCAGGCCGCCGGCGTGGATGTTCGACGGCTTGAACTGGTGGCCCAGCGTGTACATAGGCAGCAGGGGCGTGTAGCCGGCCTCGTCGCCGAAGTCGTACTGGAACTGGCCGCGCGTCAGCTTGGGGCAGCTGTCGGGCTCGGCAGCGATGAACTCCGTGTGTCGCTTGCCTGCAATGTTGTGGCGCATAAAGGGGAAGGCCAGACCGCCGAAGTTGGAGCCTCCGCCGAAGCAGGCAATGACCGTGTCGGGATATTCGCCGGCCATCTCCATCTGCTTCTCAGCCTCGAGGCCGATGATGGTCTGGTGCAGTGTGACGTGGCTCAGCACCGAGCCCAGCGTGTACTTGCAGTTGGGCGTGGTGGTGGCCAGCTCCACGGCTTCGCTGATGGCGGTGCCCAGCGAACCGGGGTGGGTGGGGT
>JAFUZD010000117.1 GCA_017476785.1 Prevotella sp. | reverse complement strand
TTTGATATAAAAGGGCGTTTACAGAACGTTTTCTTCGAGTTAACTCAAATCTCGCAAATTTGAATTCTCAACTTCGGAGGAGCGCAACGGAAGCGTCCACGTGAGGTGTATTATGCCCGGCAATCTGTGCTGCCTGCTTGGCAGCACGGGTTGGCCGTATAGTATATCCTTTGGCGTGGGCTGACTGGCGTTGCTTATCCCGAGTTGAGAAGGCAATGCGAGAGCCTGAGTTACCGGGGTAGGCAGATGTACAGATTTCCTACGTCTTTTTGGTTTCGTAAATAATTTAATCGCTGATTCTCGGGGATTTCTGTCAGCAATGAGAAAAACGGTTAAGCCTTATGAAAGTGACCAAAGACCAATGCCTGACGTTAGCCATCCTCGCCCTGATGGGGACGGCATTCTTTCTGCTCAATTATTACAGCCCGCTGCGTGCCGACGACTACTACTATCAATTCTTCATTGTCGACCATTATCCACAGCCTGCGGATGTGGCTCGCCCTATATGCAGTATGAGCGATGTTTTTCATTCGCAAGTGAACCATTACTTCTTGCTGAATGGCCGGTTTACGAACCATTTCGTCGTACAGTCCTTTGTCAGCCTATGGGGAAAGGGGTGGTTCAATGTCTGCACTTCCGTCGTTTTCGTTTTGTTTCTCGTCGGCACCGTCCGGCTGGTGCGGTATAATCAGCCAGCTTCGGCCAAGGACTATGTGCTGATTATTGCTGTATGGTGGGTGTTACAACCTCAAATAGGATGTATGTACAATGGCGTTGCTTTTCCTGTAAACTACCTATGGGCTATGACGCTATGCGTATATTTCTTGCTGGCAGTTCTCAGGCAGATTAGAAATCCCCGACAAGTGCCATTATGGCATCTAATATTGCTGTTTCTCTTTGCTTTGCTGACCGGTAGCACCCACGAAGGGTTTACCATTCCCATATCTGGTGCGCTGTTTCTTTATTCATTGTATCATCGTGGCCGGTTGGGGCGTGTGACGTGGGTGCTTATTATCGGCCTATGGATTGGTACGGCCTTTGTGGCATTGGCTCCCGGCACGTTATACCGTGCAAACCACCCCTATCTGACGCAATTCGATTGGGGAGTATATTTCGCCGGAAAGTTGGAAATCATCAGATGCTCTAAACGATTCTATCTGATGGTATGCTTGATGCTGACGGGGTGGGCTGCGTGTGGCAGATTGAGAATAAAGACATTCATACAAGAAAATTCTCTTGTATTTCTAATCATTGCCGTCAATTTTGCATTTATCCTATTGATATATGAGTATATGCAACGGATGGAGTTCTTAATTGAATACCTATCTATCATCGTCAGCTTAAAAGTAATATACTGGGCTTCTCGGTCAAAATGGTTTTACCGTTTCTTCTGCCCCCAACTACTGGTGATATTGATTGTGCACGTTTCACTGTCTGTTTATCTTTCAATGTTGTTTTGCGATGCATATAGGCAAATGATTGCAAGTTATCTGCAATCAACGGATGGCGTGGCCGATTATCACACCGTGGAAATGCCTTATGGCTTTGGAAACCGCTTCTTGCCCATTGATGGATATGAGAAAGAATACCTATCTGCAACTTTGGGAAAATCGGATAGAATGAGGCTGAGAATAATAGAAGAACATCCCAAATAACGTTTTCTGCCCGAAATATTTGGCTGTTTCGGGGAAAATGCGTGATTTTGCGGCGTTCAGAGGAATGAGGGGCTTGACAAAGCCCCTCATTCTTGTTTTAATTAACGAAACTGTATGATTGATAAGAACACGATTGAAAGTGTAGTGAACGAGTGGTTGGCAGGGAATGAATATTTCCTTGTGGACGTTGTGATGGCGCCCGACGACCGCATTGTGATTGAAATCGACCACGCCGATGGCGTTTGGATTGAAGACTGTGCTGAGCTGAGCCGGTTGCTGCAAGAGCGGCTGGGCGAAGAGCTGGGCGACTATGAGCTCGAAGTGGGCTCGGCTGGCATTGGGCAACCGTTTAAAGTGCTGCAGCAGTATCGCAACTATGTAGGAAAGGACGTGGAGGTGATGACTTCCGACGGCAAGAAGGTGCAGGGGCTGCTGAAGTCGGTGAGCGACGATGGCGAGGAGTTCACCGTCGTCGTAGAAGAGAAGCAGCGCGTGGAGGGTAAGAAACGCCCACAGCTGGTGAGCGTAGACCGCACGTTCCGTCGGGCCGACGTGAAGTACACCAAGTATCTGCTGTCGTTCAAGTAGAGGCCTTAGGTTCCCTTTATGGCCTCTTGCTTTTGCGGGCGGCCTGTGTCCGGCGAGGGGGCGGCGGGGCTTGAATGCCCAAGTTGATAATTGCAGAATAGAAAAAATAGAGTAATAATAAGGGCGGTCGTTCAGACCCCCGGCTCCCTGCCTCAGAGAGCTAAAAGCGTAAAAATCAAAATGGCAACAAAAAAAGATGGGAAAGGCCCTTCGATGATTGAGACCTTTCAGGAGTTCAAAGAGACTAAGAACATCGACCGCACTACGTTGGTGAGCGTGCTGGAGGAGAGCTTCCGCAACGTCATTGCCAAGCTGTATGGCTCGGACGAGAACTTTGACGTCATTGTCAATCCCGACAAGGGCGACTTCGAAATTCACCGCAACCGCATCGTGGTGGCCGATGGCGCCGTGCAGGACGAGAACAAGCAAATCTCGCTGACCGACGCACAGAAGATAGAGCCCGACTACGAAGTGGGCGAGGAAGTGAGCGAGGAGGTGGACTTCAACAAGTTCGGCCGCCGCGCCATCCTGAACCTGCGTCAGACACTGGCCTCGAAGATTCTGGAGCTGGAGCACGACTCGCTGTATCAGAAGTATAAGGATAAGGTGGGACAGATTGTCAGTGGCGAGGTCTACCAGATGTGGAAGCGCGAAGTGCTGCTCATCGACGACGAGGGCAACGAGCTGCATCTGCCCAAGAGCGAGCAGATTCCCAGCGACTCTTATCATAAGGGCGAGACGGTGCGTGCCATCGTGCTGCGTGTGGACAACGAGAACAATAATCCGCGCATCATCCTGAGCCGCACGAACACACAGTTCCTCGAGCGTCTGCTGGAGGCCGAGGTTCCCGAAATCAATGACGGTCTGATTACCATCCGCCGCATTGCCCGAATGCCGGGTGAGCGCGCTAAGGTGGCCGTGGAGAGCTACGACGACCGCATCGACCCCGTTGGCGCTTGCGTCGGCGTGAAAGGAAGCCGCGTTCACGGCATCGTTCGCGAGCTGTGCAACGAGAATATCGACGTCATCAACTATTCGAACAATGTGCAGCTGTTCATCCAGCGCGCCCTCAGCCCCGCAAAGGTGTCGTCGATTACACTGGACGAGGAGAACCACAAGGCCGAGGTCTATCTGCAGCCCGAGGAGGTGTCGCTGGCCATTGGTAAGGGCGGAATGAACATCAAGCTGGCTTCGATGCTGACCGAGCATACCATCGACGTGTTCCGTGTGGTCAACGAGAATGAGGCCGACGAGGATATCTATCTCGACGAGTTTGCCGATGAGATTGACCAGTGGATCATTGATTCCATCAAGGCCATCGGTCTGGACACGGCAAAGGCTGTGCTCAATGCCCCGCGCGAGATGCTGATTGAGAAGGCCGACCTTGAGGAGGAGACCGTCGATCAGGTGCTTGCCGTGCTGAAGGCAGAGTTTGAGTAAATTAATTGAGAATTGAGAGTTGAGAATTGGGAATTATGATTACTCCAAGCGACTCGACTTTCTACTCAACACCAATCATAATTATCAATTATCAATTGTCAATTAAAAATTAGCATTAATGGGAGTAAGATTAAATAAAGTATTATCAGAACTGAACATTGGACTTCAGACGGCGGTTGACTTCCTGAAAAACAGGAAGGAGCTGGGCGAGGTGAAGGACGACATCACCACCAATACCAAGATAACGGACGACCAGTATCAGGCACTCGTCGGTGCCTTCAAAGGCGATAAGGACGTGAAGACGCAGGCCGATATGATGTTCACCAAGAAAGCAAAGGAAAAGAAGACCGAGAAGACGGAGAAGAAGGTGACCAAGGCCGAGGACCTGCTGGAGCAGCGTCCGCAATTCAAGCAGGTAGGAAAGATTGACCTTGACAGCATCGGCAAGAAGCCGGTTCAGCCTGCCCCCGCGGCAGCTCAGCCGCAGCCTGCGCCCGTGGCCGAGACTCCTGCCCCTGCGGTACCTAAGAAGGAAGAGAAAGCGGTGGCCGAGCAGCCGGTTGCAGCCGTCGCTCAGCCGCAGCCTGTGAGCGAGGCTCCGAAGTCGGAGGCGCCGGCCGCTGCCGATACGGAAAAGCCGCAAGCCGCCCCGGCCGAAGAGAAGTCCGAGGTGTTCACCCTGAAGAGCGAAGCCAAGCTGGCTCCGAAGGTGAACGTGCTGGGCAAGATAGACCTGTCGACCATCAACCAGAGCACCCGCCCGAAGAAGAAGTCGAAGGAGGAGCGCCGTAAGGAGCGCGAAGAGAAGGCTGCCCAGATGCACGGCGGCGAGAAGAAGAAGCGCGAGCGCATCCGCGGTGGTAAGGAGCGTGTGGACATTGAGGCTGCTGCCAATCAGGCCAGCCAAAACAGCAAGAAGAACAATAATAAAGGTAAGGGCGGCTCGCCCCAGCAGGATAGTCAGGGCGGCAAGAAAGGCAAGAAGAACCGCCCCGTGCAGAAGCTGCTGGAGGTGAACGAGGAAGACGTGGCACGTCAGGTAAAGGAGACGCTGGCCCGTCTGACCTCGAAGAACCAGAACAAGAAGGGTGCCAAGTATCGCCGTGAGAAGCGCGACGCCGTTCAGGAGCGTCTGAACGAGGAGCGTCAGGAGCTGGCAGCCGAGAGTAAGGTGCTGAAGCTGACCGAGTTCGTGACCGTCAGCGAGCTGGCCACGATGATGAACGTGCCGGTGAACAAAGTCATCGGAACCTGTATGAGCATCGGTATTATGGTCAGCATCAACCAGCGTCTTGACGCCGAGACCATCAACCTCGTGGCCGACGAGTTCGGCTTCTCTACCGAGTATGTCAGTGCCGAGGTGCAGAATGCCATTCAGGAAGAGGCCGATGATGAGAACGATCTGGTGCCCCGCGCCCCGATAGTGACGGTGATGGGTCACGTAGACCACGGTAAGACGTCGCTGCTCGACTTCATCCGCAACACCAATGTCATTGCCGGTGAGGCCGGTGGTATCACGCAGCACATCGGAGCCTACAACGTGAAGCTGAAAGACGACCGCGAAATCACCTTCCTCGATACGCCGGGCCACGAGGCCTTTACGGCTATGCGTGCCCGTGGTACGCAGGTGACCGATATTGCCATCATCATCATTGCAGCCGACGACTCGGTGATGCCCACCACAAAGGAGGCCATCGCCCACGCTCAGGCAGCCAATGTGCCGATGGTGTTCGCCATCAACAAGATTGACAAGCCGGGAGCCAACCCCGACAAGATACGCGAGGACCTTGCCAATATGAACCTGCTCGTAGAAGAGTGGGGCGGCAAGTACCAGTGTCAGGAGATTTCGGCCAAGAAGGGCATTGGCGTCGACGAGCTGCTGGAGAAAGTGCTGCTCGAGGCCGAGATGCTCGACCTGAAAGCCAACCCCAACCGTAAGGCCACGGGCTCTATCATCGAGTCCAGTCTTGACAAAGGCCGCGGCTATGTCAGCACCGTGCTCGTGTCAAACGGCACGCTGAAGGTGGGCGACGTGGTGATTGCCGGAACCAGCCACGGCCGCATTAAGGCAATGTTCAACGAGCGCAACCAGCGTATGCAGCAGGCAGGCCCCTCGCAGGCCGCCATCATCCTCGGACTCAACGGCGCTCCGACCGCCGGCGACTCGTTCCACGTGATGGATACCGAGCAGGAGGCGCGCGAGATTGCCAACAAGCGCGAGCAGCTGCAGCGCGAGCAAGGCTTGCGCACGCAGAAGACGCTGGGTCTGGACGACATCTCTCACCGCATCGCACTGGGCGAGTTCCACGAATTGAACATCGTCGTCAAGGGTGATACCGACGGAAGTATCGAGGCACTGAGCGACTCGTTCCTCAAGCTGTCTACCGAGAAGGTGCAGGTGAACGTCATCAATAAGGCTGTGGGTCAGATCAGCGAGAACGACGTGATGCTGGCTTCGGCCTCCGATGCCATCATCGTGGGCTTCCAAGTGCGTCCCTCGGCCGATGCCCGCAAGCTGGCCGAGCGCGAAGGCGTGGAAATCAACACTTACAGCGTCATCTACGATGCCATCGACGACATTCGCTCGGCAATGGAGGGAATGCTCGATAAGGTCATTAAGGAGCAGGTGACCGGTCAAGTTGAGGTCCGCGAGGTCTACAAGATTTCGAAAGTGGGTACCGTGGCCGGTGCAATGGTTGTCGAAGGAAAGGTGCATCGCACGGACAAAGCCCGTCTGGTGCGCGACGGCATCGTGGTCCACACGGGTGCCATCAATGCCCTGAAACGCTATAAGGACGACGTGAAAGAGGTGGCCACCAACTTCGAGTGTGGTATCTCGCTGGTCAACTTCAACGATATTCAGGTGGGCGACATCATTGAGACCTTCACCGAGATAGAGGTTGAGCAGAAGCTCTAATCCGTCAGTCACAAAGGGAGACATCGCATTATGAATCTCAAACCAAGCGGTTACGGGTGGAGTGCCGTCCCGGGTAGCGACACACTGCGCTATATGGGCGAGACCGATGCCGCCACGGGAATGCCCGACGGTATGGGCATCCTCGCCTACGACGACAGCCACTTCTACATCGGTGAGCTGCGTCAGGGCCGTCGCCACGGCCGTGGCTTCCTCTACATCAAGGAGGAGAAGACCGAGGTGAAGCCCGTGTGGCACCGCGGCACCTACGAAGAGGTGATGGCCACGGCCGAGTTCGACAGCTGCGGCCGCGTCATCCACTGCGAGAACGTAGGCAAGTGGGTCAACGAGGGAGTCACCACCGCCACGTGGCATAAGGAGCAAGACGGCCATTGGCAGGACGACGCCTACGCGGGCGATGCCGACGTCAGTCCGCTCTACCGCCACCCGTGGAACAAGCGTGAACTGGGCTACGGCCACTACAGCCTCTACGACGGCTCGGCTGGCTCGGAGTACGGTCCCTTCTTCAGTCCGCTGTCTGGCTTGAAGAAGGACGGTGCCTTCGGCGACTACCATATGGCTACGCTCTACGATGCCGACCACCTGCTCGTGGTCACCCATCAGCAGCGCGTGTGCAAGCTGGGCGTAGGCGACAGCTTCGAGTGGGACGAGACGTGGGGCGACCCGGGCCACGAGCGCGGCACGCGCTATCAGACCTATCTGCGCGAGCCACAGTCATAAAGTGAATAGTGAATAGTAAAAAGTGAATAGTGAAATAAATCCTACCGCTCAAGAGGGGACCAACGAGTTTGTCAAGCGCGTAGCCGAACAGAAGTATGAGTTCGGCTTCACCACCGACGTGCATACCGAAATCATAGAGACGGGACTCAACGAAGACATCGTCAGGCTTATCTCGCAGAAGAAAGGTGAGCCCCAGTGGATGCTTGACTTCCGTCTGCGGGCATTTAACTACTGGAAAGAGCAGACCGCACCCACGTGGGGGCACGTCCACGTGCCGCCCATCGACTATCAGGCCATCAGCTACTATGCCGACCCGATGGCGCAGAAGCCAAAGGGCGACGGCAAGATAGACCCCGAACTGGAGAAGACGTTCGACAAGCTGGGCATTCCGCTCGAGGAGCGGTTGGCCCTGAGTGGCAACACCGCCGTGGATGCCATTATGGACTCCGTCTCGGTGAAGACCACCTTTAAGGAGAAGCTGCGCGAGAAAGGCGTCATCTTCTGCTCCATCGGCGAGGCCATCAAAGAGCACGGCGAGCTGGTGCGCCAGTATCTGGGCACGGTGGTTCCCTACCGCGACAATTTCTTTGCCGCACTCAACAGTGCCGTCTTCAGCGACGGCTCCTTCGTCTATATCCCGAAGGGCGTGCGCTGCCCGATGGAGCTGAGCAGCTATTTCCGCATCAATGCCCGTAACACGGGCCAGTTTGAGCGCACGCTCATCGTTGCCGACGACGACTCGTACGTCAGCTATCTGGAGGGCTGCACCGCGCCGATGCGCGACGAGAACCAGCTGCACGCCGCCATCGTGGAGATTGTGGTGATGAACCGTGCCGAAGTGAAATACTCCACCGTGCAGAACTGGTATCCCGGCGACGAGCAGGGTAGGGGCGGCGTGCTCAACCTCGTCACCAAGCGCGGCGACCTGCGCGGCGAGGGCTCCAAGCTGTCGTGGACGCAGGTGGAGACGGGCAGCGCCATCACGTGGAAGTATCCCTCGTGCATCCTGCGCGGCGACCACTCGCAGGCCGAGTTCTACAGCGTGGCCGTGACCAACAACTATCAGGAGGCCGACACGGGCACCAAGATGATCCACATAGGGCGCAACACCAAGAGCACCATCATCTCTAAAGGCATCTCGGCCGGCCACTCGCAGAACTCGTACCGCGGACTGGTGCGTGCCACGGCCTCGGCCGACGGCGCACGCAACTACAGCAGCTGCGACTCGCTGCTGCTGGGCTCGGAATGCGGTGCCCACACCTTTCCCTATATGGATATCCACAACCCCACGGCCGTGGTGGAGCACGAGGCCACGACGTCGAAGATTTCGGAGGACCAGCTGTTCTACTGCAACCAGCGGGGCATACCTACCGAGCAGGCCGTCGGGCTGATTGTCAACGGCTATGCGAAGGAGGTGCTCAACAAGCTGCCGATGGAGTTTGCCGTCGAGGCTCAGAAACTATTGTCAGTATCATTGGAAGGAACCGTAGGATAAACACAAGATAGAGATATGTTAGAAGTAAAGAATCTGCACGCCACGATAGGCGACAAAGAAATACTGCGCGGCATCGACCTGACCATCCGCGACGGAGAGACCCACGCCATAATGGGGCCTAACGGGTCGGGCAAGTCGACCCTCTCGGCCGTGCTCGTAGGCAATCCGCTCTACACCGTGACTGGGGGCGAGGCTACGTTCAACGGCAGCAACCTGCTGGAGATGAAGCCCGAGGAGCGCGCCCACGCTGGGCTCTTCCTCTCGTTCCAGTATCCCGTAGAGATTCCCGGGGTGTCGATGACCAACTTTATGAAGGCGGCCATCAATGAGCGGCGCAAGGCGCAGGGGCTGCCCGAGCTGAAGGCCGGCGAGTTTCTGAAGCTGATGCGCGAGAAGCAGAAGATTGTGGAGCTGGACAACCGGCTGGCCAACCGCTCGGTGAACGAGGGATTCAGCGGCGGTGAGAAGAAGCGCAACGAGATTTTCCAGATGGCAATGCTCGAACCAAAGCTCGCCATCCTCGACGAGACCGACTCGGGACTCGACGTCGATGCAATGCGCATCGTGGCCGAGGGCGTCAATAAGCTGCGCACGCCGGAGAGCAGCTGCATCGTCATCACCCACTACGACCGGCTGCTCGAGATGATACGCCCCGACGTGGTGCACGTGCTCTACAAAGGACGCATCGTGAAGACCGCCGGGCCGGAACTGGCCAAAGAGATACAGGAAAAAGGGTACGACTGGATAAAGGCAGAGGTGGAATGAGCAGCGAACAGCAATATATCGACCTGTACAGGCAGTGCAGCCCGATGATATGCAGTCATTCGGCCGCACCGCTCAATGCCGTGCGCGACGCCGCCTTCGCACAGTTCCAGCGCGTGGGATTCCCGTCGAAGAAGGTGGAGCGCTACCGCTATACGGACATTCAGGAGCTCTTCGCTCCCGACTACGGGCTGAACCTCAACCGGCTCGACATCCCCGTCAATCCTTACGACGCCTTCCGCTGCGACGTGCCCAACCTGTCTACGTCGCTCTATTTCGTCGTCAACGATGCGTTCTACAGCCGTGTGCAGCCCAAGAGCCAGTTGCCCGAGGGCATCATCATCGGCTCACTGCGCGATGAAGCTGCCAAAAATCCCCATTTCATCGAGCAATACTATCATCAGTTGGCCGGAGAGGACGAGGCCGACGGCGTTACGCAGCTCAACACGATGCTGGCACAGGACGGCCTGCTGGTCTACGTGCCGCGGGGTGTCGTGGCCGACCGCGCTGTCCAGATTATCAATATCCTGCGCAGCGACGTAGACCTGATGGTCAACCGCCGCGTGCTGATAGTCCTCGAAGAGGGAGCCGAGGCCAAGCTGCTCTTCTGCGACCACACGGCCGACGACCGCCGCTTCCTCGCCACGCAGGTCATTGAGGCCTTTGTAGGGCCCAATGCCAAGCTCGACCTCTACTGCTTGGAAGAGACGCACAACAAGAATGTGCGCGTCAGCAACGTCTATATCCGGCAGCAGGCGGGCAGCCGCGTGAACCATAACGTCATCACCCTGCATAACGGAACGACGCGCAACAAGCTGAACCTCGACCTCGTGGGCTCGGGTGTCGAGTGCTTCTGCAGTGGCTGTGCCATTGCCGACAAGCAGCAGCACGTGGACAACAACACGGTCATCCGCCATCTGGTGCCCCACTGTACCAGCAACGAGCTGTATAAATATGTGCTCGACGACGAGGCCGTGGGAGCCTTTGCTGGCTTGGTCTATGTGGCAAAGGACGCGCAGAAGACCGTGTCGCAGATGACCAATCAGAACCTCTGCGCCACGAAGCAAGCACGGATGTTCACCCAGCCAATGCTCGAAATCTATGCCGACGACGTGAAGTGTGCCCACGGTGCCACCGTAGGCCAGCTCAACGACGCCGCGCTCTTCTATATGCAGCAGCGCGGCATCCCCAAGCGCGAGGCTGAGCTGCTGTTGCAGTCGGCCTTCATCAACGGCGTCATCGACCACATCGGGCTCGAGCCGCTTCGCGACCGCCTGCGCTATCTCATCGACAAGCGCTTCCGTGGCGAGCTGAGCAAGTGTGAAGGCTGCCGGCTGTGCAAGTAGCATCCAGCCCAGTTGACAGGGGCGGGAAGCCCAAATAAAAACCCCGAACCACTCGTTGGTTCGGGGTTTTTGTATGTAGCCAAAAGGAATTCTCGCGTGAATTTTTGAAATTCTCGCGAGAATTTACGGAATTTTCGCGAGAATTTTCTATCTTTGCTCCCGCATCCGCCCTTTGCGACGGCTGCACGACATCGTGGGTAGATTGAGTTAATGTATTCAATTCTGATGGTTCTAAGTTCAAAATAATGTCCGACCAACATTTTTCGTTGAACCCGAGGAATGTGGATACGCCTGTTATTTTACGGCGCATCCCTTCCTTCATTTCAACGAAAGGGTAAAATCTTTGGTCGGACGCTACCTGAACTTGGGGATGAATCGGGAAGAGCGATGCGCTATCTTTATGCCCCGATGCGAATCTTTATTGATGATTTAGATTTTAAAAAGCGTCCGACCAAAATGCAAGAGAATCTAAATAGCAGGAGCGAGGTGTCCCGTACGCGGCGTACCGTGCAGAACTCCAGAATGTCCGTGGGGCTCTTTCTGGTGCAAATCGCCGTGGGGTTCTACTCACGGAAGATATTTCTTGACTGTCTGGGGGCTGAGGTCATAGGCCTGAACACGACGCTTGGCAATATCCTGAGTTTTCTCAACTTGGCAGAACTGGGGATTGGGACGGCGATGGCCACATCGCTCTATAAGCCCATCTGCCGTAACGACCAAGAAACCGTTTGCGAGATTCTCACCGTGCAGGGGCTGCTCTATCGGCGCATTGCCGCCCTGTTGTGTGGAATGGGGTGCTTGGTGATGCTGGCTTTGCCTTATGCGTTCCCTCAGACGGAGTGTGGCTTGCTGTATGTTTATGTGGCTTTTGTGGTGTTTCTGAGTGGTTCTGTTGCCGGCTATCTGTGGAATTACAGGCAGATATTGATTCGGGCCGACCAGAAGAGCTTCAAGTTGCAGCCGTGGTTGCACGGTGTCCGCTATGCGAAGATGGCTTTACAGATAGTCTTCCTTACCCTTTTTCATTGGGGAGTGTGGGGATGGCTGTTCTGGGAGTTTGCAGGCAATGTGGTCACGGTGTTTGTGATTAATGGCGTGCTGAAGCGGGAATATCCGTGGCTCCGCCAATCGGCTCGGACGGGTGCGTCATTGCTTGGCAAGTATCACACACTGATGGTTAAGACCAGACAACTATTTGCCCATAAGCTGGCGTCTTTCGCATTGGAGCAGACGGCTCCACTCATCATCTATGCCTTTGTCTCGCTGTCGATGGTGACTTACTATGGTAACTATATGCTCATCATTGGCTATGTGGCCACTACGCTCAGCGTGCTTTACAGTGATATGGGGGCATCTATCGGTAACTTGGTGGCTGAAGGTAGCCGGCACCACGTGCTGGATGTGTTTTGGGAGTTGTTCTCCTCGCGCATCTGGATAGCTGGCGTGGCTTGTTTCGGGCTCTATCTCTTTGTGGGGCCGTTCATTGCGGCGTGGATAGGCAGGGGCTATCTCTTGGGCGAGCAAACACTGCTCCTGCTGGTGGTGGGGCTGTACATACGACTGTCGCGCACGGTGGTCGATTCGTTCAAAGAGGCCTATCAGCTCTTTGGCGATGTGTGGGCACCGGCTGCTGAGGCTGTGCTCAACTTGGGCTGTTCAGTCTTGCTGGGCTATGTGTGGGGGCTTGACGGCATTTTGCTGGGATGTATCATCAGTCAGGTGTTGATGGTGCTGCTATGGAAGCCTTACTATCTGTTTAGCAACGGTCTGAAGGCTTCTTGGTTGGGATATTATCTGCAATATGGGCTGCACGCCGTCGGTTTGCTGGCCTGTGCCGTCCTTTCAATAGCTATCGGTTCTCTGTGCGGTGCCACCGCACGATGGCTGGGGCTCATTCTGAGTTTGATTATCTATGTTGTTTCTTCCTATGCACTGCTCCTGCTGACGACACGCGGAATGCGGATGTTCACGCGGCGCATTGTCGGAATCATTACTCAATACCGTCATTGAAATATGAAAACAGGCATTCTCTCCATTCTGGCTTATGTGGCCAGCCTCCCCGTTCGGTTAGTCCGTAAGGTTGAGGCCAAATTCGGCGATTTAATCAGGCGCTCTTCTGACAATGAACAACACATTCTGTTCGATATTGAGTCGGAGCGGCTGCGCTGGCTGGCACTTCATTCCACGGAGCGTGGAACTACTGACGAGGTGTACCTCCCCGGCGAGCAAGTCATTGTGAGTCTGACGACGTATGGCAAGCGTATGTATGAAGTATATCTGACGATAGAGTCGATGATGCAGCAAACGTGCAAGCCTAACAAGATAGTGCTGTGGCTGCAAGACGACTACAAAGATAGGCCGCTTCCTCGTATCCTCGCCCTGCAACAGGCGCGAGGACTTGAAATCAAGTATTGCAGGGACATTCGCTCGTACAAGAAGCTGGTGCCCTCGCTCAGGGAATATCCCCGTGACACCATCGTCACCATTGACGATGATGCCATTTACCACTTCGACTTGTTGGAGGAAATGCTGAAGACACGCATCGGACACCCCCATTGCATCGTATGCAATAGGTTCCATAAGGTGAGCGTCAATGCCGATGGGACTCCCCGGCCCTATATGGAATGGGACATTGAGAGCTGCGATGAGTCCGTCTCGATGCTGTGCTTCCCCACAGGGGTCGGGGGAGTGATGTATCCGCCGGGAAGCCTGTCGGACGAGGTGTTCAGCGAATCGGTGTGGACGGACTTGTGTCCTGATGCCGATGATGTGTGGTTTAAGGCAATGGCAATGCTGAAAGGAACGCTTTATTGCCCCATTCCTCAGAAGATACACGGCACTCGCTATATAGACAATCCGCATTCGGGCACGTCATTGATGAGCCGCAATGTGCAGGCAGGAGGCAATGACAAAGCCATCAAAGCCGTCTTCGGGCATTATGGCTTATCCTTTTGAGTTCTGTTAAAGTTTATTATAAAGCAATTATTGTAGTGTGATAATTGCTTTATAATACTTATTTTTGCAGAGATTATGCTTGATACGAAAAAGATAAGGGAGGAGTTTCCCATCCTGTCGCGCGAAGTCTATGGCCGGCCACTGGTCTATCTGGACAACGGGGCGACGACACAGAAACCGCTGTGCGTGCTGGATGCAATGCGCGACGAATACCTGAACGTGAACGCTAACGTGCACCGCGGCGTGCACTATCTGTCGCAGCAGGCTACCGACCTGCACGAGGCGGCACGTGAGCGCGTGCGCCGCTTCGTCAATGCCCGTAAGGCTGAGGAAATCGTCTTTACGCGCGGCACTACGGAGGCCATCAATCTGGTGGCTTCGTCGTTCTGCGCGTCGCAGATGCAGCCGGGCGACGAGATTATCGTCAGCGAGATGGAGCACCACTCCAACATTGTGCCGTGGCAACTGCAGGCAGAGCGCTATCAGCTGCGTCTGCGCGTGATACCGATTACAGATAGTGGTGAGCTGCGGCTCGACGCCTTCGACCAGCTGCTCAACGAGCGCACCCGGCTGGTCAGCATCACGCACGTCAGCAATGTGCTGGGAACGGTGAATCCTGTCGATGAAATCGTAAGAAAAGCGCACGAGAAAGGCATTCCCGTGCTCATTGACGGGGCGCAGAGTGCGCCCCATATGCCCATTGACGTGCAGGCATTGGACTGCGACTTCTTCGCTTTCAGTGGTCATAAGATGTACGGCCCTACGGGCATCGGCGTGCTCTATGGGAAAGAGGAGTGGCTCGACCGCCTGCCGCCCTATCAGGGTGGAGGCGAGATGATAGACCGCGTGACGTGGGAGAAGACTACCTTCGAGCGGCTGCCTTTCAAGTTCGAGGCCGGAACGCCCGACTATGTGGCCACCCACGGGTTGGCTACGGCCATCGACTTCATTGAGCGCATTGGCCGCAACGAGATACTGCGCTATGAACGCGACTTGACGCAGTATGCAATGCAGCGGCTGCGCGAGGTGGATGGCATCCACTTCTATGGCGAGGCAGCGGATAAGGATGCCGTCATCAGTTTCAACATCGGTCATATCCACCATCTCGACATCGGCACCCTGCTCGACCGTCTCGGCATCGCCGTGCGCACAGGCCACCACTGCGCCCAGCCGCTAATGACACGTCTCGGCATCAGCGGCACCGTGCGGGCTTCGCTGGCGCTCTATAACACGCACGAGGAGGTTGACGCATTGGTCAGCGGCTTGCAGCGTGTCAGCCAGATGTTCTGACGGCACTGCCAGAGGTCGGCGGTGACTACAACAAAAAAAGGAACTCTTGTTAGAGTTCCTTTTTGCATTTCAGTAGTGCACTGACCAGCCACGCCAGACAGGCGAAACGTATAAAAATGGGCGATTCCATCGGGAATACGGCGAGGAAGAATGCCACTTGGGCATTGACGAGTGCCAGTGTCTGGCGGATGTTGATGCGCCGTTCAAGTAGTTGTGAATAGTAGTTGCTCAGCCGTACCAGCGGCAGCCGAATCAGGTAGGCAGCATTTTCAGCCAGTGCACTCAGTTGGATCGTTGTGTCGACAGTCATTTCTTTTTTCATAAGGCTATTTCTTTTATGTTTGTTTCCTGCTGCAAAGAAACAACCTTTCTGTGCACAATATGTTCAACTTCCAATTTTCTTTGTTAATTATTATTAATCCGTCGTGCGTGGTGGCTGACAAAAACAGCTTAGTCCGTTTCTTGTTGCTCGTTCTTCTTCATCTGCCGGTAGTAGCGGGGGATGAAGATGAGGGCATTGACGATGTTGATGATGAGCACGATGATGTAGAGGGGCGACGATGCCATCCCGTCGACGAGCAGGCCGCAGAATAGCAGGAGTGTTACTGCTACGGCGAGAATGGTGAACTGCCAGAAGCTGCGCCGTGTCCAGCGGAATGGTGTCTGCTCTGTTGCGGGCTTGTTCTTCTTCTTCTTGCTAAGGACAAAGAGCGACCAGACTGCAATAATCAGAATCAGGGCGTAAATGGGCAAGAGTAGGGTAGAATAGTCAGTTTCGGGCAAGATGTCTTTAGCAAAAAGAGACACAAAGAGCAGGATGACGCAAAGACTCATCACTGCGATGCTACGTTGGAAATTCTGGTTCATAATACTTTTGTTGATGGATTCGACGTTCTTTTTGCAAAGATAGCAAAATTTTTGAATCTATACGGCTTTCCTCGAAACTATTTTGTAATTTTGCGGGGGAAATCAAAATGGAGGAACGATGCTGAAATCACACTATTACGAGGGCCTCGTGGAGGCGGGATGCGACGAGGCTGGGCGAGGCTGTCTGGCGGGAGCCGTGTATGCGGCGGCGGTGATTCTGCCGCCCGACTATGAGAATGCGGAGCTGAACGACTCGAAGCAGCTGAGCGACCGGCGACGGAAGCAGCTGCGCGAGGTGATAGAACGCGATGCCGTCAGCTGGGCTGTGGGCATCGTGGAGCCCGATGAAATCGACCAAATTAACATCCTGAACGCCTCTATCTTGGCAATGCACCGCGCGCTGGACCAACTGGCGGTGCGCCCCGAGGCCGTCATCGTGGATGGCAATCGCTTCAAGCCCTACGGTCAGCTGCCCTATACCACGATTGTGAAAGGCGACGGCAAGTATCTCTCGATAGCCGCAGCCTCGATTCTGGCCAAGACCTATCGTGACGACTATATGGACCGCTTGGCCGCCGACTACCCGCAGTATGACTGGCTGAGCAACAAAGGCTACCCCACACGCAAGCACCGCGAGGCCATCCGTACCTACGGAATTACCCCATTCCATCGGCGCAGCTACAACCTGTTGGGGACGGAAGAGCTGTCGCTCGATTTCGCAGAATAGCACAATGAGACACGATAAACTGGAGAAACAACTGGAACTGATGCTGTTGCTGACGGAGAACCGGCAGTACACGGTGGCACAGCTATGCGACCGGCTGGACATCTCGCGGCGCAATCTGTACTACTATCTGGAGTTCTTCCGCGACTACGGGTTCCGCGTGGAGAAGCGCAGCGGTGCGTGTTACAGTCTGGATAAGGACTCAGACTTCTTCCGTCGTCTGTTCCGCACGGTGAACTTCACGGAAGACGAGGCCATCGTGATGCGGCGCATCTTGGAGCGTGCCAACGACAACAGCCTGCAGGTGCAGCATCTGCGGCGCAAGCTGGACGCGCTCTACGACCTCGACATCCTCGACGACGTTGAGCTGCGGCAGCGCTATGCGCAGAGCGTGAGCGTCATCTACGATGCCATCAAGTGGCGGCGCTGCGTGGTGCTGCGCCACTACTCGTCGCCCCACAGCAACACGCAGACCGACCGCATCGTGGAGCCCTATATGTTCCTGAACCACAATAACGAAATCCGTGCCTTCGAGCTGAAGACGCGGATGAATAAGACTTTCAAGCTGGCGCGGATGGAGTCGGTGGAGCTGCTGGCCGACGAGTGGCAGAACGAGAAGCACCATAAGCGCGTCTTCACCGACATCTTCCTGTTCAGTGGCGAGCAACAGATGCCCGTCAAGCTGCGCTTAGGGCGGTTGGCCTACAATCTGATGGTAGAGGAATACCCGCGCTCGCAGCCCTACATCGTGAAGGAAGACAGCCGCCACTGGCTGCTGGAGCTCGATGTGTGCAGCTATATAGGCATCGGCCGCTTTGTGCTGGGTCTCTACGACGACGTAGAGGTGCTGGGCGACGAGGGCTTTAAGACATACTTACGGGATCGTATTGGCAAGATGCAGACTTGATAGAGCGGAAGATGCGCCGCTTCAGTGCCTCGGCCTCTGCGGGCGACAGCAAGTCGCAGTCGTCAAGATGTAGCAGTATGTCGTAGGCTTTCAAGTAGGCCGAGCGGATGCGCGGAGCCGCCGTGAGGTAGGAGGCCCAATAGGAATCCCCGTCGGGCTGGCAGTCCATTACGTAACGGATGAAGTCATCGTCGCGTAGGAACTCGTCAATCGTTGTATAGATTACTCTTTTCACGTGCTTCGTCTTGTTTCTGATATTAAGACGAAGCACTTCTTGTTATGTCATCATTGCGTGTACGCTTTTACATTGCGGCCTCTCTCAGTTTCAGCATTCCGCGGTGCATCAGGTTGCGCACGGAGTGATAGTTCATCTGCAGAATGTCGCAAATCTCGTCGTACTTACGCTCCTCTATATAATATAAGGTGATGGCCTGTCGCTGCCGGCGGGTGAGGTGCTGCATCAAGTGAGCCACCTGAGCCGACTGCATCAGCTGGTGCTCCTGTCTCAGATAGGTCTGCTCCGTGTCTTCGGCTGCGCGTCGGTAGGCACATTCTTCAATGGCGATGTCGCTGGTGAACGTATGGCGGCGGAACTCGTCGAGCAGTCGGTTCTTCAACGAGATGATGAGGTACGAGCCCAGATTGTTGATGCTGCCGCGCTCATTGCGCTTGGTGTACACCTTTACGAACACGTCGTGGATGCAGTCTTTGAGCAGCTCCTGATCTTGCGTGAGCTTCACGCCGTAGTTGAACAGCATCTGTGCATACAGGTCGTATAGCTGGGCGAAGGCTTGGTCGTCGCCATTACAGAATTGAGCCACCAATTGCTGGGTGCGTTCTTTCAGAGACTTGGTAGTCATTGGTTTGGGTTAGTAATATCTTGTTAGTAATTTGTTTTCGTCAGCAAAGATATGCAAAAAAATGAAATAGCAATGGAAAATGTCGACAAAAAAATGGGAAAAATCGGTTTTCGCACTGATTTTTCCCATTAATTATAGTTGCTGTGTCAATTATTCGGGGTGGCTTCAGGGCTTTTTGTGCAGCCAGAAGATGCCCCTGCCGTTCAGTGTGGCGGTGCCGCTGACGCGCTGTGCCTTGCTGGCGCTGCCGTTCTTGGCGTCAATCTTGCTCAGCAGGTAGGCACCGCCTGCGGGCAGGCTGACGCTCAGTGGGGCGTCGGTCTCCTTATAGTACAGCCTGTCTTCGGTGCCTTCCAGCAGATAGATGCCGGGAGTGGCCGCTTGCTGCGGTCTCATTGAGGCAATGCTGCGCAGCAGTGCCTCGTCTCTCACGGGGATTGCCGTGCACGAACCGCCGCCCATCAGCGAGGCCCAGCAGAGCTCGGGGTGCTTCTGTGCCGAGTAGACGACCGCCTTATCGGGGTATTGCAGGCGGTACTCGCTGACGGCACGGTACACGTCTTCGAAGCGGGCGCTGCCCGTGCGAATCTTGCGCATATACTGCCGCTGTGCCATATTCACGCCGCCCGGCGGGGCATACGTGCCTTTGTTATGGTAGAACCACTGCTCAATGTCGATGATGTCTACCGTCTTCGAGCGTATGGGGTCAGCCAGAATCGAGTCCTGCACGTCCTTATTCACGGCCAAGTCCACCAGCACCGGGCCGTTCTCCTGCTCCCACTCAGCCACCACGTCGAGCCAGAACTGCACGAAATGCAGCGGTCCGGTGAACTCCTCGCCAATAGAGTGGATGACGTTCGGCTGCCCTTTGAAGGCGTCGAGCGACTGGCGGATATACTGGCGGTGCAGTTCGCGCAGCGTGGCGTTGCTGGTGTCGTAGAACTGCTCTGCTGTGAAGATGCGCTTGTCGCCGGTGAAGGGGACTGGCTCGAGGAATGGCGTCCCGTTGATGTTGTTGGCCGTGCGCCACGGGCAGTCCACCCAGTGGGCACCCGCCTCCAGTATGTTGTGCTGGAAGTAGTGCTGGTTTTTCAGCAAAAGTCCGATGGATTCGCCCTTTTTTGCGAATTGGCTCAGTCGCCAGAAGTACCATCGGTTCAGCTTCGTCAGGTCGTATTTCGACATTCCGTCCCACGCCAGCTCCTTGAAGTCCTGTGCTGCCGGACCCTCGTGGTGCGCGGCACCGGTGCGGGCAAAGGGCTGTTCGTAGAAGGGTGCCCACGCGTCGCCGTTCTTGCGGCGTATGCGCTCGTGGTCGTCGCGGCGTCGGTCGGTCCACAGTCCGTAGTTCTGACTGAACAGCAGCGTATGGCTGCGCTGCATCTTGGCCACGACCGAGTCGATGCGGTCGGTACCGCCATTACCTTCGTATCCGGGTACGAAGCGCGTCAGCGCGTACTGCGCCTTAGCCATTGCGGCGTCGGTTGTCCGGCCGTTCCACCACGGCGTTTGGTGCTTGCCGCCTGCGAGGATGGCACCGTCTCTGGTCAGCCAGCCATTGCTGAGCGCCACCGGAGCCGCCTTGGCAGCAGTGGCCGTGCCGACAGCCTTATAGGCCATTGGCTTGATGGGCTTCGTGTCGCCCTCGAAGACAGCCGAGTCAATCCACATCTGCATCGAAATGCGCGGTTTCATCGCTTCTTTTGCCATCCGCATCGCCTCTTCGATGGTGGGCGACGAGCTGGCATTGGTGTTGCGCTCCAGCACGCGGCACTGCTGGCTGACGTCGTGTCCCAGTCGCTGCTGCAGCTGGGCGGCAAAGAGCGAGTAGGGCTTCACGTGCTCGTTCATCTCCGAGTATTCGCCGTTGCCCATTATTTGTCCCCAGCAGCCCCGCGAGTAGTTGCGGTTGAGCGTGTCGGGCGAATAGCAGAACAGCCCGGCGGCCGTCGATTGCCACATTGTGCTGTTGGCCGTGCTCCAGCCGGCACCGAACTTCTCCAGCTCCCAGTTGTGCATCACGAGGTCGTTTCCGTCGATGTTGACGCAGTCGAATAGCAGGCCGGGTGCCCACGATGCGATGGCGCCGCTGGGTCCCAGCGACTCGTAGCTCTCGCACTGCACGAAGGCATTTGGCCCCGGTGCGGTGTGGCCGGCAGCAAAGTCGTTGATGCCCCGTTCCGAATAGCAGCGCTGGAAGAGCGTCTTCTCGCCCATTGTAAGGAAGGTGCGGCGGCGGAATCCGCCAATCTCCGAGACGGGCTGCGCGGCTTGGCAGTCTTCTACGGTGACCTGCTGTGCCGACTTCTGAATGACGACGGCCGACCCCGCAAAGTGGCGGAAGTTGACCATCCTTACCCAGCAGTCTTCGGCGTTGGCAATGTAGATGCCGTCCCAGCAGTGGTCCTCGTCTTTCGGCCGTGCGTGGTCATAGTCCGACGCTACGGTCAGGTTCTCGATGCCGCATTCGCTCACCAGTCCGCTGCGCTCGCAGACGATGGCTTTGGCACCGCCCCAGCGGCCTTCAATGCTCGTGGTGATGGGCGCGTCGAGGGTGATTTGGGTGCCACTGACAGCCAAAATCTGCCGATTCCATCGCAGGTCGATGTCGCCGGGATGCCACGCCCAGTAGCCCATTCGCTTGCCGCCGCCGAACGACGAACAGCCCAGCGACTCAATCCACTCGGCCGTGGAGGGGCGCCAGATGACGAGGCGCATCCCGGTGCGGAGCCTGTCCGTACGGCCACTCAGGGTGACGGCTGTGGCTCCCGGCCGCGTGTCGGCCACGTCGAGCGTGTCGGTGAACACCGTCTCGGGCGTACCTTCTATATAGAGGGCGGCCCCGCGGTCGTAGCCCGTCTTGCGCAGGAGGGTCTTGTCGCGCCCACTGCCGCGCAGGGTGACGCCGCTGGTGCGGATGCGCAGCGGCTCGCTGAGCGTGTAGGTGCCCTCGCCGAGCAGTACGGCACCGCGCAGTCCCGTCAGCTTGTCGGGCTTCAGTGCGCTCACATAGTCGATGGCCTGCTGCAGCATCGGTGCGTCGTCGCCGCCCGACGGCAGCACGTAGACCGCCACCCGGGCCGATGGAATGGGCACTTCTGAGCGGTGGTAGCCACAATAAGAATAGTCCATCGGCAGTTCTTGGGCTGCCGATGGAATGAGGGTCAGTGCGGTGGCAACGAGTGCCAGTAGCGTTCTTTTCATAGTCGATGGCTTATTTGGCCGGCTGTTGCATACCGATGCGCTGATACCAGCCTTCGCGTTCGCGCACGAGGTCGTAGCCGCGGGCCGACAGCCAGTTGTTGATGCGGCCTTTGTACTTGCCAAACCAGTTGTGCTTCTTGTTCGAGTTCTCGGCATCCATAGCAAACTCGCGGGCCTCCTTCAGCCACGCCAGTATCTGCTGCTTCTCGAAGTCGGTGAGCGACGGAATCATCTCCAGATGAGCCTGATACGTCTTAGGCACCACGCCGAAGGTCATACCGTCCTTCACGCCCTCAATCTGCTCGGGCGTGATGTAGAGCGAGAGGGCGGCCTCCAGCTCGAAGTGGTGCTTGTAGAGCAGGGCGTCGCGCCGCTGTTCGGCCTGCTCGATGGCGGCATTGCGCAGCCAGCTGTCGAGCGAGTCCTTAGCGTAGCGCTTGCTCTGTGCGCACTCCTCGTGGATGTCGTTGAGCAGGAAGTAGCGGTTGGCAATGATGTTGCGTACGTTGAGTGCCGTTGAGTCGGCCGTGATGCCCAGCCCGTCCACGATTTTCTGCGAGCGTTTGACGATGTTGTTCACGTAGGTGGTGTCGCGGCCGTCGCTGTTCAGCTTGACAGTCTGTGCCAGCGTTGTTGAAGGTAAAAAGGTAAAAAGGTAAAAAGGTAAAAGCCATTTCACCCCTTTCTTCACCCCCATAATTGAGGGTAAAAAGGTAAAAAGGTAAAAGGGTAAAAGCCATTTCACCTCCTTTTTCACCGCCATTGTTATCTGTTGTGTCATCATTGTTCTTTTCTTTTTTTACTTTTTTATTTTCTACTTTTTTACTTTTCTACTTTTTTACCCTTTTACCTTTTCACCTTTTCACCTTTTACTTTTTTACCTTTTCACCTTTTTACCTTTCTTTTAGTACAGCTTTCCCTTCTCGGCCAGCGTGTCGTAGTTGTTGTTCAGGTTACGCCAGTCTACGCGCGAGCCCGTGGGGATGCCGTTGATGTACTTCTCGATGTTGGTGTATCCGTCGCCGTTGCAGTCGCCGTTGGCATCGCTCGGGTCGTTGGGGTTCAGGCCGTTGGCGCGCTCCCACTCGTCGGGCATACCGTCGCCGTCGGTGTCAACGTAGGGCTGCCAAGCACCGTAGACGGGGTAGCCGCCCATCTGGCGCGGGTCGCTGATGATGCCCTGCTTGTACGAGTCCTTCGGCATACGGCGGTACTTGAAGTAGCCGTCGGCATCCTGCGACTTCGGGTGCAGTCCCCAGCGGTCGCCGAAGGCATCCTTCGGCAGCTTCTTCTCGTAGTAAGCCACGCCCGTGCGCACCTCTTCGATGATGCGCTGGTCCACGATGTCGCGGCAGGGCACGGTGGCGCCGGCGTTGTCCAGCACGTAGTCGTAGGCAGCCTGTGCCGACATCATCCGCAGGTAGGGCATTGCAAAGGGCACGTTGGAGCGCATCTGCTTGGTGTATTCGCCGCAGTCGGGGTCGCTCTCAATCTGAATACCACCGGCCCAGTTGTCTCGGGTAATCTCAGGATAGCCTTCCATAATGTTGCCATTGGCGTAGACGCGTCCGTACTTCTTCACCGGGTTGCGGCTCAGACCGGCCTCGGGCTTCAGGATGCGGTGGCCGATGGGCGTGGTCTTCGGGGTGAGTGGTCCGGGCTTGTAGTAGTTGTTGATGAAGTTGAACTGTGCCGAGTAGTCGCCGCCGTCGCTTGAGCGGTGCACCCAGTTGTAGACCACGTTGTTGATGAAGTTGAAGATGCCGTTCCATCCCACGCTGGGGTTACGGCCGGTGTTGGATGCCCACAGGTTGCGGATGAAGGCAGCGTTCTCGCCGCCGAGCGTCGAGCCGAACGAGTGGTTCCACGTGTCGAGTGCCTTAGCCGAGATGGTGTTCTGGATGGTCACGTTGACCGTGGGCAGCTTCAGCCGCTCGTAGGTCTCGCCGGGCTTGTACATATGGCGGTAGAACGAAATGTTCTCGTCCAGACCCCACTCGCACGAGCAGTGGTCGATCATAATATTGCCCACGGGGTTGCCGCCGAACGAGTCTTCGCGGTACCACACGGCCGTCTCGCCGCGGCGGAAGCGCATATGGCGCACGATGACATCGTGCGTGTCGACTTGGAACGACTCGCCTGCAATGATGACGCCCTCGCCCGGAGCCGTCTGGCCGGCGATGGTGATATACGGGGCGCGCACGTAGATGGGCGACTTGAGGCGGATGATGCCGCTGACGTTGAACACCACGATGCGTGCACCGCCCTGCTCGCAGGCCCAGCGGAACGAGCCGGGGCCGTCGTCGTTGAGGTTGGTCACGGTGAGCACCTTGCCGCCACGGCCGCCGAAGGTGTACATACCGCCGCCCTCAGCACCGGGGAATGCCGGGATGAGTGCCTGCGGCAGGTCGTAGGGACGCGATGCCCACGGCACGTAGGGACGGCCTTGGGTGGCCTCCTGCATCACGATGGGCTCGGCAATGGCCCACGCCGAGTCGCTGTGGGCTTTCCAGCAGTGCTCCAGCGAGTCGATCAGATGCTTGGCCTCGGGGGTCAGTTGGGGATACTGGGCGCTGGCTGACAGTGGCATCAGCAGCGTCGTTGCAAGGGTAAGCAGTGATTTTTTCATTTGATATTGTTTTTAGTGATTATTTCCTCTTTCTATATGACGCATAGCGGCTCTTTTTGTCATCATTACGGCCGCGCCGGGATGTTCCGCGCCCTCGGGAGTGTTGCTTCGCGCCCTCGGGAGTGTTGCTCCGCAGCCTCCGGAGCGTTACTCCGCGGCCTCCGGAGCATCACTTCGCAGCCTCTGAAACAAGACCGAACGGGCCGAACGGCGACCAAAAACATCCCCCGCCTCGGAACGCTCCGGGGCAGGGGATGCTGCTGTTAGGATGGAGCGGGGATGTCCCGCTGGCGTGCTTACTTGACGTTCACCTTACGGATGATGCCGTTCTGCAGGCGTACGATGTTCACGCCGCGCTGCAGCGAGCTGAGGCGACGGCCGTCGAGCGAGTAGATTTCGCTGATGGCGGCGCGGTCGAGCAGCTCGGCGGCACTGATGCCGGTGGCCACGGTTACTTCGGCTGCCACAGAGCCCGACTCACCGAGGTTGTAGATGGCGGTGATGGCATAGGTGTGGTCGCCTACGGCCGAGAGGGCATCCGTGTAGGTGGTCTCCTCGGCCCCGATCTGCTTAATCAGCTCGCCGTCACGGTAGATGTTGTAGCCCGTGAGGGTCAGTGCGCCCTTACCCGACTCGGCAGTGAACGTGATGTCGTCCACGAACAGGCGGTAAGAGTAGTTGTAGCTGACGTTGCGGATGGCAAAATACTTGGCACCGGCCGGCAGGTCGTAGCTGTAGGCGCCCCACGTGTTGTCCCAGTTGGTGCTCCGCGGATAGCTGTCGAGGCTGGTGAAGCTGTCGGGGTTGTTGTCCGTAGTGGAGTAGAGCACCTCGAAGCTGTTGTAGCCACTGTAGCCGTGAGCGTAGAAGCTGATGGTCTGAGCCTCACCGGTCAGCTCGGGCGAGATGAGCCAGTCGTCGTTCTGTCCGTCGATGTAGTTCCAGTTCTCGTCGTACTGAGCCACTGAGATGGAGGCAAAGAACTTGTTGCCCGAGATGGGCTGATAGCCCGTGGGCTCCTCGCCGTTCCACCACGAGTAGCTGGTGGTGGGATAGTTGCGGCTGACGGGGTCGAAGACCAGCCACGAGTGCTTGCCACCGATGTCCTCATAGTCGACCACCACGTCGCCGGCCTGAATGTCGTTGTGCGTGGGCAGCTGGTCGCGGTCGACGACAGTCCACTCGCCGAACGAGTCGGCGCGTACCCACGGCTCGTAGTCCTCGGCACTCTCTACCGTAGCCACGGCAAAGTCGCTGAACTCAGGAGCCGTCCACGTGAGCACCACGGTGTTGTCGTTGGTCTGCTCGCCGACGGCAGCCGTCGGGGCGGGATAGTTGTTCACGTTGACCACCACGGTAGCCACCTTGCTGGCGTTGTTGTCAGGATTCTCGTCCAGACCGTAGTTCACCACAGCTTTCAGCTGCAGCTTGTCGGCCGACGCGTTGACGGGAACGTCGAACGAGAAGGCAGCAGTCTGGTCGGCCTCTACCGAGGTGCCCTGCTGCAGTCCGAGCAGGCGGTCGCCGTCGTAGAGCTCTACGGAGAAGTTCTGGGCCACCTTAGTACCGATGTTCTTCACCGTCACGTTGGCCGTGATGTGGCTGTCGGGCTGTGCCGTTGCCGGCGCGCTGACGATGGCCGTCAGGTCGTTGTCGTAGAGGTCGCGCACCTCGATGGCGTCGATGTAGGCAGCTTCCCACTCGTTGTTACCGGCGATGAAGAGCAGCTGGATGTGGTCGGCACCGATGAAGTCGGTCAGCGGCAAGCGATAGAAGGTGTACTCAATGACGTAAGACGGTGTAGGAAGAATCTCCTTGATAATCACCGTGTCGGCACTGTTCTTGATGATACCTACCTGCAGCGGCTGCGAGGCATCAGGATTCGACCAGTTCTCGGCGCGATAGTGGATGGCAGCCTCGAGGATGGGGTTCTTGGCGCCGACCAGACTGATCTTGCCCGAGAAGAGCTTGGCACCCGAGAAGTCGTAGCCCGAACCGCCGAACTCCATATTACCGCCGTCGCCGTCGTAGGGCGAACCCGTAGAGGGATACCACGTGCGGCCCCAGCCACGGTCGTTGAACAGCTCCGAGCCCCAGAACGATGAGCGCTGGCCACCGGCGAAGCTCTCGGTGTAGGGCAGCTGGTAGGGAGCACCCTTGATGATGGTGTTAGAGTAGCCAATGCCGCTGTAGCCCAGCTCGTTGGCCGTCTGCACACCGTAGTAGAGCCAGTCTTGCTCGCCCTCCTGCGGGATGTCTTCCTCGAAGCTGGTCTCGGTGAGCGTGGTAGACAGCACGCTGAAGTTCTGGCCGCCGTTGCCCTCGAAGCGGGCGATGGCATAGCTCAGGCTGGCTGCGTCTACATAGCCGCCGTTCTGACCCACCTCGGGAGCGTCCCAAGTAATCTGGGCCTTCGTGCCGTCTACGGCCTTCACCTTAATATTAATAGGCTCGGTGGGCGCGTCGGCACCTACCCATACCTTCACTTCGGCAATGTCGCCCTCACCGGCAGCGTTGGTAGCTTGAACGGTGTAGGTGTTCCAGCCGCCTACGACGGCCTTCTTGTCGGTGATGGTGTAGGCGTGGTTAGCCGAAGGAGCCGTACTCTCGAAAATCTGCTCGCCGTCGCGCTGGACGTAGAGCTTCTGCATTGCACCCACAGGCTGGCCGGCAACGGTGGTCTGCGGAGCATTGAACGTCAGGACCACGGTGCCTGCGCCCGTAGCGTCGGCCACGGCCTTCAGGTTGGTGGCAGCGGCAGGAGCGGCTGCCAGCGGGCCCTGCTCGACGAGGATGTCGTCCAGATAGACCATCTCGCCGTAGCTATAGTTGCGGATGGCAACGTAGTATTCGCCGTCGCTGGGCACGGTGAACAGGCCGCTGGGCGTCTGCTCGTCGGGCACGCGGATGCTGCTGAGCGTGAAGATCTCGGTCGTCATCGCATTGGCCGTGAGGTCGTTGCCCACGTAACCGCTGACGGTGTAGGGATAGTTGGCTGCCCACTCGCTCCAGATGCGAGCCGACAGACGGTAAGCATACTTGCTGTCGAGCTGCAGCTTAGGCGTGGCAATATACTCGTTGCTGCCGTCCCAGTTGTCGCCCTGCACGTAGGCTGCGCCGTTGACAGGATACTGCCAGCGCGAGCCGCCGCGGCGCGAACCGCTGAAGACGTTGAGCAGTGCCATCGAGGCAGGGTCGTCGAACGTCTGCGAGTAGGGAGGAACGATGGCATTGCCGAGGATGATGTTGCCCGACTGGGCACTCTCGCCCTCCAGCTCGCCTGCAAAGGCCGTCACTACGTAGTAGTAGGCCGTGAGCTCGCCCTCGGGAATGGTCTCGCTGAACGAGGTGGCGGTGAGGCCGGTGGCCACGCTGACGGCACCGGGATAGCGCGTCACGCTGTAGTTGATGGCCTCGGTGTTGAGCACACCGCCGTGGAGCGAGCCTGCCGGAGCGCGCCACGTCAGCGTGACGTTGTTGCCGCTGGCCGATGCGCTCACGTTCTGCGGAGCCGAGGGAGCGTCGTAGCCCACCCAGAGCTCGGTGGCAGCGGGCAGTCCCTTGCCAGCCTCATTGGAGGCAACGACGGTAATCTGCGTCAGTCCACCGCTGACGGTGATGCTCTCACTGACGGCGGCACCGGGAGCGGCCGAGCCCGTCTTGACGGCCTCGCCGTTGACATTGATGCTATACGAGAGCGAACCCGTCAGGGCGTCGCCTGCATTGGTCGTGGTGGGCAGCGTGAAGCTGACTGTACCCGTGGTGGCGGCACCCTCGAAGGTGACCGTCAGGTCAGTAGCGGCTGCGGGGGCTGCGTCGGCCGAGAGCTTGCTCAGCGTGTAGAGACCGATGAGCTCATCGTCGTAGGGGAAGCGAGAGATGAGCGTAGCGGCACCCGTAGTGGTGTCTACCTCGTAGAGGTTGGCAATGTCGTTGTTGAGCGTGGTGGCCCAGTAGAGCTTGCCCGTGGCGAGGTCGACCGTGGCACTCTGCATATAGTTGGGGTGAACGCCAGTGGCACCGACGAGCGTCAGCGTGGCGTTGGTCTTGTTCACCTTATACAGATTGCCGTCGGCACCGATGCCGAAGAGAGAGCCATTGCCGTCGGCAGCCAGTGCCACGAGCTCCTTCGTAAGCGTACCGATGGCGGTGCGTACGTCGTTGTCGTAGTCGATGGTGGCCAGCTCGCTGTCGCCGCTATACGAAGCGGTGATGGCGTAGATGGTGTTGGTCAGCGGGTCGACCGTCTGGTCGGCGGAGAAGAAGTCGGCATAGACCGACAGCTCGTCAATCTGCTCGCCGTCTTCCACGTCGTACACCTGTACGCTCACCTCGCTGATGCCGTAGCCATAGTCAACGGCCTGCTGCACGTAGTAGCGGCCGTTCCAGAGCACGGCAGCACCGGAGCTGCTGTTGGTGTAGGTGCTGAAGCCAAAGGCCTTGGTCAGCGTGGTGTTGGCCTGTGCGGGGAACGAGAAGACACCGTAGTCGGGGCCGCCGCTCCAGCCGTCAGAGTAAATCACCGTACCATAGATGGTAGTGGCTTCACCGTCGGCCAGCCGCGGGGTGCGCTGACTGACAGTGGCAAAGGGACCGGCAAACTGGGCCGGCGTGCGGCGCGTGACGCTGTTCTGCTGCGACAGCTTGCGCACCTGCGTGGTCTGTGTGCGCTTCACCACGCGCTTCTGCTGGGCAGACAACTGGCCCGGCAGGATGGTGAGTGCCGACAGAATCAACAAAGCTAAGAGGTTCATTTTCCTTTTCATAAGCTTAGTTCTTAATGTGGTTATTAATAAATTATAACTTAAATAATGTATATTCGGTGCAAAAGTAAACACTTTCTGCGAAAAACCGATAAATTGAAAGCATAAAAGTGGCGTAGGATTGATGTATATCAAGCCCATTATGCATAAATACCACAAAGATGGTACGGTTGTTTCGTCATTGTTGCGGGGGCGCATTGGGATTGCGGGGCTGACCGGAGGACGCGGCGGCCACAAAGCGAGGCTGACCAGCGGGCGCGGCGGTCACAAAAAAATCCCCTCTCCGCGGTTGGGGCGGGGAGGGGATGAGTGTGTCCGTTCGGGGAATGCTTACTTGGCAATGTGGAACTTCGAAGCAACCTGAGCCGGAGCTGCGGCAGCGGGGAGCCAGCGCGGGTCGCCAGCACCGACGAGCAGCTGCTGCTCGCCCTGCGGAGTGAAGTCGGCATTGGCAGCGTCTACGAAGTTCGGGTCGGAGGTCAGGGCCGTGCCGCTGGTGTCATAGCTACCGACGTTGACGGGCTCGCCAGCATCGTTGACGCCGATGGTACCCTCGGTCTCGGCTTCGCCGTCGAACCAGTAGGTGTTGTAAGCAATGCTCAGGTTCTCGGCCTTATAGCTGCTGGCAGCACGGCCGCCCAGAATGCGGCGGGTAATCTGACCGCTGCCGCAGTCCTGCCAGATGTTGGCTACGAGCTGGAATGCCGAGTAGGCCTGACCGGCGATGCCGCCATAGTTGCCCCACTGGCCGCCCTTCACCACATTGTAGAACGTGTTGAAGCCGAAGTTGATGCTCTGCGTCTCGACGTCCTTGTCATAGCCGTAGCGGTCGAGACGGGCCGAGTTGTTGTAGCGGATGAAGTAGCCGTTGCCGTCGTCACCAGTCTGATAGATGGTGTTGTTGACTGCCCAGAAGTCCTTCACGCCACCCTGCTGGAATGCGATGATGGCCTGATTCTTCAGTGCCGACACGCCGTCGGTAGCCAGTTCGATGAGCGACTGGGCTATGGTGAGGCGTACGACGCAGTATTTCTTGTTGCTGTCCCAGATGAGGCTGCCCTTCAGACCGTTGATGGTCACTTGGTTGATCTGAATCTGGTCGATGCCCAGATAGTCGGTGCTGTTGAGTGCAGCGATGCCGGTGGTGTTGGGGTTGAGCGCGATGAGCGGCTGGTTGCTGGCAGCTGCGTTCACCGTCACGTTGAGCAGGTAGAAGCTGCCCGAAGCAACGAACTGGCCGTTCTCGCCCAGCTTGATGATGGCGGGGTTCTCATTGGTAGCCGTGCCGATGTAGACGGTCTTGCCAACGGGCAGGACGAGTGCCTCGTCGAGCGAATAGACGGCGCCGTCTTCCAGAATCACCTGCAGCACGGTAGAGCTGGTAGCGGTGAGCAGGGCTGCGTTGAAGGCTGAGACGAGGCTCTTAGGAGCGGGAATCCAGCGCGGGTCGCCCGTCTCGTTGGCCAGCTGCTGCGAGCCGCTGATGGTGAAGTCGCCTGCGGCGGCGTTCTTGAAGCCCGGGTCAGTGGTCAGGATGTTGCCGCTGTTGTCATAGCTGGCCTCGCTGCTGCTGAGGTCTTCGCCGTCCTGATAGTAGGTGTTGTGGCTGAAGGTGAGGGGCGCACCGCTGCCGAAGCGGCCACCGGACAGACGGCGGATGATGTCCTTAGAGCTGTCTACCCAGATGTTGTCCTGCACGTCGAATGCCGAGTAAGCCTGACCGGCGACGCCATTGTAGTTACCCCACTGGCCGTCGCTCTTGATGACTTTGTAGAACGTGTTGTTCAGGTAGGTCATCTTCTGCGTCTCGCTGTTCTTGTCATAGCCATAGCGGTCCAGACGAGCCGAGTTGTTGTAGCGGATGAAATACTTGGCCACCTCGCCCGTTCCGTAGATGGTCGAGTTCTTGACGGTGAAGTCCTTCACGCCTCCCTGCTGGAAAGCGATGACCGACTCGTTCTGCACGGCCTCGAGTGCCAGCTTGATGACAGAGTTCTCGATGGTCAGCGCTACCACGGCATACTTCTTGTTGTTGTCGTAGACGAGGCTGTTCTTCACGTCGGTAATCTCGGCGTTCTTGATGGTGATGGCCTCGATGCCCAGATAGTCGGTGCCGTTGAGGCCGGCAATGCCCTCAGTCTCGGTGTTGAGGCCGATGAGCGGGTCGGCCAGTCCAGAGGCGTCGACCTTCACGTCTTCGATGGCGAGGCTGTTGCCCACGAGGAAGCCGGCCGTAGCCTTCAGCGTACCGGGATTGGCAGCGTCACTGTAGACGCGCACCTTTGCATTGGTCTGCAGGGCAGAAGCCAGATTGACGGTAGCGCCTGCGGGAATCTTCAGCTCGAAAGAGCCGGCACCGGGATTGGCCTCTACGGCCTCGGCAAACTTGGCAGCGAGGTCGTCGCCGGCGGCCAGTGCCACTTCTACGGGCACTTCCTCGAACTTGACGCTCACGCCTTCGGCAGCGAACGTAACGGGTGCGCCGCCTTTCGGAGTAACGACCATATTATACTTCTGTGCATTCACAGATGCAGCGCCCAGAAGGGCAACGGTCACGAGTAAAAATAACTTCTTCATATGCGTTTTCTTGTTTTTGTTTTCGGTAGGTTTTGATTAGCGGTTAAGAATCTTGAAGCTGGCAGCCGGCGTGCTCAGGATGTACACTTGGCCGCGCTGCAGCGTGCCGAGGTCGATAGAGGCGTCGCCGTTCTGGTCGGCGCGAATCACGCCTTTCAGCTGTCCGTTCAGCGAGTAGATGTTGACGGCGCTGCCGGGCTGCAGGCCCGAAATCTTGCCGCCCATCAGCGAGGGCTTGCTGCCGTCGGGGCGGATGCTCACCTCGTCGATTGCCGTTACCGGCTCTTCCTTCTCCGTAACCACGTAGTTCTGTACGTCGGCCAGCGTGATGACGAGATCGCTCCCGTTCACCGTGAGGTTGCCCTCGCTGACAGCCAGCACGGGGGCATCGCGCAGAAGCCACGTGTACTCACTGCCGTCGTTGGCTGTGATGACAAGACACTGTACGGTGGTCGTCTCCTCTGCCGCGGGCTCTTCGCCGCCTTCTGCCTGAGCCATTGCCACCGACGACGTCAGCAGCATTGCCAGCAGGGCAAAGGTCTTGAAAATTGAGTTTCTTTTCATCATTTGGTTAATAATTTTGTGGGTTATTGTTTATTTTGTTTATTTCTCTCATCAAGAACCGCCATTATCATAAATAACGGATTTGGTGGACAAATGTAATCATTTTATGTTAAATAAGCAAAAAACGTAACGCTTTTTAATGATTTTAGGTGAAATTGATAGCAATGACCGCTCATTTTATGGGTTGTCATACGCCTACCATACTCATAATGCAAAGATAAGCATTATTTCTGAATGGGCAAGCGGTTGGGGGAGAAAAAGCATCGCCCGCCAGAGCGTGGGGCTCGGCGGGCGATGCTTTCGTATTGGAGGCGACGCATCCTTTCTCTTAGAGTTGCGTCTTCGATTCTTTCTTGTCTTGCACACGAAAGTGTACATACCCTGTAATAGCCATTACGATGACGAAGACAAGCATAATGTCTGCTGCAAGATTTGCTCCCATTTTATTTTCCTTTCTTGTTTTTAATCCCTTTGTCGTCTTGATATAACTGCAGTCCCACCCATATTGTGACGCTGACGGCGGCGATAGTCAGAACGTACGTATATTCGTCTTGCAAAGATAAGCATTATTTCTGAATGGGCAAGCGGAAGGGGGAGAAAAAGCATCGCCCGCCAGAGCGCGGGGCTCGGCGGGCGATGGGAATATCGGTGATGAGGTTCTTACTTCTGGAAGAACTTCTTGCCGTTCTGGATGACGATGCCCTTATAACCAGCAGCTACACGCTGACCGGCGAGGTTGTACATCGGAGCATTGGCGTCGACAGCTTCAGCATTGACGCTGAGGATGCCCGTGGTGTCATAGGCGAGCGTCCAGCGCGGGTCGCCCAGCTCGGTGGGAGCCGTAGCGTTTTCGCCCAGATAAACCGTACCGCCGAAGTCGGGAGTGGTGACGCTGGTGAAGGTGATGACACCGGCGACGTTGTTGTTCACAGGCTCTGCGCTGTCGCCCGTTTCCTCGGCTGCGCTGGTGTCAGCTTCGTCGAAGTTGAAGAGGTTGCCCTCGATGGTCCAAGTGGGGTTGCTACCGGCTGAGCCGCCGTTGAGGCCCTTGATGACCTGACCGCTCTTGCCGCAGTCTACGAACACGTTGTTCTTGATGGTGTAGGCCAGCCACGTCTGGTTGCTCTGACGGTGAGAGAAGAAGTTCTTGGTCTTTGCGAAGTTGTAGAACGTAGAGTTGCTGATGTCGAACGTCTGGATGGCGTCGTCTTTGTACTCAGTAGCCTTCTGGCCGCTCTGCGAGCTGTACAGCGACTTCGTGGTGGTCGTGGTGGCGTAGAGCGTAGACTTCTGAATCTTCAGTGTGCCGGCTACGCCACCCTTCGTGAAGTCGAATGTGGTCACGTCGGCCGTTACCTCT
>JAFUZD010000116.1 GCA_017476785.1 Prevotella sp. | reverse complement strand
TGCAAGTTTCTGATAGATGGTCGCAAGGGGAATGTTGGTGTACTCGGCAACCTGCTCTGGCGTGACAGGGCGGTGTCTGTTCTCTCTCTGCTGAGTTGGTCTGTTCTGAAGGTTCAGCAGTAACGCCTTCATGCCCGATACTTCATCCCGAAGTTCGGCGATGACCTGCGGAAGGTCATTGAACGTAATTTGATCTTTTATCATTTGACAACACGACCCTTTTGTGGAATCGTGCTGCAAAGGAACCCCGTTACGAATCAGAGGCCAAGCCACTTTTATATAATTGGTATATCACGAAACAATCACGCAGTTGAGCCTTGTTTTTGGCTGTTATTCGTGGATAAAACAAGAATCTGACGCGTCATTTTGACAACATTGAACATGTAAGTATAATGAATGACAATTGGGATTTCGGATGTTTTTGGGGTAAGATTTAGCGCAAAAGGGCATAGGAACATCAGGACCACGCCAAAGTTTGGTTTCTGATGTGGCTCCAATATGTGATGTCTAAGTATTAATAAAGGAAAGGTAAGAAAGATTATCTTCAGTCTTTCTTCACGCCCAGTTGTGAAGGAATATGGAATAACAGTCCGTCTGCACCCTGAATGTCACAATGAATCTGGTCGCTGTTGGATGTGACTGTCAGGTTCCTGAGTGTGCTATGCGACAATGGCTCTCCACTGGCTGTTACACACAAAGAAGCAAAACGACGCTCAATATAGCAGGCGCAATCGTCGTTACTGTAAACCTTGCCTTTGCCAAGTCCCAATCTCGTTGCAATGCTCCAGACCAGATGACGGACATCAAAGCTGCTCAGTTTGGTCTTAAATCTCTTCCACTCGTCTTCAGGACGATAGTTGTGATCCGTGGCGAATCTCAAAAGGTCTGTACAGAACTCGTCCATGTCTTCCTCATAGACAAATGGAGACATGATGTATAGAAGGTATTCATGAATGGTGTCCAGTTTCTTCTTCTGGCTTTCTGCCTTTCTGCCTGACTCTGATAAAAGTCATCAATGCCCTGCTGATAGGTTGAGCTGACAAGGTTTTCTTTGGGGAGTTCTTCTTCCTCTGCCGCACATATATCTTCTGCAACCTCTTCCTTGTTTAACTCTTCAGCAGTTTCCACTTCGCAAATGTTATCAATGTTTTCAGACTCGTTGATAATAGGCATTGCCTCCAAAAGAAGAATAGATGTTTGCTCGTTCCTGTCTTAGGGATTGTTGTTGTCTATAGAAACTTTGTCCTTGGTTTTCCTCGTCTGCGCTATTCCAACAAAAGCATACTGCATAGCTATGTACATTGACCATAGGACAGTTACGGACAGCATGTATATGACATAGACAGGAACAATGTCATCGGGCAGGATTGAGTCTGTCCATTGACAAAGTGGAATTGAAAGAAGAAGAACTGCAACTCCCGGCAGTATTCTTGTGGAGATCCATTCAAGCCGGATGGAAGCCTCACGCGAAGTGATGGAAGATGGTGATTCTATTTTCACTGTCTTTATGTGTTATTGTTCGTTGTTTCAGAAAATGCGCTGCAAAGTTAAGAAGTTTTTTGCACATGGCGTATAGTCCTTTCGTCTGTAGGCCAATGATTTATGTTTATTTGTGAATCATACTTGAAGTGAGTATGATTTTCAAACTCGGCCTTTTCCTTCTTTTTTCGCAGTTGTTTAATTGCTTGACAAAGGTATAACGAAAAATGAGAGCCAATCCTGTTGGTTCCCATTTTCCCATGTTTGTGACCTGAAAATAGCATCTTTGGTTTCATTTCTCAAAGAAATAGAACCAACAAATAGGTTTATCCCTGTCCGACGACTTTCAGCTGTGGAGTTATCTTTGGCTTCAACGTAATACGGTTGACACTCTCTCGCTTGCTCTCGTCAGCCATGGTTGCATAAATCTGTGTTGTTGAGACGTTTTTGTGTCCCAACATGTGCTGGTATAGACACTCGTACCTGCATCCACTTGTAGAAAACCGAATGTATGTCTGCTACAATGGAACGAGATTTTCTTGGTAATTCCAGCGGCTTTCAGCCAGTTCTTCAAGGGTGTCTGGGTAAGTTTGTCCGTAAAGCCGACAAGGACTTGCCCCGTTCCTCTCTCACCTATAAGCTCCAGAGCCTCGTCACTTATGGGATTGTTCACAAGTTCCTTTGTCTTCTGCATACGAAGTGTGACGTATATGCCTCCGTCACCATATGGCTGGATATTCTCCCATGTGAGTTGCTTGATGTCACTCTTTCTCAGTCCTGTCAGACAGGCAAAGAGGAAGGCGGTCTTTAGAACGGGATAGTCGCAAGGGATATTGGCAAGTCTTACCAGTTCATCCTTGGACAGATGCTCCTTTTCTGTTGGTATCGTGTCTATACGTTCCAAAAAGCCGTTTGGATTCTCCATTATCTTGTGTTCCCTGTAGGCTGTATGGAGAACGGATCGGAAAGTTGACCAATAGCCTGCCACGCTGTTGATGTGGAGCTTGTGTTCTGTGTGGATGGTTTGCGGAGCATTCAGAAGATACTCGCGGAACTTGTTGCACAGGTCAACGTTGATTTCTTCGAAACGGCACTTATCATTGCAAAATCGGGCGAAGTGCTTATAGACGTGCTGCCACTATTTATTAAGTTAATATAAATATGCGGCGTAGGTGCATAAAGGAATCGGGTTGCCGTTTCTTACCAAAGGGATAGGGATACAAGAATGGCGTGGTCATCCTTATGCACTTTACCTAAGGGGTGCGCCTCAGAAAATGGAACCCCTCACTACGATATAAGAATGCTGCCACGCCAAAGCGTGGTGCATAGCTGATGCTCGTAGTGAAGAATAGCCATCCTTTAGCCTTCCCTTGCTCTTCATTCGAACTATTCCATAAGAAGTTTCTGAGGCGTCTTCGGTAAAGTGCGAAATAAAAGCTAATGCATTTGTGGTCAGGATTTCTCCCCTGATACCGATTGCAAAGATACAACAAATTCTGAAAATACAATTCTTTTTTTTACGAATTTCAGCCAAAATAGCCTCGGGCTTCTTCCTTTTTGACTGAAATCTTGCTATTTATTTGTAAATTAACGTCTTCACCGTCTTTAACGATAGCCTGTGATAATGCTGAGATACAAAGGCATTTCGGGTGATTAACGCAGAAGGTTCCACCGAAAATATGTTATCTAACATAATAATAAATTTGCGTAACTCTGCAAAACGGGCTACCTTTGCTGCTGTTATCCTGAATACAATCTTTTTACCTTAAAAAGACTAATACCGATTTTAAGAGAAACGCCCCTCGCTGCGAAGCGAGGGGCGTTTTTATTAAGTCATAAAAAGTTTCTCTGTTCACTTGATGATGGTTCTTAGTATAAGAATCCGAACATCCAGAGAGGAATGCGGTTGCCATAACCAATCTCTGTGTCATCGACGGCCAAAAAGCTATCAGGGACATCGGCTATCTGTTCAAACGACTTCTTTCTGCCGCCCACTTCAAACAGATACCTGTCATCTACAAAGAAGTCGCCCTTCAGGGGATGCTTTACATCGTGGGCCACACGCAACTGACAATTAAAGAATGTTTCCCGCTCATTGCCTTTATTCACCACAGTACATAGCATATGCATCAGGTTGGGGTTGTCGAGAAATATCTTGTCAGGCTTATACAGAAACCTATAATTCTTGGCTTTGGAAGTGAGCAACGCCAATATCTGGGCTTTATCGAGGGCGTAGAGCATACGCAATCCCAATTCGTTATTTGTAGAGAGTTGTTTCCAAAGCTCAGACATATTAGGCTGGAAAGGTACACGCTCACTGATGATCATAACGAGTTTCTTGACCTTTCGCAGTGTCTCGAACGACAGATTCTCAACAGCAGGCAGGTCTGTATCAATGACCACTGACACCGTTTCACGCAATCGGGCAGGGAAGTCTTCTCCCGATTCCCGATAGAAAGGATAGTAGCCACAATTAAGATAGGCTTCGAAAAGAGGGGTTATCTTCATCTTTTGCGAAATCTGCATAGCATAACGGATATGATTCTGCAACAAATCTTCCAAAGGAATCATATCCGTTTGCAGCACATCCTCAAAAGCAAGAAACTCACGGAATGACATACCATAGAGCGTATAGGCGGTCTGGCGGCGGGATAGGTCGACTTTGGCACTATCCATAATGAGCAGCGAACTACTGGTATAGACGATACTCACGTCAGGGTAGTTGTCGTAGATGTTTTTCAGTGTCTCTGACCACTTCTCATAGCGATGTACCTCATCCAGATAGAGTCGACTGATGCCGTGCTGGTCGGCCCAGTCTACCAAGTCGATGAGCGAGTGGGTAGAGAACCAAAGGTCGTCAAGCGATGCATAGAGCGTCTGGTCTATATCAGTGTAATTTTCCTGTATATGCTGAAGAAGCATAGTGGTCTTGCCTACGCCCCGGGCACCTCTGATGCTGATGATACGGGCATCCCAGTTAATACGGGAATAGAGATAACGCTTAAAGCGCAAGTCAATCTTGGCTATCTTACGATGATAGTTATTGAAGAGGGGTTGCAGTTCTACGGATTCCATAAGCTGAATGACTTTTAACGCTGCAAAGTTAAAGGTTTATAGTTGAAACTGCAAATTTTTGGTGATATTTTGTGGTTTGAACTATAAAAATTATACGATTCTTTGCAGTTCGAACTGTAAAATCAGGATACGTAGATAATATTGCTGGCTCCCCGTCATCCTTGGGACGAGGTAGAGAAACGCCCCTCGCTGCGAAGCGAGGGGCGTTTTTGGTTAAGAGGAGGCTTTTCTGTTTACTTGATTCCTCGCTCATTCAGCGCACGTGTATAGCGGGCGGCGTTCTGCAGGTGCTCTTTATACGTGCGAGCAAAGTTGTGGCGTCCAGAGAAGTCTTCCTTTGCACACATATACAGATAGTCGTGCTCGGCGTGATTGAGCACGGCATCAATGCCTTTGATGGATGCAATCTTGATGGGCCCCGGCGGCAGTCCTGTGTTGCGATAGGTGTTGTAGGGGCTGTCGATGGTGAGCAGCTTGTTGTAGATGCGGCGCAGGGCAAAGTCTTTCAGGGCGAACTTGATGGTTGGGTCGGCTTGCAACGGCATTCCCGTCCTCAGCCGGTTCAGGTACATCCCTGCAATCATCGGCTTCTCTTCGGTGTTAGCCGTCTCCTCGTCGATGATGCTGGCCAGCGTGCTCACCTCGTTGGCCGTCAGCCCGGCCGCCTGTGCCTTTGCGGTGCGTGCCCCGTTCCAGAACCGGTTGTGCTCGCGCTGCATCCGCTGCATCAGGGCGTCGAGGCCGATGTTCCAGTAGACCTCATACGTATTGGGGATAAACAGGGCTGCGACGGTCGCCGTGTCGTAGCCCCACCGCTGGCAGAACTCCTCGCTGCCGAGTGCCTGCGCCGTGGCAGCCGAGTCGAGCATCAGACGGCGTGCCAGCGTGCCCGCCAGCCGGTCCATTGTGCGGGCTTCGGGAATCGTCAGCTGTATGGGCTCCTGCTGTCCGTTCTTCAGTCGGCGGAACAGCGTGAGTGCCCCTTCGCCCGGGCGTATGGCGTAGCGGCCGGTGCGTATGTTTTCGGCGTACTTCCAGTGGCGTGCCAGTGTCTGCAGCCCAGCCATTCCGGCATTCGAGCTGACGGGCGACAGCTTGGTGAACACCGAGTCCTGCGTGTCGTCGTCGTCAATGTAGACATAGCTCACCTCGCCCTGTGCTGAGAAAGCCGAGAAAAAGAAGTAGTATACCAGTGCAGCCAGCAGGACGACGCCCCCCAGTGCCGTGTAGAGATAGTATTTCTTATTGATTCGTTTCATCGGTTCTATTGAATGATTGCGGCCGCAAAATTACGTAATTCCCGCCACCCTGCAAAAAATTCTCGCGTGGATTTTTCAAATTCTCGCGAGAATTCGGAAAATTCTCGCGAGAATTCCCCATTGCCGCGGAAGCCCCGTCCTGTCGGTAAATGCATATCGGATGCTAAAAAAGTAGGGGGCAGAGTGGTGGTAAGCAAGAGAAAATTTGTATCTTTGCACTTAGATATCAGACACAAGCCAATACCGAGAAACGATGAAGCTGAAATTCAGTATCAGATACCGGACGGCGTGGGGCGAGAGTCTCCACGTGGTTCTTCAGTTATGCAGTCAGGACGGAACCGTGAAACGCTACGACCACACGATGCTGACGCAGGACGGCGAGCTGTGGACGCTCGAGACGGCAGCTCTGGAGAGCCGCCAGCATCCACTGTCGCACCTCTGCTACGTCTATCAGGTAGAGAATGCCGACGGCGAAGTGATGCGCCGCGAATGGGATGCCATTCCGCGCCTCTACCACTTCGACTCGTCTAAGGACTACATCTTCAGTGACCAGTGGCGCGACCTGCCCCTGCACGCCCATCTCTACACCAATGCCTACGTGACGATGCAGCGGGGACGTGTGGGCGAAGAGGTCGAGGCGGTGCGCCTGCCGCTGTTCCGCCGTACGCTCTTCTTCCGTGTGTCGGCTCCGCAGCTGAAGCCCGGACAGGCGGTGGCAGTCTGCGGCAGTCATCCCAGCATCGGGTCGTGGAACACCAGCCGCTATCAGCGGATGCAGTATATCGGCCGCAACGAGTGGGCACTGACGGTCAATGCGCTGGGCATCCTGCTGCCGTTGGAGTATAAATATGTAATCGTAGACGAGCAGACGCAGGCCTTCGTACAGTGGGAGGAAGGCGACAACCGCACGACGGGCGAGGCCGAGCTGCAAGACGGGCAGGTGGCCGTGCTCTATGGCGAGAGCCTGCGTGTGTGCGAGACGACGTGGCGGGCTGCCGGCGTGGCCGTCCCCGTGTTCTCCCTGCGCAGCGAGCAGTCGTATGGCGTGGGTGACTTCGGCGACCTGCGGCGTTTTGTCGACTGGGCCGTACTGACGGGAATGCGCGTCGTTCAGCTGTTGCCCGTGAACGATACGACGCTGAGCCATCAGTGGGGCGACTCCTATCCCTACAACATCACGAGCGCCTTTGCGCTCCATCCGCACTATCTGGACCTCGAGGCTGCCGGCATACTGAAGTCGCGCCAGCAGATGACGCAGTTCCATCGGCGCCGCCGCGAGCTGAACGCACTGGCCTACAGCGACTACGAGGCCGTGGACCGCGTGAAGGGCGAATATACGCGTGCCCTGTTCAAAGAGCGCGGACGCGCCGTCGCCGAGCAGAGTGCGTACAAGCAGTTTGTCAGCGACAATGCCGACTGGCTGCCCCAGTATGCTGCTTTTACGGGCGACGACGAGGCCTACGTCAGCTTTGTGCAGTATCTGCTGCACGTGCAACTGAAGGCGGCTGCCGACTATGCCCGCGAAAACGGCGTCGTGCTGAAAGGCGACCTGCCCATCGGTGTCAACCGGACCAGTGCAGAGACAAAGAATCATCTCGACCTCTTCAACCTCGATATGCAAACAGGGGCACCGCCCGATGCCTTTGCTACGCGCGGCCAGAACTGGGGCTTCCCCACGTATAACTGGAAGAACGAAGCTCTGGTGGGCTGGTTCCGTCGCCGGCTGCAGTGGATGGAGCAGTATTTCGATGCACTGCGCATCGACCATATTCTGGGCTTCTTCCGCATCTGGGAGATTCCGGCCGGGGCCGTCGATGGGCTGTTGGGCCACTTCGCGCCGGCACTGCCAATGACGGCCGGCGAGATAGAATACTTCGGGTTGCCCTTCCGTAAGGAGCTCTACACGCGCCCGTTTATCAACGACCGCCTTATCGACCGCCTCTTCGGTATCCACGCCCAGTATGTGCGCGACAACTTCTTGGTGCGCAAGGCCTACAATCTCTACGACCTGAAAGCCGACTACGACACGCAACGGAAAGTAGCAGATGCCTTTGCCGAGCAGCGCGACGAGAATAGCCTGTGGATTCGCGACGGGCTGATGCAGCTGATCAGTGACGTGCTGTTCGTCGAGGACCCGCACCAGCCAGAGATGTATCATCCCCGTATCGGCGTCATCGGCGAGCCGGTCTACGAGGCACTGGGAGCAGAGGAGAAAGATGCCTTTGCACGTCTGTACAACAATTACTATTATCAGCGCCATTCTATGTTCTGGGGGCGGCAGGCCCTCAACCGGCTGCCCGCCGTCTTGGGAGCCTCGCGTATGCTCATCTGCGGCGAAGACCTCGGTATGCTGCCCGACTGCGTAGGCCCCGTGCTCGACCAGTTGCGCATCCTGACGCTTGAGATTCAGCAGATGCCCAAGCAGCAGGGCTTCGAGTTTGCCCATCTGGATGCCAATCCCTATCGCTCGGTGTGCACGCTGACAACCCACGATATGGCACCGCTGCGGCTGTGGTGGCAAGAGCAGCCCGAACGGCGTCAGCGTTACTACATTACGATGCTGCAAAAAGAAGGGCGGGCTCCCGAGCAGTTGCCAGCCCATCTGGCTGAAGAGATGATAGCCCGCCATCTGTACTGCCCGTCGATGCTGTGCATCCTGTCGCTGCAAGACTGGCTGGCAATGGATGGCGAGTTGCGCAGCAAGAATCCGCAGGATGAGCGTATCAATGTGCCCAGCGATTCGCACAACCGCTGGAAATACCGGATGCATCTGACCATTGAGGAGCTGCTGAAGGCCGAGCGCTATAACCAGAAAGTGAACACAATGATAACCCGAAGCAAGCGATGAACTACGAAACCTATATCTTCGACCTCGACGGAACGCTGCTCAACACGCTTGACGACCTCGCCGCGGCAACGAACTATGCCCTGCGGCAGCACGGAATGCCGGTACACTCGGTTAACGATGTCAGGCGGTTTGTGGGCAATGGCGTCAAGAAACTGATGGAACGCGCCATACCGGGCGGGACGGAGAATCCGCAGTTTGAGGACACGCTGTCCCTGTTTCGCCAGTATTATATGGCACATTCGCTCGATACGACGCGTCCCTACGACGGCATCGTGGCCGTGCTTGAAGAACTGAAGCGGCGTGGGCGGCGGTTGGCGGTGGTGAGCAACAAGTTCGATGCTGCCACCAAAGAGCTGGTCCGCCATTTCTTTGGCAATGCTATCGAGGTGGCCATCGGCGAAAACGAGGCTGCCGGCGTGCGCAAGAAGCCCGCGCCCGACACCGTAGAAAAGGCCTTCAGAGAGCTTGGGGTGGGGAAGGACAACGCCGTCTACGTAGGCGACAGCGACGTAGACATTGCGACGGCACGCAACAGCGGCCTGCCCTGCATCAGCGTGCTATGGGGCTTCCGCGACCGCGATTTCCTGCTGGCCAATGGTGCCACGACGTTTGCTGAGCGGCCTGCCGACCTGTTGGCATAGCAATGGATGGGGGTAAGGCACAAAAAAATCCACACGTAAGCACTTGAGGCATACGTGTGGATTTGCTTTTGTGCCTGTCTGGCAACAGAGGGGGCGGGCTATGACAGCGTGTGCTCGTCGAAGTAGTTCTGCACCTCTTCCTTATAGGAGTCGGAGATGGGGATGTATTGCTCGCCGAACACGATGCGGAATCGGTCGATGGTGGCCGCCTTGGTCATATGCACGATGTAGCTGCGGTGGGTACGCAGGAACTCGGGCCGCGGCAGGTAGTCCTCCAGTTTCTTCATATTCATCAGGCTCATAATCTTCTGCCCGTCTTGCAGGTAGATGCGTACGTAGTCCTTCAGCCCCTCGATGTAGAGGATGTCGTCCAGTGCTACGCGCTGCAGCTTGTAGTCACTCTTGACAAACATAAAACGGTCTTGCGCGTAGGTCTGCTGCCTGTGGGCAATGGTAAACCACTCCAGTGCCTTATTGGCTGATTTGACGAAGTCGTCGTAGGAGATGGGTTTCAGCAGATAGTCGAGGGCACTGACTTTGTAGCCCTCGATGGCATATTGCTGAAAAGCCGTGGTGAATATGATTTTAGTCTGGCTGGGCAGTATCTTGGCAAACTCGATGCCGCTCAGTTCTGGCATCTGGATGTCGAGAAAGATGAGGTCGGCAGGATGCTCGCGCAGTTCCTTCATTGCCGTAATGGCACTGTTGTAGGTTCCCAGCAGATGCAGGAAAGGCGTCTTCCGGGCATAGCTCTCCAGCAATCCGGCAGCCAGAGGCTCGTCGTCGATAATGGCGCAGTTGATGGTCATTGGATGATGATTTTAGAATGATAAATGGTGTTGTCGGCATTGGTGCCCCGCTCCCACGTATAGCGGTTGGGGTAGGCGAGGTCGAGCCGTTGCTGCACTTGAGTCAGTCCGATGCCGTGACCGCTGCGGTCTTGCTCGGTCTTAGGGAAGTTGGAGTTGCTGATGTCGCACGTGGTTTGCGTGGCATCGGCATTGATGTTGATGTGGATGAAGCTGGGCTGCGTGGGGCTGACGCCGTGCTTGAAGGCATTCTCGATGAGCGAGATGAGGAGCAGTGGGGCCACTTTGGTCTGGCCGTCCTGATACTGGGCGTTGAACTGTACGTCTACATTCTGCGGGAGACGAATCTTCATCAGGTTGATGTAGTTGCGCAGGAACTCTATCTCGTCGGCCAGCGGCACCAATGGCTGCTGGTTGTCGTAGAGAATATGGCGCAGCATCTGGCTCAGTTCTTGAATAGCCTGCTGCGCCCGTTCTGCATCGAAAGCCGTCAGGGCATAGATGTTGTTGAGCGTGTTGAGCAGGAAGTGCGGGTTAATCTGGTTGCGCAGGTTACTCAGCTCAGCGTCGACACGGGCAGCTTCTGCCTCGCGGTGAGCCGTCTCCAGCCGTTGCCATCGGAGTGCCATCTGCAGTGCAGTGGCGATGGTGGCGGCAATGGCCAGATTGAAGCAGTCGCGCAGGATGAAGAACAGGCTGCCGGCCAGCTTCGGCTGGTGCAGGTGGGGATGAGGCTCGAACAGCTGGTGCGTATGTTCCATCCACAGATGGAGGCCGATGCCCAAGCATACGATGATGACCGTGTTTATCAGCCAGAAATAGCGCCGCTCGCCACTGAACAGGAAGCGGGGCGTAAGCCATAGGTAGTTGGCATAGAATACCAGCAGCATAGCCAGCGGTGCGGCACTCATCATCAAGAATTGCAACCACGAGACGCCGTTGCCGTGGTTCATTACCATCAGCGGTGAGCCGAACATAATGAGCCACGTGGCCACGTGCATCAGGATGGTTATCTTCTTGTTATTCATAGCGCAGTGCTTCAATCGGATCCAATTGGGCAGCCTTCTTGGCAGGATACCACCCGAAGAATACTCCCGTAAACGTACATACGGCAAACGACATAATGATGGTCCACGCCTCGATGGCTATCGGCCAGTGGGCAAAGAGCTTGATGGCATAGGAGGCACTGATGCCGAAGAGCACGCCAATGATGCCGCCTGTGACGCTGAGCAGGATGGCCTCGATGAGGAACTGATTCAAGATATCTACGCCGCGGGCTCCGACAGACATTCGCAGGCCAATCTCGCGGGTGCGCTCCGTTACGCTCACATACATAATGTTCATAATGCCGATGCCTCCCACAATCAGCGAGATGCCTGCCACGCAGCCGAGCAGGATGGTCAGCATACTGGTGGTGGAGTTCATCATAGATGCCAACTCCTCCTGCGAGCGGATATTGAAGTCGTCTTCGTCGCCTTCTTTCTCGTCGGTGGCATCTTTCAGCTTGTGGGTACGGCGAAGAATCTCTGTGATTTCTTCAGTGGCTTTCTCCGTGACACCCTCCGTGATGGCAGAGCATTGGATGCCGCCGAGATAGGTCTGCGCCAGAATGCGCTTCATCACGCTGGTGTATGGGGCGAGCACGAGGTCGTCCTGATCCATACCCATTGAGTTGTAGCCTTTCTTCTGCAAGACGCCTACGACGCGGAACGGGATGGAGTTGAAACGCACTACTTTGCCGATGGGGTCGGAGCCGTCGGGGAACAGATTGTCTACGACCGTCTGTCCCAGCACGCATACTTTGGCACTCGACTTGATGTCGCCGTCGGTAAACATCTCGCCGTCAGCAATGCTTAGCTGGCGAATCTCCAGATAGTCTTGGTTGACACCATAGAGCGAAGACGGCGTGTTCTCGTTGCCATAGATCCACTGCCCGGCACTGGTGACGACGGGCGATACGGCCGTGATGTAGTGGCACTCGTTCTTGATGGCCTCGTAGTCGCTCAGCTTCAGCGTCTCCATAGACGAAGCGTCCTGTCTGACGCCACCGCGGCGGTCGGCACCCGGCGAAATCATTATCATATTCGAGCCCATTTCGGCAATGTTCGACTGGATGCTCTGCTTGGTGCCTTGGCCTACGGCAAGCATCGTGATGACCGATGCAATACCGATGATGATGCCCAGTGCCGTCAGGAACGACCGCGTCTTGTTGGCGGCGATAGCCCGTAGGGCAATCTTAAATAGGTTGGTATAGTTCATTTACTCGTCTGTGTTTTGTGGCAGTGCTGCCAGTCCTTCGGCAGCAGAAAGAATGTTCTCGTTCACTTCATCGCTGATGACACGGCCGTCGCGCAGCATAATGTTGCGGCTGGAGTAGTGGGCAATGTCGGGGTTGTGCGTCACGAAGATAATCGTGCGGCCTTCGGCGTGCAGCTTCTGGAAGAGCACCAGAATCTCGAACGACGTTCGCGTGTCGAGGTTTCCGGTGGCTTCGTCGGCCAGTATCACGGCGGGATTGTTGACCAGTGCGCGGGCAATGGCTACGCGCTGCATCTGTCCGCCCGACATCTGGTTCGACTTGTGGTTCAGCCGCTCGCCCAGTCCTACGGCTTCCAGTGCCTCGATGGCACGTCGGCGACGCTCCTCGGCACTCACTTCCAAGTTGTACATCAGTGGCAGTTCTACGTTCTCGACACTGGTAGTCTTGGAAAGCAAGTTGTAGTTCTGGAAGATAAATCCAATCTTGCGGTTGCGCAGAATGGCGCGCTGCGGCTTGGACATCGTGCGGACCGAGACTCCGTCGAGGTAGTATTCGCCGGATGTCGGCGTGTCCAGAC
>JAFUZD010000011.1 GCA_017476785.1 Prevotella sp. | reverse complement strand
GGTTCCATCCCCGAGCGCGTGGCCGCTTTTATGCGCGACCTCGAAGTGCAGGCACTGGAACTGGGCATCCCCGTAAAGACACGCCACAACGAGGTGGCGCCCAACCAGTTTGAGCTGGCTCCCATCTTCGAAGACACCAATCTGGCCGTCGACCATAATATGCTGCTGATGTCGCTGATGAAGCGCGTGGCACGCAAGCACGGCTTCCGCGTGCTGCTGCACGAGAAGCCCTTTGCCGGTATCAACGGCTCGGGCAAGCACAACAACTGGAGCCTGTCGACCGATACGGGGGTGCTGCTCCACGCACCGGGGAAGACGGCGGAGCAGAACCTGCGCTTCGTCACCTTCATCGTGGAGACGCTGATGGGAGTCTACCGCCACAACGGACTGCTGAAAGCCTCGATAATGAGTGCCACCAATGCCCACCGATTGGGTGCCAACGAAGCACCGCCGGCCATCATCAGCTCGTTCCTCGGCAAACAGCTGACCGAGCTGCTGAACCACATCGAACTGGCCGACAAAGACGATATGCTGTCGATGGCTGGCAAGCACGGATTCAAGATGGACATCCCCGAGATTCCCGAGCTGCTCATCGACAATACCGACCGCAACCGCACGTCGCCCTTCGCCTTCACTGGCAACCGCTTCGAGTTTCGCGCCGTAGGGTCGGAGGCCAACTGTGCCTCGGCAATGATTGCCCTCAACTCGGCCGTGGCGGAAGCACTGACCGACTTTAAGGAGCGTGTGGACCAGCGAATGGCGGAACTCTCCCAAACCTCGGAGAACGCAGAGAATATAAAGATACGCGCCATCATCGACATCCTGCGCGACGACATCAAGACCTGCAAGCCCATCCGATTCGACGGCAACGGCTACTCGGACGAGTGGGTAGAGGAGGCCACGCGCCGCGGACTGGACGTAGAGAAGTCGTGCCCCGTCATCTTTGAGCGCTATCTCGACGCCGACTCGGTGAGGATGTTTGAGCGGCTGGGAGTGATGACAAAGAAGGAGCTGGAAGCCCGCAACGAGGTGAAATGGGAGACCTACACAAAAAAGATACAGATTGAAGCCCGCGTTATCGGCGACCTCTCGATGAACCACATCATCCCCGTGGCCACACGCTATCAGAGCCAGCTGCTGAAGAACGTGGAGAATATGCGGGCCATCTTCAGCACCGAGAAGGCCGACAAGCTGTCGGCACGCAACGTAGGACTGATTGAAGAGATTGCCGAGCGCACCAGTGCCATAGAGAAGATGGTGGAGGAGCTGGTGGATGCCCGGAAAGTGGCCAACAAGATTGGCGACGAGCACCGCAAAGCCATTGCCTACCACGACACGGTGGCACCCAAGATGGAGGACATACGCTACCAGATAGACAAGCTGGAGCTCATTGTCGACGACGCCTGCTGGCCGCTGCCGAAATATCGCGAGCTACTCTTTATCAGATAAAAAAACTCTCCCGACCCCACAGAGAGGGTCGGGAGAGGTATGCCATTTTCTTTTTTTGGTTGTTTGAAGTTTGCTGAGGGCGTCCGTACTGTGAAGCACGGATGCCCCTTTTGGTCACGGCAGCTGGGTCAGCAGCCGAGGGAATCTACCCACAGGCTTACTGTTCGTAGCCCCCGAAGTTCTGCTGGTCGTCTTCGCCACCCTGACTGTTGGCATCGTTCTGATGCGGATGACGCTTCTGGTTCATATTTCCGAAGTTCCACGTCAGCTGCAGGTTGACGCGTGGGTCGCGCCAGTTTTTCTGATGCCGCCAGAATGTGGGGCCGCTGGTGAAGTTCTCCCAGTGGCGGGTGCCAAAGACATCGCGCCAGTTGAGGGCCAGAGAGAATTTCTTGTTGAGGAAAGTCTTGCGCAGGCCGAGGTCGAGCGAGGCATTGGACTTACGGTAGCCCTGCGTGATGGCTCCCCGCGAACGGTAGTTGCCCGTAGCCTGCAGCGAGATGTTATAGGGCAGGATGACGCTGGCCAGCAGACGTGCATCCCACGAGAGGCTCTTCTGCCCCTCGCCCGTGACGGTCTGTCCGTCGATGACGTAGCTGAAGCCGTCGAGCTTGTAGTAGTAGCCGTTGAGCGTAGTGGTAAGGTCGAGGATGCGCCACAGTTTATTCTTGCCGATAATCTCAATACCCGCACTGCGGCTGCGCGCCACGTTCTTGTTGGTCATATACATCAGCCCGTCGGCAGCGCTCTGGTAGCGTATGCGCTGGATGACGTCGGTAGTGGGGCGGTAGTAGGTGCTGACGGAGAGCGTATGCTCGGTCCACGTCTGCAGGAAGTTGAGCGAGAAAGAGTGCGTGTACTCCGGCGTCAGCTCGGGGTTACCGAACTCTACCATCGAGGCGTCGCGTGTGTTCTTGAACGAGTTGAGCTGTCCGCCCCACGGACGGCGCAGACGGCGCGTATAGTTGAGCTGCAGCTGGGCCGACGGCGACAGCTGATAGTTGAGGAAGAGCGAGGGGAAGAGCTGGAAATAGTCTTTGCGGAAAGGCTCATCGCGCAGCAGTGCATTGTGCTCCTGCGCATAGTCGTAGCTCTCGGTGTCCACGTGCCAGTATTCGCCACGCAGGCCGGCCATCACGCCCAGCGGCCCCAGCTTGGTGTTGACGGTGGCATAGAGGGCGTGGGTCTGCATCTCGTAGATGAAGCGGTTGTAGAAGGCCTCGTCCTCAACGGGGCTAACGCCCTCCCAGCTGGTGGCATCGGCAAAGGACTCCTGCGGGGTGTTCTCGTGCGAGAAGCGGCCGTTGTAGCCCGCCTCCAGCTTCCAGTTCTGGCTAATCTGGTTCTCATAGTCCAGTTTGACTTCCCACGCACGGTTGCGGATATACATCGGACGGTACTGATAGCTATACTGCGTGGGCGTCAGGCCGCCGTCGTAGTAGACGATGGAGTCCTGATAAGTGTTGTCATTGTCGCTCATCCAGCGGTTGTACTCCACGTGAGCCGTCAGCTTGTGCTGCTCGCCGAACTTATGCTCATAGCCCATTTCGGCGTGGTACATCTGCATATCGCCATCGCCGCTGGTACGGCGCGTCTGCAGGTAGCTGTCCTGCGCCGCACCGATAAGCCCGTTGTGATAAGGGGCGAGGCTCTGGTTGCGGTGACTGCCCTGAAGGGTCATTCCCCCGAAGGAGAGGTCGTCGTTGCGTGTCAGATGAAACGTCAGACCGCCACGGGCAAAGAGGCCGCCGCCACGGTCGGTGCTCTCGCTCTCAGCCCGCTGGTACATACCCGTGTTCAGATATTCCTGCTCGCCGAGGCTGCCGCCGCTGCCGCGCCGCTGCCGGTAGCCCAGATTGGCATAGGCATCCACGAGGCCGCTGGAGTAGTTGATGTTGCCGCCGAGGTTCCACCCCCAGTGATTGTTGACACCGGCCTGCACCGAGCCATAGTAGCCCGCCTTCCGGTCGCGCTTCAGAATGATGTTGATGATGCCCGCCGAGCCCTCGGGCGAATACTTAGCCGAGGGATTGTCGATGACCTCAATCTTCTCAATGCTCTCCGCAGGAATCTGCTGCAAGATTTCGGCACGGTTGTCGGAAGTCAGGCCGCTGGCCTTACCGTTAATCCACACCTCCACGCTGGAGTTGCCGCGCAGCTATATCTCGCCGTCGGTAGGCACCTCTATCGAGGGAATGTTCTCCAGCAAGT
>JAFUZD010000115.1 GCA_017476785.1 Prevotella sp. | reverse complement strand
GGCTTCGCTGATGGCGGTGCCCAGCGAACCGGGGTGGGTGGGGTCTTTGGTCAGGATGTCCTTGCCGGCGCGGGTCGACATCGACGGCGAGCCAGTGACGGCGGCGCCGAAGGTGCGCATAATGCTGGAGCGGTAGGGCTTCTGCTGCATTGAAATCTTCACCTGATAGACGGCGGCGTCGAGTCCGAATATCTTGGCGGCGTAGCTGAGTGCTGCGCCCCACTGTCCGGCACCGGTCTCGGTGGTCACGTTGGTGGTGCCCTCCTGCTTGCAGTAGTAGCACTGCGGCAGGGCCGAGTTGATTTTGTGCGAGCCCAGCGGGTTGGTGCTCTCGTTCTTGAAGTAGATGTGAGCCGGCGTGCCCAGTGCCTCTTCCAGCGCATAGGCGCGAACGAGTGGGGTAGAGCGGTAATATTTGTACTTCTCGATGACTTCTTCGGGAATGTCAATCCACGCATTCTCCACGTCCAGTTCCTGCCGCGAGCACTCGGCAGCGAAGATGTGGCTCAGGTAGTCGGCCGTCAGCGGCTGCTTGGTGGCAGGGTTGAGCGGCGGCAGCGGCTTGTTGGGCATATCGGCCTGAATGTTATACCATTGTGTGGGAATCTGTTCCTCGGTGAGGATAAACTTCTTTTGTCGTGTCATAGGGCCTGTTGGATGTTTTTGGTTAGTCACTCAATGACTGCAAAGATACGGATTTATTGTGAAATCTGCGCGGGGATTTCGAAAATTCTCGCGAGAATTTTGAAAATTTACGCGAGAATTTCCGGAATTCTCGCGAGAATTCTCCCGCGGTGTGGCTTCTCGGGCGTGGCGGTTGGCGTATATGACGTGCTGAAAACAGCCGTTCGAGGCGGTTTTTTGCCAGAAAAGGGCTACCTTTGCAGGCGTTATGATGATAGTATTGACGATATTGGTCTATTTCGCGGTACTCTTCGCCGTCAGCCGGATGACGAGCCGGCGCGCCACCAACGACACGTTCTATCGGGGCGAGCGACGCTCACCGTGGTATATGGTGGCTTTCGGAATGGTGGGTGCCTCTATGTCGGGGGTCACGTTCGTCTCGGTGCCGGGGATGGTGATGCGGATGGATATGACCTATCTGCAGACCTGCCTCGGATTCGTGCTGGGCTATGTGGCGGTGGCCTTTGTGCTGCTGCCGCTCTATTACCGCCAGAACCTGACCTCCATCTATGCCTATCTGGGGCAGCGGCTGGGGCACCGGGCCTATAAGACGGGAGCCTCGTTTTTCCTGCTGTCCAAGACGGTTCGTGCCACGGTGAGCTTCTACGTGGTGTGTATGCTGCTCCATCGGTTTGTCTTCGGGGCACTGGGCGTGCCCTTTGTCGTCACGGAGGCGGCAATGGTGGGGCTGATATGGCTCTATACGAGGCGTGGCGGCATCAAGACACTGGTGTGGACCGACACGCTGCAGACCACCTGCCTCTATGCCGCCCTGCTGCTTATTATATATAAGGTGGCCACAGAGATGGGGATGTCGGTGGGACAGGCGGCACGTGCCGTAGCCGACAGCCCGATGTCGCGCGTCTTCGTCGTGGACGACTGGGTGTCGCGCCAGAACTTCTGGAAGCAGTTTGTGAGCGGCATCTTCATCGTCATCGTGATGACGGGGCTCGATCAGGATATGATGCAGAAGAACCTGACCTGCCGCTCGCTGCGCGAGGCGCAGAAAGATATGTGTACGTATGGAGTGGCTTTTGTGCCGGTCAATCTGCTGTTTCTGACACTGGGCGTGCTGCTGGTGCTGCTGGCTGGGAAGACGGGCATTGCACTGCCGTCGGCCGGCGACGAGCTGCTGCCGATGTTTGCCGCCACGGGGCGGCTGGGCAGTGCGGTGGTGGTGCTGTTCACCATCGGCATCGTGGCGGCCTCGTTCTCCAGTGCCGACTCGGCAATGACGTCGCTCACCACGAGCTTCTGCGTAGACATCTGCGAGCGGCCTGACGACGAGCGGCTGCGCCGTAGGGTGCATCTGGGCGTGGCCTGCGTCTTCGTTGTGTTCATCCTGCTGTTTCGTGCTGTCAATTCCACCAGCATCATCGATGCCATCTATACGCTGGTCAGCTACACGTACGGTCCGCTGCTGGGGCTTTTTGCCTTTGGGCTGTTCACCCGCCGGGCTACCGCCGACCGCTATACGCCCTATATCTGCGTCGCCTCGCCGCTGGTGTGCTATGCACTGGACCAGCTGGTGGCTGCCACGACGGGCTATCGCTTCGGCTATGAGTTGCTGATGCTCAACGGCCTGATTACGTTTGTCGGTCTGATGGTGTGTGGTAAGAGGTGATAGGCCATCCGCGAGTGCCCATCACTCAGCTTGCGCCCGTTCAATATATTCTTTGGGCTGGATGCCCATCTCCTTCTTGAAGATGGTAGCAAAATACTTGGGGTCTTTGAAGCCTACGGCATAGGCGAGGTCGCTCACACGGATGCCTGCCACCTCGTGGGCCATCCGACAGGCCGCCTTGATGCGGATGTCGCGGATGAAGCTGGACACGCTGAGCCCCGTCATCGAACGTAGCTTGTTGTAGAGAGTCGACGGGCTGGCACCCATATCGGCGGCAAAGGCATCGCGGTCGTAGTCGCCGTCGGCCAGATGGGCATTGACGCATTCGATGGCGCGGCGCAGGAACTCGTTGTCGGGCGTAGGGCTGGCCGTGGTTTTCTTGTGGGTCTCCTCTACGGTTTGCTTCTGGTAGTCGCGCTGGATGCGCTGGCGGTTGGCAATGATGTTGTCGATACGTAGCTGCAAGTCGCCCATCTTGAAGGGTTTCATCATATACTCATCGGCTCCGATGAGCAGGGCCTCGTTGCGGTCTTTCTCCTGTGTACGGGCGGTGAGCAGAATGATGGGCAGGTGGCTGTAGTCGGGGTCGAGCTTCACCTTAGCCGTCAGTTCGTTGCCGTCCATCTCTGGCATCATCACGTCGGAGATGATGAGGTCGAGGTCGTTGGCGTGAATCACGTCGAGTGCCTCGCGGCCATTGGTGGCGGTCAGTATGTGGTAGCGGCTTTGCAGCAGCTGCTTCATCAGCACGAGCAGCTCGATGTTGTCTTCAACGATGAGTATCTTATAGGCATCCTCGTCGGTGGTCTTCTGGTTCCCTGACCGCTGCTCGGCCTCCTGTTCGTGGCGTTCGAAGTCGAGGATGGTGGTCTGCGGGATGTTGATTTTAATCTGGTTTTTCTCGTCAATCTGCGTGGGCGAGAAGGCTTCTTTGCCGATGGGCAGCTCTACGATGAAGGTGGTGCCGCTTCCCTCGGTGCTCTCTACGCTGATGGTGCCGCCGTGCAGATAGACGAGGTCGCGCGTCAGGGCCAGTCCGATGCCCGTGCCGATGGTCTGCGCACTGCGGTAGTCGCCGTCGTAGAAGCGCTGGAACAGCCGTTTCATCCTCTCCTTCGGGATGCCGGGTCCGTTGTCGCTGACGCGGATGGTGACGTGGTCGTAGGCACGGTTGGTGACGGCGTCGAGCGTCACCTTTCCCTGCTCGCCGGTGTATTTGGCAGCATTGGACAGCAGGTTGAAGATAATCTTGTCCAGCTTGTCGGTGTCTATCCACCCCATCATACTCTCCGGCTGGCAGCGAATGGAGAACGTCAGCCCTCGCTTAGCCATCAGTGGCTCTATGCAACGCGCCGTCTCGCGGATGTAGGTCATCACGTCGCCGTTGCTGACGAGCAGCTTCAGCTCGCCGGCCTGCGACTTGCTGGTTTCGAGCATCTGTTGCAACAGGCGCACCACGCGGTCGATGTTGAGCTGCATCATATCGTAGTCGTAGGCATATTTGGGCTCCGTCTCGCGCAGATGCTCCACGGAGGCGGATATGATGGTGAGCGGCGTGAGCAGTTCGTGGGTGATGTTGGTGAAGATGGTGCTCATCTGCAACCGGTTGCGGATACGCATACTGCGGTGGTAGAGTGATCTTGCAACAAAGAAAACCACCACCATTATCACGAGGGCTGCCAGCAGGATGAGCGTGTTAAGGTTCATTTATCGTTAATCTGTGACGCACTGTGCGTCGTCCTTTCTGCCGCTAAGTTACGCTTTTCCTGCCGAAAAACGACCGAAAGGGGTCAAAAAAAGTATTAAAAGGGGCCAAAATGGGGCTGAAAAGGTTTGTTTTCGGTGATTTTGGGTTTAAAAATCGTCAGATTAACGGAAAACAAACCTTTAATGACGGATAGTCGACTTGATATTCCGCGGCTTGTATTACCTTTGCAACAGTGAAAGGACAACGCATTTTTAATGGTTAAGGTTTATGGTTGATTAATTTAGTTTTTTTTAAGTATTGAGACAAAAAGCCCCGCTGAGACAGCGGGGCTTTCTTGTTTTTATTGGGTGTTGGCGTTCTCTGTTCTGGGGGTCACTGCTCCAGCAGATAGCGCTCGGCCTCGATGGCAGCCTGACAGCCAGTGCCTGCCGCGGTGATGGCTTGGCGATAGACGGGGTCGGCGCAGTCGCCGGCAACGAACACGCCGGGGATGCGGGTGCGGGGCGTACCGTCAATCTTCTTCAGATAGCCCGTCTCGTCGGTCTCCAGCCACGGACGGAAGATGTCGGTGTTGGGCTTGTGGCCGATAGCGAGGAAGAAACCGTCAATCTGGATGTCGACCAGCTGCTCGTCGGGCTCGCCCTTGCGCTTCACCAAGTGGGCACCCTCGACACCGTTCTCGCCGAAGAGGCCGATGGTGTTGTGCTCGAAGAGAATCTCGATGTTGGCCGTCTGCTTCACGCGCTCCTGCATCACCTGCGAGGCGCGCAGATAGGGCTTGCGCACGATGAGGTAGACTTTGCTGGCCAGCTGGCTCAGGTAGAGTGCGTCCTCGCACGCGGTGTCACCGCCGCCCACTACGGCCACGGTCTTCTTGCGGTAGAAGAATCCGTCGCACGTGGCACAGGCCGAAACGCCCTGACCGCTGTACTTCTTCTCGTCGTCGAGTCCCAGATACTTGGCCGAGGCTCCCGTGGCAATGATGACGGTGTCAGCTTCAATCTCCGTCCCGTCGTCGGCCGTAGCCTTATAGGGCGCACTGCTGAGGTCCACCTTTACGATTTCGCCGTCGCGGATGTCGGTGCCGAAACGCTCGGCCTGCTCGCGCAGCTCCATCATCATCTGGTTGCCGTCTACGCCCTGCGGATAGCCGGGGAAGTTTTCCACCTCAGTGGTCTGTGTCAGCTGGCCGCCGGGCTGCATCCCGCTGTACTCCACGGGGCTCAGGTTAGCCCGTGAGGCATAGATGGCTGCTGTGTAGCCGGCCGGTCCGCTGCCGATAATCAAGCATTTCGTCTTCATCAGTCCAAGAGTGCTTCAATTTGTGCGGCAATGTTCTCTATCTTCTCCGTCGGCTCGAAGCGGGCCACGACCTGTCCCTTCTTGTTGATGAGGAACTTGGTGAAGTTCCACTTGATGTCGGGCTTCTGCTTGTAGTCAGGGTCGGCCTTCGAGAGCATATCCTCGAGGATGGGGGCGATGGGATGGCTCATATCCCAGCCGGCAAAGCCCTTCTGCTCTTGCAGGAACTTGTAGAGCGGGTCGGCATCGTCGCCGTTGACCTTCACCTTCTTGAAGCGGGGGAACTCCGTGCCGAAGTTCAGCTTGCAGAACTCGTGGATGGACTCGTCGGTGCCGGGAGCCTGCTGGCCGAACTGGTTGCAGGGGAAGTCGAGAATCTCGAATCCGCGGCTATGATACTGCTCGTAGAGCTTCTCCAGCTCGTCGTACTGGGGGGTGAAACCGCACTTGGTGGCGGTGTTGACAATCAGCAGCACCTCGTTGGCATACTCTTTGAGCGACACTTCTTTTCCTTTTCTGTCTTTGACAGAGAATTCGTAAACTGTTTTCATTTTAATGTTGATTGGTGAATGTTGAATATTCAGGCCAAAGATACGAATATTTGGCGTTACCGCCAAACGTTTAAGGGCTATTTTTTGATTTTTTGCAGGATTGATATAAGTCAAAAATACAAACGATTTAAAAGATTTCGACCTACGGCAGTGAGACGAAGTGGCTTTTCGTCGTATATTTGCAATGTCCGATACGGACACCGCTGCGGAAAATCTGAGAGGATGGAAACCGTAGGGGAAGCATAGAAAGAAGACAACAAAGTGTATTCAGCAGATTTTAAGGAAGAAGAGTGTTAATTTTAGGAAAAGAAAGGGTTGCGTGAGCAACGGACACGTGACATAAAGGTTTAACCAAGTAGTATAGACGGTTAGTAGTTATGAAAGAGCGGGGCTTGCATCATTGCGATGCAAGCCCCGCTCGCGTGTATGCCGGCTGCTCTCGACTGTGAGGCCGGTGCTTAATAGAGATTCCACTCGCTGACCATCTGATTCTTCGAGGCCGATTCGAGCGACGACTCGAGGGCATCTGACAGGTTGCAGAAGAAGTCGAGCCCCGTGAGCCGTTCCAGTTCGTCGATGCTGACCACGTAGCCGCTCAGCGGGTCGCTCTGGTGGTCTTCGTTCAGATGCTCCATCCAGAAGCCGATGGCCTTCAGCGTGTCGCCTTTCTTGCTGAGCAGGGCCATCCAGAAGTAGCGCGGCACGATGAAGCCGCTCTTGGTGCGGTCCAGAATCTGGTCGTCGCGGTCGATGGTGCCGCCTTTGCAGACGTAGAGCGTGTCGGCCAGTGCGCCCCACGTGCGCACCTGCGTCTCGAGCTTGGCCCACAGCTTGCCGTTGAAGTTGCCTACCTGCGGCATCATATTGGTCATATAGAATGTCTGTCCGTTGGCGTCCTGCGAATAGACACGGTCTTCCGAGGCGCAGATATGGCCGCGCTGGTAGTAGTCGTTGCGCCCGCCGCCGGGGTAATAGCTGCCGCTGAACTCACCCGACACCGGCGGCTGCTCGCTCGACGGCACCAGCGGGTCGTGCTGGAAGGGGTCGCCCGTCCACGTGCGTCCGTTCCACGTAGCGCCTTTCCAATCGCCGCGGCTCCATTTCTTGATGCGGTTGCTGGCGTAAATCTCGAAGCAGGTCCAGCGCTGGGCGCGCAGCTCGTGATCCCACTCGATGGCATAGGTCATCTCGTCGTCGCCCGTGGTGTGGACGATGACTTCGCTCTTTCCGCCCCGCAGTGCCGGGAACTCATAGCGGCTGGTGTAGGTACTGAGGTCGGTAGTCCCGCCCTCGTCGCTGTCGCTCTGTCCATTGCTGTCGCTCTGTCCGTTGCTGCCTCCGTTGCTATTGCTGTTGGTGCCACTGTTGTCAATGGGCTTGGCACCGTGGATAATCTGCTCGTCGTCGCCGCCGCAGGCTGTCATCGTCAAGACCGCTGCTGCGATGAGAAGTAGTTGGTGGATTCGTTTCATAACTATAGGCTTTCTTTTGTTTGGGGTTTCTGTGCGGTTGGTTACTAAAAAAGGCGCTCTCCGTGGCATATGCAACTACCGCGGGTGCGCCTTTTGAATCTTTTCTTCGGTGAAATATCGTTATTTCTTCGCAGCCTTACCGTAGCGGCTCATAAACTTGTCTACGCGACCAGCTGTGTCGACCAGCTTGCTCTTACCCGTATAGAAGGGGTGAGAGGTGCTTGAAATTTCGATTTTTACCACCGGGTAAGTTTCGCCTTCGAATTCTACCGTGTCATTGGTCTTGGCGGTAGAACGCGAGAGGAACATATCGCCGTTGGACATATCCTTAAATACGACGGGGCGATAGTTTTCTGGATGAATACCTGTTTTCATTGTTTAATTCTCTAAAATATAAATAGTTATTTGTTATTTGCGCATAAAAGCGGATGCAAAGGTACGAAGAATTTCCGAACCCGCCAAATAATTCCCCGATTTTCTTCTTACTTCCCCATTGCTCTGGCTACCACCCTCGCAGTTCGCGGCGGGCTCTTGACATCTCTTCGCGGATGCCACCCTGCTTTAGAAAATCTGCCTTCAGGCGTTCTATCAGGCGGCGCATCATCGTGTCGGTCTGGTGAATTAGTGTGATGGCGATGTTGGCAGTGGTCTCTGCCGTGCGCTGGGCTATGGCCTCACGATAAAAAGCCGAGTCGTTATGCTGCTTGCATACATTGCGCGTCTGTTGATAGCGTGGATCGCTGCTGCTCCACTGACACAGCCCTCTGACGCGCAAAAAGTCCTCGTAGTCGACCAGTAATTCTTGCAAGCTGGCCTTAGCTACATTCATCAGTTTAAGCTCCGTCTCCCGTGAAGTGCTCGATGCCGCGCTGCCCTCTGCAATGTTTTGCTTACCCGAGCGTGCTGCCTGTACCATCTGGTCTATCGTGCGATCGCTTTTCTCCAGATATTGATGGGCGAAATAGTAGGTGATGTCATATATGCATTCTGCCTTTTGGTAGACCAACAATCCTCGGTAGTTACCCTTTTGTGGCAGAAAGTCATTGTTTTCCTTTTTCATAGCAAGCATCGGTTGAATTTGAATCAAAAGTACGCACAATGAGGCAGTAGACCAAATTTGTAGAGCAGATTTTACGTTTTTTTAGCTTTTTTATAGGTCTTATAGGACTTATAGGGCCTATAAGTCTCATAGGACTCATAAGTCTCATTAGTCCTATAAGTCTTATAAGCCCTATCGGCCCCATTAGTCCCATCAGCCCCATCGCTTCTGTCACTCCTGATGGCTTGCGGCTTTCGGGGATTATTGGCGAGGGTGGGGGAAATCGAAAAAAGAGCAGCTCCCGCATCGAGGAGCTGCTCTTGATAGGCTTGCTTGCTTATGTGATGGATTATTGTGCGTAAGTAATCTCGATAGCTTTCACACGTAGCTGGGTGCCACCACTCGCAGTAGAGTGCTCGTTTACAATATTGACGGTTTTGGCGCTAAGTCCGGAGAACTCCACTTCGGTATCGCTGTTTTTCTTGATATTGACAGTCGAACCTCCTTCTGCATAAGCAGTATCATTGCCATTGTACTTTGTCGATCCATTGCCCTCGGTAGTTGTGATGACAACTTTCGTAATGGTTTTACTTGAAGTAATCGTCAACGTGTTCTTTGCATACATACGCACGGAAGCATAGTTGCCGTCATAATATTTGGGATCATTGCTGCCTCCGCCTTTCCCAAACGTAAGAATTGTACCGTCGGTCATCGTGTACGAAGTAGCGACTGCTTGTGCTGTGAATCCCATATCTGTAGCGCTAACGCTTATGCTTCCGCCCGTACTGGGCTGGTCGTTGCCACCGCCATTGCCACCGCTATTGGCTGATGTCTGACCGTTGAGAGAGTAGATGTAGCTCTGGTTTTGTACCGTCTCAGGCGTGTTGCCACGATAATTTACCACTTTGCCACAGATAATCACTTCGTCGCCAGCTTTCGGCTTGGCCCAAGAGTCGTCAGTGTATTTCACGTTGCCCAAGTAGAGGGTGCGGAACACATAGAATTTCTCACCGCTGTCTGTGCCGTCGGCCGAGATGTAGAAAGTACAGTTGCCGTATTGCGTACCAAACTGATTATTATCCGTAATATCGATGATTTTACCTTTGATATAATAGTCCTCAGCAGAATTCTGGTCTGCAGCAAGAGCCGAAACAAAGGCATTGGCCTCTGCGGGTGTGAACGGCTTCTCCAGCGTTCCTGCATTACCCGTGCTGGGCTGGTCATTGCCGCCGCCACCATTACTGTTGATAGATACGATGTAGGCTGCGCCCGTCGAAGTCTCAGGGGTGTTGCCCTTATAGTTGACCCACGAGGTGCTACAGATGACCACCTCGTCGCCCACTTTTAGGAAATTCTCGTCGGTGATGTCGCCGCCGCCAAGTCCCTTACAGCGGAAGACGTAGAAACTGTTGGAGCCCGAAGCGTCGTCAGAGATGTAGAACGAGGCATTGTTGTAGCTGGCCGAAATACCATAGTTACCCTCGGGAATGTTGGTTACGATACCTTTCACGTAGTAGGTCTCGGTCAGTGCAGCGTCGGCGTCAAGTGCACTCACTTTGTCGATGATGGCCTGTACGTTGAATGGGTCGGCCTCGGTGCCGCTACCTGTTGCTGCGCCCGACGGAGTCTCACCACCGCCGCCAGCCTCTGTGCTGCCGTTGATGGATACGATGTAGGCTGCGCCCTGCTTGGTCTCGGGGGTGTTGCCCTTATAGTTGACCCACGTGGTGCTGCAAATCACGACTTCGTCGCCCACTTTTAGGAAATTCTCGTCGGTGATGTCGCCGCCGCCAAGTCCCTTACAGCGGAAGACGTAGAAACTGTTGGAGCCCGAAGCGTCGTCGGAGATGTAGAACGTAGCATTGTTATAACTGGTGGAAATACCATTGCTACCCTCGGGAATGTTGGTCACGATACCCTTCACATAGTAGGTCTGCTCGGTATCTACGTCGGCATCAAGTGCCTTAACGATGTCGATGATGGCCTGTACGTTGTAGGGATCAGCTTCGGTGCCGGTACCGCTGGGCTCGATGGCCGAGATGTCATCGTCGGCTCCGGGCAGACTGACGTGGCCGAAGGGAGAGGGAACATCCTCGCAACTGGTGAATGTGAAGACCATTACGGTCATCGCAATCAATAGATTTGTTATTCTTTTCATATCGTTTTTTGTTTTTATTTCAGTATGTATCAGTTATATTCGAATCTTTTTTTATTCTGCTGCCTTCACGTCGGCCTCGGTGCGCAGATAAATCTGCCACGTGTTGTTGAAGCGGCTGGCGATGCCGGTGACATCGAGTTTGCCGGTGGGCATTACAGAGGGAGCAAAGTCGGCAAACGTGCTGGTGCGGAGCACGAGCGTGCTGCTGCTGACGGCCTTACCGTTTATCCGGAACGTGTTGTGCACATAGTTCTGCGTGCTCGACTGCTTGCGGTTCTCGGGTGCGTAGGTCATCGTGCCGTTGGCTTCTACAATTTCGACCCCTTTCAGCGTGACGAGCTTGCACACGTCGTTGTCGAGCGACAGCTGGCTGATGTCGGTCACTTCGATGGGTGTCACCGTCTTCAGGATGCCGTCCTCGGCTCCTACCAGCTTGAAGTGGTTGTACCACTCATAGCGGGTCATACGTCCGGTGCCGCCATTGTAGAGATTGCCTATCTGCGGCTGCTTGCCGTAGCCGCCCACGTAGAGGCCGTTGAGCTCGATGAGCACAGTCTGGCCCACGGGCAGATAGCCGTAGAGTCCGCTCTGCGAGATGCGCACTTGGATGGCACCCGTCTCGTCGGCAATGTAGATTTCGCTGTACAGATTGCCGCCGGCGTCATTGCCCAGCACCACGCCCTTCACTTGCGTCGGGGTCGTCACGGCTCCGGCTGTTCCGCCGCTGATTTCGCTGGCGAACTGCTTCTTCAGGTCGGCAATGGTGACGACGTTGGTTTCCTGTATATTCTGGTTGCCGTAAGCCGCTTGGCCTTTCACTGACTCAGGAGCGTCCCAGTCGCCGTCCATACACGATGCTGCGAGCAGTGCAGTCAGTGCCATAAGGATATAATGTCTTGTCTTCATTGTTGTCAGTGTATTTTAGAATTTATAAGCAATGTTCAGCATACCGTTGATTCCATAGGCGTAATACTTCATCGGGTTGCGGTCAAACTTGTACGTGCGGGCATTGCCGATGGTACCGTCGTCGTTCACCGAGTAGTTGCTTCGGCTCTGCTCGTATCCGCCGGTCACCATCTTCTGGTTGTTCAGCAGATTGGTAATCATCAGGTTGACCGAGAGCGAGCCCTTCTTCAGATAGATGCTGCGGCCGATAGAGAGGTCGAGCATAAAGCCGCCCTTACCCTTTGCCTGTTCGATGGCGCTGGGCAGGATGCGCTTGTCGCTGGTGCCTTCGATGGTCTCATAGACCTGCTCGCCAGCCACCTTACCGTTCTTCTCCCACGATGCCTGACGGTTCTCCAGCGTGGAGCCGTAGCGATAGCTGGGCGAGTAGGAGAGGTAGATGCGGTCGTAGTAGTTGCCGTTGAGGTCGATGAACCAGCCGCCCGAGTGGTAGCTCAGCACGAGGCTGTAGATGGACAACGGCGTGCCGCTCTCGCGCATATTCTTATTATATACGATGTCGTCGTAGTAGTCGGCATCGGTAGAATTCATATAACGTACGCGCGAGTTGTTGGTGTTCTTGGCCTCGCTGATGGTGCCGAGCGCTTTGATGTTGAATGCCGAGTTCAGCTTGAAGTTCAAGCCCCACTCCAGTCCGTAGTAGGCTTTCTTGATGCCAGTCATTGAGACATAGGTGAATGAGCGTGCATCGTCGTCGTAGAAGTTCTGCCACTCGGTCACGTCGGTCAGGTAGCTGTAGTAGCCGTTGATGTTGGCCTTCAGCCACGAAGTCTCAAAGGCATAGCCCAGTTCTGCGCTGAACACTTTCTCGTTCTTCAGGTTGTCCACGAAGTCGTTGTTGATTTCAGGCGACACGAATGCGGCCTGTGCCTGCGGAGCCTTCAGCTCGTAGCCCACGCCCAGCGAGATGCTGTTGCCAGCACCGAGCTTGGCAGCCAGTCCTGCTTTGCCGCCTCCGTCGAGGAAGCGTGCCGTGCCGCTCTTGCCGTACGAGAAGTCGGCTGCCATACCATTGCGCATCTTGCCGTCGCGCTGGATGCTCACTGCACCGATGCGACCGGCCACGAAGGTGTTGACGGCTCCCTTAGCATAGGAATATGAGGTCCACGCCTGTGCACGGTCTACGAGGATGTTGTAGTCGTAGGCAAATCGGTCGCCCTCCTTTACCTGCTGGTTGGGGTCGGCGTTCAGGTCGTAGTAGACGCGCTGGTCGGTGATGGCATAGTTGCCCAGCGCATAGGTATTGATGTTGCGGAACGAGGTAGCTCCCAGCAAGTCCTCCATCGTGTTGTAGTGCATTCCCTTATTGGTGGCCAGCTGGATGCCGAGGTTGAGCAGCGAGTGCTTGGTCAGGTCGGCTTTCAGGCTCGAGGCCAGCGTCAGGTTCAGGTTGTCGATGTGCTTGGCCTGCACGTAGTACATAGCGTCGCGTCCCTCCTGATTGGCGAGGCCGTTGGCATAGTACAGCCGGTCCCAGTTAATCTGGCGGTTGTGCTTGCTGCTCATCATATAGTCGCGGGCACGGAAGAAGTTGGTATAGCCCTCGTCGGTGCGACCGTTCGTGTCGTCGGTGTACCATACGTCATAGTAGCTCGACGGCATATTCTTCCAGTAGTCTCCCTGCGGCTTCTCGGTGTCGTTGTAGTTGAGGCGCGTGCCTTTGTACATCGAGTAGCGTCCGGTGAGGCTGGTGGTCAGTTTCAGCCGTTCGTTGATGTTCCAGTCCCACGTCATCAGCACAGTCGGTGCAAAGTCGGTCACGATGCGCGAGTTGCGCTTCTTGCCGTTCTGGTAGCCCCAGTAGGGATTGTAGTAGCGGTCGTTGGCCAGCCAGTACATCTCGTCGGTCGATGCACCCTGCGATGCGCGCTCCGTGGGGTTGCCCCACGTGACGAGCGAGAGCGAGTGCTGCTCGTTGAACTGCTTCTCCACACCGAAGAAGTAACTCAGCGAATTGTAGAACGTTCCCTCTACATATCCGCGGCTGGCCCAGCGGTAGGTAAGGTTGGCCGAGAAGGCCCATCCGTTTTCGTTGAGGCCCGAGTTATAGGTGTACATCCCGCGCAGGGTGTAGTTGCGGTTGGCTCCGCTCAGCGTGATGCGCTGTCCCGTAGCCAGATGGCTGGGGCGGAAGTCATAGTTGTTCGAACCGCCCATCGCCGACATTGCGAAGTTGTTGCTCTCAAACGGCAATGCATTCTCCACGCCGCGGGTCTGCTGGTTCAGACCGCCGACGAGCGAATAGCGGAACTGCCCCGACTCGAGGTCGTTCATTGCGGCGCCGTTGATGTAAATCTCATTGTACTTTTGGTTGAAAGCACGGTAGCGGAAGCGCGCGGGGCTGAACAGATATCCTGCCTGCGAGGCATAGATGTTCTGATTCGACGAGACGATGGTCACATTCTGCGACATATCGTCGTCTTCGCCCAGCTGTGCTTCAGTGAAAGTGAAGACCTGCTCGCTCGATACGGCATTCTGCTCAGACTTCTGGTCAGCAGTCTGGGCAAAGGCCGATGGTGCGATGCACAGAGCCATCACAGCTAATTTCAGCTTTGTCTGCATAAGTTGGTAAATTAATTAATATTTAGATTCTTTGGTGCAAAGTAACAAAATAAAATCTAAAAAACGGCATACTTTTGCGTATTTTTTCTAAAATCATTCGAGAATCTTGTGGGAAATGCCTATATTTGCACATAGATTTATTTGCATTATGAAAAAACTACTATCCTTAATCGCACTGATGCTTCTGGTAGGAGTCACCAGTGCCAACGCACAAGAGCGCAAGCTCGCCGTCTATGCCGTGGGATTCTACAATCTCGAGAACCTTTTTGACTATGAGCACGACGAAGGCAAGAACGACTACGAATACCTGCCGACGGGCAAGAACAAGTGGGACAAGAAGAAATATACCGTCAAGCTGCGCAATATGGCACGCGTGCTGGGCGAGATGGGCACCGACCTGAAGGGACTTCGGGGCTGTGCAGCCATCGGTGTGAGCGAGGTGGAGAATGCCCGCTGCCTGCAGGACCTGTGCAACCAGAAGCCGCTGAAGGCACGCAACTTCCAGTTTGTACACGTTGAGGGACCCGACCGTCGCGGTGTGGACTGCGGACTGCTCTACGACCCGGCGCAGTTCACCGTGCGCAACGTGAAGCTCGTACCTTATATATATAAGCTGCCGCAGGACAGCAACCGCGCTACCCGCGGATTCCTGACCGTCAGCGGCACGATGGCCGGCGAGCACGTGACCATCATCGTCAACCACCTGCCCAGCCGCTTCACCGGCAGCTTCTATCGCGAGGAGGGCGGCAGCCAGTTGCGCGCAGTGAAAGACTCGTTGCTGCGCGACGACCCCAACGTGAAGATTCTCATTATGGGCGATATGAACGACGACCCGCGCGACCGCTCGATGTCGGTGGCACTGGGTGCCAAGCGCGATATGGCCGAGGTAGAGCCCGACGGACTCTATAACCCGTGGTGGAAGATTCACGACAGTGGCACGGGAACGCTGATGTACAATGGCGCGTGGAACCTCTTCGACCAGATTATCCTCTCGCGCAGCCTGCTCGACGTGGAAGACACCAAGCAGTACAAGACGCTTACTTACGTGAAGCCCCAGATCTTCCGCCGTAACTATCTGTTCCAGCAGGAGGGCAAGTATAAGGGCAATATGAAGCGCACCCACGCCGGCGGCGTATGGCTGAAGGGATACAGCGACCACCTGCCCACGCTGGTGTATCTGATGAAATCGGTAGATTAATAGCCAGCGGTGGAGTTATGGGCGAGACCGAATACCATCCGCTGCAACCTTTCCTGCCGGAGGGAACGCGCCTGCTGATGCTGGGCTCGTTCCCTCCGGCCCGCAAGCGCTGGTCGATGGATTTCTTCTATCCCAACTTCACCAATGACATGTGGCGCATCTTCGGCCTGTGCTTCTTTGGCGACAAAGACCGTTTGGTGGATGCCGACCGCAAGACTTTCCGCCGCGAGGCTATCGAACAGCTGCTGCGCGAGCGCGGCATCGGCCTCTACGACACGGCGACGGCGGTCTGCCGCACCACGGGCACGGCCTCAGACAAAGACCTCGAAGTGGTGACCCCCACCGATCTCGATGCCCTCTTCGCCCGCATACCGCAGTGCCGCAGTGCCGTCACCACGGGCCAGAAAGCCACCGACCTCTTCTGTGCCTATTACGGCATCTCCCAGCCGAAGGTGGGCAGCAGCATCGCCTTCACGCTGACCGACGGCCGGCCGATGCGCCTCTACCGGATGCCCAGCTCATCGCGGGCCTATCCAATGCGGGTGGAGCGTAAGGCCGACTGCTACCGCCCGATGTTCAGCGAGACCGTCGGCCCGCTATAAACTCTGAACTATAAACTAAAAACTAAGAAATGACTATCATCGGAATCGCCGGCGGAACAGGTTCAGGCAAGACCACCGTCGTGAAAAAGATTGCCAAGTCGCTGCCTCCCCACTGCGCAGCCATCGTCCCGCTCGACTCGTACTATAACGACACGACGGGCCTGACGCCCGAAGAGCGCGCCGCCATCAACTTCGACCATCCTGACGCTTTCGACTGGAAGCTGCTCACCGAGCATATCAAGCGGCTCAAGAACGGCGAGGCCATCGAGCAGCCCACCTATTCGTACGTGCTCAGCAACCGCTTGCCCGAGACCATCCACGTGGAGCCTAAGCCCGTCATCATCCTCGAGGGCATTATGACGCTGCACTACAAGAAGCTGCGCGATATGATGGACCTGAAAATCTTCGTCGATACCGACGATGACGTGCGCCTGATTCGCAACATACGGCGCGACGTGGTGGAGCGCGGACGCACGGTGGATATGGTGCTCGACCGCTACGAGAAGGTGCTCAAGCCGATGCACGACCAGTTTATCGAGCCCACCAAGAAGTTTGCCGACCTCATCATCCCGTGGGGGCACGAGAACAAGACGGGCATTCACATCCTCAAGACATACATCGAGGGCATCGTCACCAACGTGTGACGATGCCCTCATCGTATAGGGGTGGAGTTGAATCCTCGTGCAGATTCCCTTAAGGTGGGCTCTATTTATTATGTCGAGACGGTTTTTGATTTTTAGGCGAGGGCAAAATGTAAGTCAAAGAGGGAGTGTAGCGGGCTACACGACTGATGCGACTTGACATTTTGCACCGCATAAAAGCAAAAAGCGGCCGAAATAAAAAGAATAGATATCCACCATAAACATAAACTCAGAATTAATAGAACCCACCTTAAATCATTGGCTGGAAGTCGTCCTGCCGAGGGGCTTCGATGAGCTCCACGTCGCCCTCTTCGACAGTCTCCGATGCCATCTCCTCGGCCTGCTGTGCCTCAGCCTGCTGCTGTACGCGGCGCGCCTGCTTGCGGATGGCGTGAATCTTCAGCGCATTGATAATCTCGGTGACGCCGTAGAGCAGCGCGCACCAGCCGAGAATGATGAGCGGCAGCTCGGCCGTCTCCATCGGCTTGATGACCACAAAGAGACCCGTGAGCAGAATCAGTGACGGTGCAATCCAGAATCCCAGTGGCACCGAGCCGAAGCGGCGCGCCGAGACGAGTGCCATCAGCAGGTTGATGCCGCCCAGAATCAGTACGGCGCCGAGGATGTACATCAGTGCGTGGGCAAAGGCGGCGGGCGTCAGTGCGAGCACCAGACCGAGAATCACGCTGCCCGCCCCGACGATGGGGAAGGTGGGCTGCCCGTTGCTGATGATGCGCCCCTCGCTGTCGGTGATGGTGTACTCGCTGGCGTGCTGGCGTGCGTTCCAGTAGGCAATGAGTGCAATGACGCCCGACACGAGGAACAGAATGCCGATGGCGATGGTGAGCCAGCGCATCGTATCGTCGGGAAACTTAATGATGAGCGCGCCTACTATCAGTGCACAGACGGCGCGAAAGATGGAGCTTTGTAGTATCTTCATTGGCTTGTCTCGTTTTGCTTCTTGTTGCAAAGGTAGCGTAATTCGGGGTAACGGCAAAATAAATCGCGATTTATTTTGCCGTTACAGGGATGGTGCCTAACTTTGCACCGATGAAAAAGACCACTCTCTACTTGGTGCGCCACGGTGAGACCGTGGACAATGCACGCCAGATAATGCAGGGACAGACGCAGGGCGCGCTGAACGAGCACGGCCGTCAGCAGGCCATCCAGCTGCGCGAGCAGCTGGCCGCCGAGTCCATCGATGCCTTTGTGGCCAGCGACCTGAAGCGGGCTGTCGATACGGCAGCCATCATTGCCGAGTCCCACGGGCTGCCCGTCGCTACGACACCGCTGCTTCGCGAACGCGACTGGGGCGGGTTTACAGGGCGTTACATCCCCGACCTGAAAGAGGCTGTCTGGCCCGACGATATCGAGTCGCTCGAGGCACTGATGGCACGCGCGCGGTCCTTTATCGACTATGTGTGCAGGCATTATCCCGGGCAGCGCGTGCTGGCCGTGGGTCACGGCATCATCAATAAAGCCATCCAAGCCGTCTATTACGGCAAGCCGATGAACCAGATAGCGAGGATGGGGAATGCCGAGGTGCGCATCCTCGAGCTGTAAGCATACGGAAAGGGGGCAGACCTGTACTTGGTCTGCCCCCTTCATCGTCTTTATGCTCTTTACCATCTTTTGTGTCTTGTCTTATCTGTGCCGGCCGAATCCGCCTCCGTGGCTGCCACCCGACGAGCGGCTGCTATTGCTGTGGCTGCCGCCGCTGAACGAGCTGCTGTGCGAGCTGTTGCGCGGTGCGCTGAACGAACTGCTGTTGCTGCGCTGCACGTTGCCGCTGCTGCGCGGTGCACTGAATGAGCTGCTGTTGCTGCGCTGCACGTTGCCATTGCTGCGCGGTGCACTGAACGAGCTCTGACGCTGCTGGCTGAACGAGCTCTGACGCTGCGAGCCGCTGAGGTGCTGCTGGTTGACCGAGCCGTTGCTGCGTGCCCCGAAGGAGCTTTGGCGCTGCTGGCTGACGGAGCTCTGACGCTGCATCACGTTGCTGTTGCTCACGCTGCCGCCGTTCATCCCTCCGTTGTGCTGCTGTCCGCCGCCGCCGAACGAGTGCTGTCCGCCGCCTGCCGGCTGCTGGTTGGGCTGCCCGCCTCCATTGTTACGGCTGGCTCCGAAACTGCCGCGTCCGTTGTTGTGGCCGAATCCGCCGTTGCCGTGGTTCATTCCGCCGTTAGGGTTGGGGCGTCCGTTGTTGTGCACGGTGGTGCGTGTTGAGCTGTGGTGTCCCGGGTTTACCCGTCCGCCGCGGAAGTCGCCTCGGTTCCATCCGTCGCGCATTCCGAAATGATGGTGGCCGGGAGCGGGGCGGAAGTGGTCACGGCGTGCGTGATACCAGCTGCGTCCGCCGTTCATATGCCAGCTGTGTCCGCCACGGTAGGAGGCGTAGAAGGCCGGCCGTCCGAAGAAGAAGTAGTCGCGGCGCGGGTAGCGGGCGTACACTCCGAAGTGCCAGTAGCCGGCATCCCAGTAGAGCGGGCGGTAGAAGTAGGTGGCTGCGCGGAAAGCCTCCAGCTGCCAGCTGAGCAGCACATAGCTCATATCCAGATTGCGCTGGTCCCAGTAGGCACCGTACACGTCGTCGTAGCTGGTCACCCCCATCAGGTAGTCGAGGTTGATTTCGTAAACAGCCTCATACTGCTCGTCGGTCAGGTTCAGCTCGTAGGCCATCTTGTCCGTCAGGAACAGTGCTTCGTTGCGTGCCTGCTCGTAACTCATTGCGTTGGCCGTAGCTGCTATCGTCAGCATTGCCATCAGGGCTATCATCATCTTCTTCATTGCTGTAAGTATTTTGGTTCGTTCAACATTGGTTTCATTATCTCTGATGCAAAGGAACGCATTTTTTTTCAGCGTCACAAAGGATTTTCCCTAATCGGGTGGGGGAAAATCCCTACAATCACGTCGTTTGTCAGAAAAAAGCGTTATCTTTGCACGCGGAGAGCCCGTTGTTTGGGGGCTTGATGGAGAAATGAGAATGAGACATATTGCCGCCATATTATATATAATAATGTGTAGCCTGCCGGTCTTGGCGCAGGAGAACCGGCGCACGCTGACCGACAGCCTCGCATACAGCGTGGAGCTGCAGGGGACGCTCTCGCAGGGCGACCACACACCGCTTTGGCTCAACGCCAACCGCTACGGCCTGAGCTCGCTCGAGACGGAGAATGGCTATCTGCGGGCGGCCGTGGAGCGTCCGCTCACGTTCGATGCCGACCGTAAGTGGGGCGTAGGCTACGGGTTGGACGTGGCGGTGGCCTACCACAACACCAGCCGGCTCATCGTTCAGCAGGCCTATGCCGAGGGACGCTGGCTGAAAGGCGTGCTCACCGTCGGCGCCAAGCAGTATCCGCTGGAGCTGAAGAACCAGCAGCTGAGCACCGGTTCGCAGACGCTGGGCATCAATGCGCGTCCCGTTCCGCAGCTGCGGCTGGCCCTGCGCGACTATTACGCCCTGCCGTTCACCAACGGATGGGTCAGTCTGAAAGGCCATATCGCTTACGGCAAGACCACCGACGACAAGTGGCAGAAACACTTCACCCAGCAGCAGAGCAAGTACACCGAGGGCACGCTCTATCACAGTAAGGCCGGCTACGTCCGCATTGGCAACAGCTACCGTTTCTACCCCGTCTCGCTCGAGCTCGGCTTGGAGATGGCCTGCCAGTTCGGCGGTTCGTCCTATATCCCAGACGGTCAGGGCTCGGCCAGCGTCATTCAGAATCAGGGCGGGCTGAAGGGTATGGTGAAAGCACTGGTTCCCGGTGGCGGCGACGTGGTAGAAACCGATTACAAGAACGCTGCCGGCAACCATCTGGGCAGCTGGATGTTCCGTCTCAACTTCGACTACGACCGCTGGTATCTCGGCATCTATGGCGAGCACTTCTTTGAAGACCACTCTGCAATGCTGCAGACGGGCTGGACCGGATACGACGAGGGCGAGAACTGGAACCGCTTCAAGAAGCGCAAGATAATGCTCTACGACCTAAAGGATATGATGCTCGGCGTGGACCTGCGGCTGAAGGAAGCCAAGTGGCTGAACAACCTGCTCTTCGAATACATCTACACCAAGTATCAGAGCGGAGCCGTCTACCACGACCATACGCCCAGCTTCAGCGACCAGCTGACGGGGCTGGACAACTACTACAACCATTATCTGTACACAGGCTGGCAGCACTGGGGGCAGGTGATGGGTAACCCGCTCTACCGCTCGCCGCTCTACAACGCCGACGGGCAGATAAAAATGGAGAACAACCGCTTCTATGCCTTCCACCTCGGACTGGCCGGCGACCCCTCCTACTATCTGCACTATCGCCTCTTGGCTACGCTCCAGCGCGGTTTCGGTACTTACGATGCGCCCTTTGCCAATCCGCAAAACAGCCAGCACCTGATGGCTGAGGCCACCTACACCTTCCCCGAGAGCTCTGCGCTCTTCGGCTGGTCGGTGGCGGCTGCCGTGGGAGCCGACTGGGGCAAGACCTATGGAAAGAACAGCGGTGTGCAGCTGACCGTCGTCAAGCGCGGACTGGTGAAGAACTTAATCAAGAAGAAGAGATGAAGAGACTGATATGTGGCGTAATGCTTTCGGCACTCGTTGCCGCGTCGTGCAGCGTGTTCGAGACATCTGACAACGGCGACCTCGACGGAATGTGGCAACTGCAGGCACTGGACACACTGCGTACCGGCGGTACGGCCGATATGCGCGACTCCCTGCTGTTTCTCAGCGTGCAGATGCACTTGGCCTATCTGAAGGACTATCGCAACCAGCTTTTCAAAGGCGTGTTCTATCACTTCGACCATACCCGCGACTCGCTCATCATCACCGACCCCTACTACGACAATCGTGCCGCCGGCGATGTCAAGACTGAGCATACTGACGACTATTTAGGTGCCTTCGGCTTTGAGGAGCTGGACCAGCGCTTCGGCATTGAGACGCTGACCGGCAAGAAGATGGTACTCAACAACCGCCAGTACCGCTATCACTTCCGTAAGTATTAAGGAGAAGTAAGAAGTCCCGATTAGAATTTCTTTCCGAACACGATGCCGATGAACGTCATCGCCAGCGTCTTGATGTCAAACCACCACGAGCGGTGCTCCAAGTAGTAGAGGTCCAGCTCCAGTCGGCGCAGCATCTTTTCTATCGTGTCCGTGTAGCCGTTGTACAGCGTAGCGTACGACGTTACGCCCGGCCGAATCTGATAGAGATACACGTAGCGCGGGTCGCGCTCGATAATCTGGTCGATGTAGTATTTCCGTTCATGCCGCGGTCCCACGAAAGCCATATCGCCCTTCACCACGTTCCACAATTGCGGCAGCTCGTCCAGATGGTGGTCGCGCAGGAATTTGCCGACCTTCGTCATTCGCTTGTCGTTCTCGTGCTGATACAGCGCAGGGCCGTCTTTCTCGGCGTCTACGCGCATTGAGCGGAACTTATAGATATAGAATGGCCGCCCGAAGCGTCCTATGCGTTCCTGCTTGAAGATGGCTGGTCCGCCGTCCTCGCGCTTGATGGCAATGTAGCAGATGAGGAATAGCGGCGAAAAGACAACGAGACATATCAAGGCCACGATGAGGTCGGTAATCCTTTTTACGTTGCGCTCAAATTCGTTCATTCCGTCGTCTATATAAGGGGTATCTGTTGTTCGGGTCATTCGAATCGTAGAATACGTTTTTTATTCAAAACGCAGATACCTCCGTTTTATTGCACGCGAGTGAATAAAAAACTCATTTATTTTTTCTTTCTCAAGAAACGCCAGCTGTCAATCTGTCTGCGCAGCAGTTTCCAGAAGTGCGTAGGCAGGAAGATGAAAGTGAAGTAGAGGCGCGCTTTCAGCGGCGAATAGCCGAATACTTTCTGATAGACCAGCACGTTGTATTTGATGAGTCCGAGCTTGTTGCTCGACACCGACTGCTGGCGGATGCGGTAGTAGGCCAGTGGGTCGGTGATGGCGCAGGCCGTTCCGCACTGCTTCAGGATGTTGAGAAACAGCGCCCAGTCCTGTCGCTTGCGCAGAGCCGGCATAAAGTATTTCTGCCCCAGCCGCTTGGTGTCGTAGACCGCAGTCAGACAGCCCACTTTGTTGTCGTGCTTCAGCTGCCGGAGCGTAATCTGCTTCGGAGCGATGACGATGCCCCGGTCGGTATCGTTCTCGTCGCGTAGGATGTACGACGCATAGCACAGTGCGCACTGCTGCTCCTCCATATAGGCCAGCTGTCGCTCCAGCTTGTCGGGCATCCAGCAGTCGTCGCCGTCGCAAAAGGCAATGTATCGCCCTGCAGCCCGCTCTATCGACTTGTTGCGCGAGTAGCCCGGTCCGCGGTTTTCCGTGAGGTAGACCACATTGATGCGCCCGTCCTGCTTTTCGTAGCGGCGCAGCGTGTCCAGCGTCAGTGGGTCGGTGGAGTGGTCGTCAGTGATGAGCAGCTCCCAGTGGGGATAGGTCTGGGCCAATATGCTCTCAATGCTGTCCGCTATGAAGCGGCCCGCATTGTAGGTGGGCATTATGATCGAAACCAGTGCGTCTGTCATCTCTGTTTGCAATTTGGCTGCAAAGGTACAACATATTTTCCGAAAATCGCCCTATTCCCTGTTGATTTCTTTCTGTCCTGCCTCTGCCTGATGCCCGCAGGGCGCGCCGTTCTGCCCTTCCGTCAGTGCCCCGCAGTGCCTCGCTTGGGCCACATTGCGGCAGCGGGGCTGCCTGTCTGGATTTGTTTTTGTGGCGCAAACAGTTTGTTTCCGTACTGCAAACTGCTTGTTTCTGTGCTGCAAACTGCTTGTTTGCGCGCCAAAAATAAACGGCCTGCGCCACGGACGCAAGCGCGAAAAAATTCCCCTTAAAAGTTTGCAAAACGCTTCTGAATTGATTATCTTTGCAGTCAGCTTAATAATCAGAGTACCATCATTAAACAAGAACACGAAAATGACAGAGAAACAAATCCAGCAGAACGAGACGGCGTTTCGCGCCCAAGTGCCTCACTATCTGCTTTGCTTTGTCGACAGCTGCCCGCTGCACAGGCAGTGCCTGCGCTGGCTCGCAGGCCGCTATGCACCGACAGACCAGCAGAGCATTGTCAGCATCAATCCCCGCCACCCACAGACTGCCGACGGCAGCTGCCACCACTATCGCAAAGCCGTCAAGTGCAAGATGGCACGTGGGCTGAAGCACTTCTACAATGATATGCCCCGCCGTATGGAGCACGACATCAAGAATGCCCTCATCGGCCGCTACGGGCGCACCATATACTACCAGTATCACAACGGGCGGCGCCTCATTCCGCCCGCTATGCAGGCCGACCTCGTCGCTCTCTGTCGCCACTGCGGCTGGACGGCCGAGCCCCGCTACGATGGCTGGGAGGACGACTGGCAGTGGTGAACGGGAAGAAATGATATGAAACAATAAAGAATAAATGCGCAGATATATTATATGATACCTAAGACGATACATTTTGTCTGGCTGGGCGGCGGAAAGTATTCGCCGTCAGTAAGCCGCTGCATAGATAGCTGGAAACGGGTGATGCCCGACTACCAACTGAAGCGATGGGACGAAAACAACTTTGACGTCGACTCAGTGGTATGGGTGAAAGAGGCTCTGGAAAAGAAGAAATGGTCTTTGGCCTCTGATTACATCCGGCATTATGCTGTTTATACTGAGGGAGGAATCTATCTGGATACGGACGTAATGGCCTATAAGCCTTTTGACGACTTCCTGCACTATGATTTCTTTACGGCGGTGGAGCTGCATCCAGAAATATATGATACGGCAGGACGATTTCAGGTCGATGAACAGGGAAATCCTTTGCAGCAGGGCACGTCTGTTGCAGGAATAGGCTTGTTGGCTGCGGCCTATGGGGCAGTAGAGGGGAACAGCTTCGTAAAGGAATGTATGGACTTCTTTGGCACGCGCCACTTCATCCGTCCCGACGGCACGCTGTTCGAGGACGAGATTAATCCCAGCATTATGGCCCGGCTGCTATATCCCCACGGATTCCGGTACGTTGACCAGTTGCAACGGCTGGAGGAGAATATGGTCGTCTTTCCCTCGTCCGTATTGGCAGGCAATGCCGCTACACGCACGCCCGATTCCTATTTGATGCACTGGTGCGACGGGTCGTGGCGCGATTGGGGATGGAAGCATCGTGTGCGTCAGTTCCTGCTGACGCATTTCCCCTCCGTCTTCAGAAAGTAGGAAGTAGGGAGTCTCTTCTATTTTCCCCAGAACAGGAAGAAGCGCTTGATGGCGGCAGCGACCCGATTGGCAAAGAATGGGGCGCTGTAATGGCGTATGTCCGACAGCCAGATACGCAGGAATGCCTTGCTGAGACGCATCATCTGGCAGAAGCGTTGCCAAATGGAGTAGGAGGACCGGCCGGCTGATGATGGCCAGATGCGGCGATAATAGACGGCATCGGGGGGCGCAATAATGACGTGAGCAATGTTTTTGCTGATGGCGGCCATAAAGAGTGCATCCTCACTCTGCTTGAATTTAGTGTCGAACCGGAAGTTGCCGACAACGGTGCGGGGAATCAGCTTGCAGCAGGACGAGGAAAGGAAGCTCTTCCCTTTCAGTATGGATATGCGCTCTGCCGCTTTGAACTGATGGTATGCACGGGATAGATAGGCATTGTCCGGGTCAATCACGTTCGGGTCGTCATAATGGTTCTGAACGTCGGATACAGTGATGCTGTCGGCAGATGCATATCCGAGCATCACTTTCAGATAGTCGGGCGAAATCCAGTCGTCGTCGTCAATCAGACATATGTATTGGCCGACAGAGGCATCGATGGCCAGATTGCGTGCATTGGATACTCCCGGCTGGTGGGTATGGATGAGGCGGAATTCTATGTCGTGGAATGCTGTCTCGGCCCATTCTCTCACTTGCGTGAGATAGGGCTCTTCACATCCGTTGAGTACGATGATGACCTCAAACAGCCGATGGTCCAGTGTCTGCTGAGCTATGGAAAGAATGCATTGCCGCAGGAAGTCCTGTGGCTTGTAGGTCGGTATGATGATGCTGATGGACTTCATTTCTTTTGTGTCTTGCTGAAAACGGCGGTATAGTCTGGGTGCAGGTCCTGCGGAGTGACAATACATTTTGCCTCTGCGTGATGCATCAGGTATGTCAGGCGCTCACAGAGTTGCTCCTTATGGGCGAACAGCGGGTCGTAATTGTAGAAATCCTTGCAGTAGCTGAGTGCTGGCTTTTGGTAGGCAAGAAGCCGCTTGCCGTAAGTGATGCATTCGTAGCTGATGCCGCTGACTTGGTATTTGAAGTCGGCAGGATATGCAATGAGGACAATGTCGACTTGTGACAGCAGGCTTTGATATTGCTGGTTGCTCAAATAGTAGGGGATGAATACAATATGGCTGCTTGCCGGCACTCCCTTAGGTGCGGCCGACCGCATAATAATGAGGATGTTCTGCTGCTCAATGAACGAAATGAATCCGGGGTCGGCTAATATCTCGTTCAGAAATGCCGGGTCGGTCTTGGAGGACGGATGGAAGAGCGTCAGTGCATAAGGGCTGAGGTCGACGACGGGGGGAACGTTGTGAAGCGTGCCGGGCGTGGGCAGGCAACCGTGTGAAATGACGTAGGTGGACGGATAACCGGCTTGTCGCAGCGGTGCGGCCATATACTCATTGAGTGTAAGGAAGTAGTTGTGTCTGGCCAGTCTGTTCATAAAGAACCGCTTCACTCTGTTCCCCAGTGTGTTGGCATTGCCGTGGCAGATGATGTACATATTCCTGCATAGCGGCATTAGCCCCAAACTGATTTCTTCGCACGACGATACAATCACGGCCTCATATTCCTGAAAATGGATGTGGAGCTTGATATAGAGAAGCGTCAGGATGAAGATGATGCGGTTTAGGATGGGATGGCCGGGGCGTTTGTTGAAAAGCCGCGGCAGGATGAGGGCATATTCAGATTCATTGAAAGGTAGCTGGTCGGCAATGTCGCGATGGAGCACAATGCTGACTGCATATCCGTCATCTTTCAGTGCATTGATGTGAATGCGGTTGAAGTTGACGTGGCCTTCTTCCAGTTTGTAGTCAATGAAAAGAATTCGGTTCATAGGCTTATTTCATTGATATGAGAAACAGAAAGTATTTGAAGTTGCTTCGCAGGTCGTAGTGCGGATTGATGAGTGCGGGAATCCTGCAAACAAAGAATGCGACGCGGAACAGCAAATACCGCCAAAGAGGATAGTGCTTCCTGATGTATAGGCATCTGCTTCGGTCGTGTTGGTATCTGCGTAAGGCTGACCGGCGGGCCCGCTGTTGGTATGAGCCGCCGTCGAAGTGTATGATTTGAGGGCCGGGTATAATGATGCGCTGGAATCCTGCCTGCGCCATTCGGTATTGGAGGTCTGCTTCTTCGCAATACATAAAAAAGGCAGGGTCGAAATCGCCAATTGTTTCAATGACCCGGCGGGGAATGAACAAATCAGCCCCCGTGATGAAGTCTGTGGTGAACGGTTCGTCCGTCAGCTGGAATTGGGGAGGACGCGACATCTTGAGCGCGTGACTAAGAATCCTTGCCGGGGTTAAGAATCTACCGAATGAATTGATTGGCTCTCTCTCTTCGTTGGTCAGGATGCATCCCAATGCTCCTATGGGCACTTGCTGATGACTTTCGCAGTATTGGTAGAAAGTAAGGACGGCATTGTTCCGCAGCAGCGTGTCTGGGTTAAGTAAAAAGAGATAAGTGCCATTGGCATTGGCAATGCCAATGTTGTTGGCAGCTCCAAATCCTCGGTTCTCAGTGCTTCTGATGAGCTTGACGCCTTCTCCGAATTGGGCCTCAATAATGTCGGCACCGTTGTCGGGTGAGGCATTGTCTACAATAATAATCTCATAAGAAATCCCGTGCGTGTGGGTAACCACAGATTGGATGGCCTCTATCAGCAGCTGCGTAGAGTTGTAGTTGACCATTATGATGCTGACGCATACCGTTTGATTGCTTTTGGATTCCATCGCTATATACCTTATTTAATAGAACCAGTAATCGTTATCTGTGAATTCGTATGAAAGATGACGTGGACGCTCACCGATGCACTTGGCAGGAATGCCTGCCATCACGCTGAAGGGGGGCACGTCTTTCGTGACAACAGCCCCTGCGGCAATGACGGCTCCCTCGCCAATGTGGACAGAGTGGAGTATCGTGACGCGCGGCCCAATCCATACCCGACTGTCAATCCTTACGGCAAAGGTGGCATCGCTTTGGCATAGAAACTCCGGGTCGCGATAATCGTGTTGCTCTGTATAAATCTGCACGTCGCTGCTGATGTTTACATCCTCGCCAATGTAAATGCCGTTTCTCGCATCGAGCAAGGCCCTGTCGCCAATGATACTCCGATTGCCGACAGACAGATTCCAATGGCTTCTAATCTCTGTGCCGTAGTGAAGGATGGCGTTTATGCCAAGATGGGAACGGAAGATGTGGCGATAGATAAGCCTGCGGAGCGTAATGGAAGGAAACATTCCCAAACGGAGATCTATATAGCGGATGTACTGGGTAAAGCATCGCCATAGACGCCGGCGCAGCCAGTGCTTCGCCGTGGAGGGACGGCCAGACTGCAGCCCGGGCTTTTCGGATGTTTGCCGGGAGAGCCGTTGCCGTTTGGCGAAGTGCCTGATGGGCAGTGCAGCCAGTATGAATAGGAGATAGTCCCAATATAAGAGGATATTGACGAGCAATAAGGCAATAAGCAGATATGTCATTTTATTCGTATTTTAATTTTATTGATAAGGCTGAGCGCGAATTCTTCTTTTAGGAAGCAATACTGTATGACAATAGCATATACCCCCATCGTTATTGCTGCAATAAAGAAGTCGGCAATGCTCCCAAAAGGCAGATACAGATAGATGCAGATGCAACATACGGTAGCAGGGAGATAGGCCACCACATTCTTGGCGACCAACGCCCACGGGAATTGTATATCGAATTGGTGCTGGGTGAAGTAAATGGAAACAATGAGTACGATGACTTCGGAAATGAACCACGAAAGGCTTGCTCCAATGGCCATATAATGTGGGGTGAGTATGATGTTGGACAGAATGCCGATAAAGGCTCCAATGGCAGAAATCACAAATAGCAGATTGTCATTCTTGTTAGGTATGATAACTTGCATAATGAGAATCTGGCTATAACCGACAATGAAGGTGAGTGGCATTATGATTCTCGAAGGAAGATATGCCCCTTCGTATCCGGAACCAGAGATGATATACACAATGGTAGGACTGAAAATGACGGACAGGACAATGGTAGGAATAGAAAAGGTAAGGAGAGCGGAGATGGATTTGGTAATCAGTAACTTGAATTCCGCAGTATTATTGGAACTGATTGTTGAACTGATTCGCGGCATCACCACACTGGTCCAAGCACTGTATACTGCAATGATTATCGTCATCAGCTTAGACGCAGTCGTGTAGAATCCTACTTGCTCGTTATTGGAGGTAAATCCCAAGAATATGGTGTTAAAGGATGTGTAAAGTGCCGTAAGAATCCAATATGTCCCCAGCGTTATTGATGGCTTTAAATATTTGAAGACTTTTATGCCAGTTATCGTGAAAGAAACGAAATGCCTGCTGTAGGCCACATTAATGAGGGCATTGCCAAAGACCATCAATGCCGACAACAGATAATAGATGGTGTAGTCATTGGCATTGTGGACAAAAACAAAAATAGAAATGACATACAGAGTTTTTATCAATAGGGTGCGCTGAGTGATGTATTTGAAGTTCTCCAAACCTTTGTACAGCCATTCCAACATTAAGAAGTTTCCAATCAACTTGATGATGCCGATATACATCATTGGCAGGTATTGGTACAGCTTGGGTATAAAGTAGGTGCACAGGATAAGGGCAATAATGGCAATCAGCGTGAAAATGGAATTTAAGCAGATAATGCTGGAGAAGATTTGACTGCGCTTCTTCCTGTCTGATTGAGCCGTGGCAATTTCGCGAATACCGACGGCACTGATTCCCAGCATAGAGAGAAATACAAAATAGTTGATGATGCTGTCAATAAAATTGCAGATTCCAATATTGGACACACCAAGTACACGGGATATGTATGGATATACAATCAGCGGGAAGACATAGTTGGATGCCGTCACAATGCTGCTGTATATGAAATTTTGCTTCAATCCCATTGTCTATATGTCATTGAAATTCTTATTGAAAATCTGTTCCCGGATGTGAAATGGCTGTGCATTTATGAGCACATTGTCATATCTCGCAATGATGTTGTTGGTCGAACCGTATATCTTTAGCACGCAATAAATGGACAAGAAGAAGATGAATAGCTTTCGGTTGTTTTCAATGGCGAAGCACTTTATCAGGTCTATCCACAATATCCAGTAGGCATAGCAGAAGAGATTGGAGAAACGCAAGCCAACCGTTTTGAACTCACTGAAAAAGAAAAACATTGCGAAATACAACAGAATGCTGTTGATGAAGATGTCGTTGTCTTTTCTGATGTCCCGAAGTTTCCCGATATACAAAAATATGAGAATGCCGGTGAGCAGTCGTTCCAAATAGCCGATGCTCAGCCGGAAACCATCGGAAGGCATAAGCTCCGTATAAGCCATAATCTTGTAGTTCAATTGCGGACTGATAATGCCGGCAATGAAAGATACTAATGTAAGGAATACGGGTATATGGAATATATAAATCAGGTTGCCAATGGCGAATATGGCCAAATAAATCCATTTGCTATACCTGCGGTGGAGGAAGAAATAGAGTGGAAAATAGAAAAAAGCAGAGAGATGGAACGTCATTCCCACTGCATTAATGAGGAAAAAGGGAATGGGCTTGCGCTCTTCGATGTACTGGAGGCTATTGATGAATAGCAGAATAGAAATGGAATTGCGTATGAGATCCGTGCTAAGTCCTAATCCTCCCATACAGATATAAATCATCAGCCCAAGCGGGATGTTGTTGATGCGCTGCTGAAAAAAGCGGAGGAGAAGTACAGTGTTAATCAGACAGCATACAAGAATAAAGAAATGATAATTGTTGAAAAGAGACTTGCAGATAGCCATAAGCAGGGAAAATCCCGGCTCGTATGGCATTGAAACATCCAGCGTATGTAAATCTATTTGCAGGAATATTGGATAATATGCATACCAGTCATAAAAGCAGAATCCGCGGAAACCGAAGAAGAATACAAATACAAAGATGCATAAAAGCGTGATTCGATTTCTTATATCGGAATCGTCTGCATAATGAAATCTCCACGCCGCGATTCCAAAAAAGCAGACCAACAGCACATAGGGTATTGCATAAATCATTCCTCAGTCGCAGTTTTTTTCTTTCTGTTGTTGATGAATGGCTTAAGGTATAATATCCAGATTGCATTTGCAAAGAATCCGAGGAAGATAAATCCCAATACAACAATAGAGCGCGGCGTGCTTGAAGCTCTGTTGGGGATAGTGGCACTTTGGATAATGGTGAATGCTGGCGTCTTTTCTTGTACTTTTGCTTGCGCATTCTGCACTTGGGTTACCATTTGGCTGTAAACGTTGAACTTGATTTGCATTTCGTTTTCCAACTCATCCCGTTTGGCGATGAATGCTTGCAGCTGGGCGTCTTGGTTGGCATCTGCGTATGCTGCATACGTGCGTTGTGCCTTATTGTATGCGGATTTGCTTTCGCGATACAGCTTCTCGTAATAATCCAAGTCAATGCGTGCTTTCTTGGTCCGATAGTCAATGATATAGTCCTGCAGCCGATGTTGCAATGTGTCTGCTAATACGGCTGCAATTTGAGCGTCGTAGTCTGTCACGCTGATGGTGATGACACTGGTTTTCTTGTCAATCATACAGCTGATGGCATTCCTGATTGCTCCACAGATTCCTTCTTGCTCTTTGGTGAGATGGAACGGGTTGATTCCTTTCCCGCCCGTCTCATCGCTGGACGGAATCATAGCGGCAATAAGACGGTTGAGCCATATTCCGGGATAACTCCAGAATGGTGTTTTCTTGTCTTCCTTTAGATGTTGGTAGTAAGTCTTCTCTGTGTCGTTGTCTAATTGACGGACTTTGATGTCCAATAAGGTCAGTATGAAGTCGGTTGATGCGAAGATGTCCGGATAAATCTCGGGATAGATGGCATCGTAAGATGATTTCTGTCCTAAGTCAATGCCAAATGTTGATGCCATACTGCTGAGGCTTTCGGACATTCCCAATCCGCCAGATGCCAATTCGGGAGCCAGTATCACTTGTGCTGTGTATTCTTTTGGCTTGTTGAGGGCAACTATGATACCGAGAACTGCAAAGAAGCAGACGAATTTAGCCAATGATTTGGGGGCGGCAAATATCTGCTTGGCCACTCCGACGATGTCGATTTCTCTGACAATATTCTTATTCTTAATATCTTCCATTCTTTTGCTACTTCAACAAATTGGCAATGGTGGCAATCATTGTGGCGAGCGAGGCGGTGCCTGAGCCGATGGCTACGAGCTCGGCGGGCGTCAGCTTACCGCTCTTGGGCTTGCTCGGTACTACAATCTCACAGCCGGGCTGCACTTTCGTGCGATAGCCGGCCTGTGCCACGGTGCCGTTCATATAAATAATGTAGGTGTGGCTCTTCTTGGCACGGTCGCCCCATCCACCGGCTTGGTCTACGTAGTAGCTGATGCCTTTGCCTTCGCGATAGGCCACGGTGTTGGGATACATCACGTCGCCGCTGATCTTCACCGTTCCGCTGTATTCAGGCACGATGATACGGTCGCCTTCGCGCAGCACGATGTCGTAGTCGCTGCCGGGATGCTCCATTGCTTGGTCGAGGTTGATACCCACATAGTAGGTGTTGCCGAGGTCCAGCTTCTTGGTGTCTACCGAGTCGGTGGCTCCACTCTGTGCCTTGGCCATCTTCATCAGCGTCTCCATCCGCAATTTCTCCTCGGGCGTCATCGTGCGCTCCAGACGGGCTCCCTTAGCATAGGCGGTGTTGGTCAGTCCGCCTGCTTGCTTGACAATCTCGCTCAGTCGCTGGCTCTTCTTGGCCAGTGTGTAGGTTCCGGCGAAGAGCACTTCGCCCTCTACCGTGACGTTCTGCTGCTTGGAAAAGCCGGGGCTTTGACGGACGTACACCTCATCATAGGGCTTTAGCTTGAAGCTGGGTGTGCCGTCGATGACGAACCCGTCTTTCAGCTGGAAGGAGAAGGTGCGGGCAATGGTGTCTGACGTGGTGACGGCTTTCGGGTCGGTGACGCGGCGTGCCACGTCGACTTTCATTACCGAGGCTGCGTCGGTCAGTCCGCCTGCTTGCAGGATGAAGTCTTCGAGACTCTCGTTGTCTGCATATTTATAGACGCCGGGGTAGAGCACCTCGCCGTGGATGGTGAGTGTCTGTTCTTCCTGCAGGTCGTGCTTGGTGGGGACGTAGAGCACGTCTTCATTGCGCAGCGGGATGTCGCTCACGGTGCCTGCCAAGATGCCGGCAATGTCGACCGACAGCACTTCCAGCGTGCGGTCGGGCTTCATTCGGTGCATAATGCCGTGGGCGGTGAAGGCTTCTTCGGTGACGCCTTCTGCCTGCTCGAGCAGGGCACGCACGGTCTGTATGTTGCCGCCCAGCTGATACATTCCGGGACGGAATACGGCTCCTTTGATTTCTACCATATTCGAGAAGCGCGGCAGGATGCTGTCTACGCTGACGGAGTCTTCGTCCTCCACACGGAATGACGTGAGGTCGAACTCGCCCACGGTGTGGACGGAGAACTGGGCTCCGGCCTTACGGATGACGCGCACCGTCTTGCGGTAGGCATCGCCCGTGAATCCACCGGCATACTGCAGCAGGGTGCTGAGGCTCTCCGAACGCTTCATCTCGTAGAACATCGGGCGTTTCACCTTACCGGTGATGTTGACCAGACAGTCGTAGGGACCGACCACGATGACGTCGTTGTCGGCCAGCCGGATGTTGCCGGTCAGCTTGCCGTTGAGGATATAGTCGTAGATGTCGACGGTGGTGATGAGCTTGTTGTTGCGATATACTTTGATGTTGCGCAACGTTCCGATTTCGCCGATACCACCGGCCATATAGAGCGCGTGGAAGACGGTGGCAAAGGCCGACAGCGTGTAGGTGCCCGGCGTGACTACCTCGCCCATCACGTTGACCATTATGGTCTTGGTCTGTCCTACGGTCAGCTTGATTTGAGAGCTCTGGTAACGGGCTCCCACCTGCGAGCGCAGACGGGCATTGGCCTGTTCTACCGTCAGTCCACCCACCTCCACGGGACCGTAGCCCTCTATCAGGATGGTGCCGTCGGGCGAGACGGTGCTTTCAAAGCTCTTTTGCGAGGCTCCCCAGACGTCGACAAATACGGCGTCGCCCGGTCCCAGCCGGTAGTTCTGCGGGGTGGCGATGTTCATATTCGGCTCAAACGACAGCTCTTCGTTGTTGAAGATGTCGCGGCCGAAGACCTTACGCTTGCTTTCGTCCTCGCGACGGCGCATCTCCATATACTGCTGTTCGAGCAGTAGGGTAGAGTCGGGTGCGAATCCGTTCAGGTCCTCCATCATCTGCATATATTCGGGGTCGTTCTCGTCGTAGGTGTTCTTGGCTCCCTTCTTCTTGGCCCGCTTGCGCTGGTACTGTCCCTGCGGCTGGTCCTGCTGGTAGTTGCCGTTGCGGCGGGCGGCTGCGGCATTGTTTTCGCGCATTCGCGTCCGCGTCTGCTCGTCGGTGGTCAGGTCGCGTGCGCCCACTGCCGTGTTTCCTTGCTCGCGCTCGTATTTGCGTCTGACGCGGCGAATCTGCTCCACGGTGACGCCACGCTGCATCAGCTGGGTCACTATCTTGCTTTGCTCCACGCCTTTGTCGTGCTGCTCCACGATGAAGGCCATCACCTGCTGGTCGGTCATTGACGACTGTGCCTGCATCCCTACGGAGCAGAACATTGCCATCATCACAATCAGTATCGCTCTTCTCATATAGATGATTATAGTTTTCTGTTCTTTGAATCTTACCTTATTATATATATAACTCAAAATCCGTAAAATTGTTGCAAAGATAGGAAATTATTGTGAATCAGCGGCCACGAATGCTGAAAAATGCGCCCCCAACGCGCTAATTTTCGCTTTTTTTGCTTTGCTATTCGTAATAAATTCTTATCTTTGCAGCGATTTCCGTACATCATCATACTTGGGGTTGACTGGATTTGACGGCGAGATGAGATGGTACGTAAGCACGCGGAGCGACGGCTGTAGGCTCCATAATCCATTCGGTCGGACAATTAATTGGCGAAAACAAGTACGCTCTCGCTGCTTGATCGAAGTATAGTAGATCACGAGCTTAATTCCCCTGCAAGGCGGGGGAACGAGACATCGCTCCGCGGATGTTGTTCCGAATCTTGCGGGTTCAGCGGTGCAGGGAAATCGGAAATAGCCGTCGGGGAGCTCTGACCCGTAGGTGAAGTCTTAAGAGATAAGGATGCAATTGGTGGTCCGGGTCTTGTTGCATCACGAAAATGAAGGCCGGAATAAGCGTGTAGAAAGCGTATGGTTTCCTCGTGCGGACGAGGGTTCGACTCCCTCCAGCTCCACACAATGTGTACGGAAATCTGTGTTATAGATGCAGCGCGGTGCTCCGGTCGCTAAGCATTGCTCATAATGTCTTGATTACTTTGCACGGGTTGCCGACGGCCACGGTGTCTGACGGAATGTCGTGCACCACGACAGAACCTGCTCCGATGGTGACATTGTTGCCGATAGACACTCCGGGCAGTATGGTAACGCTGCCGCCAATCCATACGTTATGGCCGATGCTGACGGGACGAGCCCATTCCTGCCGCGTGTTCCGTTCAACAGGGTCCGTGCTGTGGCAGGCCGTGTAGATGCTGACATTGGGGCCGATGAAGCAATCGTCGCCAATGTTTACGGCGGCTTCGTCGAGAACCGTAAAGTTGAAATTGGCAAAGAAGCGTTTGCCAACGCTTATCTGCTTGCCATAGTCGCAATGGAATGGCTGGTTGATGGTGATGTCGTCGTCGCCCACAGCCCCCAGCAGCTCATAGAGCAGCGCTTTCATCTTCTTGGTCTCTGAGGGGCGCAGCGAGTTGTAGACCTGTATTTTCTCGCGTGTTTCCATCAGTTCGCTCAAAAGTTGCGGGTCAACGGCTGAGTAAACTTCGCCAGCCAGCATCTTCTCCTTCTCTGTCATATCAGTTACATTGTTTATGTTCGGTGACCTTGCATCCACTTGCGCCGTCACCATTCATCATCGGTTTCAGGGCGCAAAGTTAGTGAAAATGGCTTGAAGTTCGGCCAAGAGCAGTGCCTTTTTCCGTCCGAATTGGTTCACTTTTCAGAAAATTTTGTACTTTTGCAACATTAAAATTGAAAAGACGATGAAGAAAATCTTATCAGTTCTGTGCGGAGCCTTTCTGTCGTTAGGGGCTTGGGCGCAAAGTGCGTTGCAGTTTGACAATAATGCAGGCGTGAGACAAACGATGACCATCTATGATGGTACGAAAGTCAGCTATACCGCTTACGAACGGCTGTTCTATGTGACCAACGTAGAGGATTCTGCCTACCAGTTCCTCAATGTCTATGTGCCTGACGGTGCCACCCAGCAGACTCCGATATTCTTGCGTACCTACGTGGGCGGCTATATGGCCTCGCCGGCAGCGCAGCCACAGGCAGGCGATGCCACGGGGCGGGCACTGAAAGAAGGCTACGTCGTGGTGATACCGGGTAGCCGTGGACGCAACTCCGTACAGAACGGGGTATATACGGGCCGTGCGCCAAAGGGCATTCTCGACTTGAAGGCCGCTGTCCGCTATCTGCGCCACTTCGACCGGGAGATGCTGGGGGATGCTGAGCGTATCATTACCGACGGTACAAGCGCGGGTGGAGCGATGTCAGCATTGATGGGTGCCACAGGCAATAACCGTAACTATGCACTGCTGCTCCGTGCGATGGGGGCGGCCGACGAGCGCGACGATGTGTTTGCCAGTGTCTGCTATTGCCCGATTATCGATCTTGAGCACGCGGATATGGCCTATGAGTGGCTGTATGGACAGACGGACTCCCGTCAGTCTCTTGACGATACCCGCAAGACTTACACCAAGGAGCTGGCCGCATTGTTTCCTGCTTACCTGAATAGTCTAAACCTCCGCCGACAGGACGGGACGCCGCTTGATGCCAGCAATTATCTGGACTATATCAAGAGCGAGATAATCCGTGGGGCGCAGATTGCAAAGAATGCCGGTGCCGATATTCCCGACAGCATCGGCTTCTCGTTCAGCAGCTCTGCCGGAGGAATGTTTGCTGCACCGATCAATGGTGGTGTGACTGGTGGCCTGAAGCCCCAAATGCCGGCAGGAGGTATGCTGCCAATGGGTGCCCGCCCGATGCGCAGAGGGGGTATGGGTGGCAAGCAGGTGGGCGAATACATCGTCGACCTCGATATGAAGCAATATTTGAACTACGTCGTATCTACGCAGCCCTTAAAAGGGGTACCTGCTTTCGACAGTCTGATTGAGGGCATCGGCAATGCCAGTGGCGAGAATGAGGTGTTTGGCGACGAGACGGGCAGCAGCGTGAACTTCACCGAGTTCTCCGCCCAGAAGAACAACACGGCGCTGACCAAAGGCACGAATCTGCTGGTAACACTGATGAACCCAATGAACTTCATTGGCGACCCCGGCACGACGGTTGCCCAGCATTGGTATATCCGTCACGGCTCAAGAGACCGCGACACGGCTTTCCCTGTACCTGTCAATTTCGCGCTGAAGCTCCAAAATGCAGGAAAAGACGTGAATTTCCTGTTGGCGTGGAATCGTCCTCACAGCGGTGACTATGCATTGGATGAGCTTTTCGGATGGATAGCGAGCATTGTTAATCAATAGGCGGTTCTTGGGCGCTCAGTCCTGTGCCAAAAGGAAACCTCAATAAAAAGGAGAGATAAGAGAAATATGTTAGAGCACATTGCAGATTTCACAGCGTGGCCGATACTTACAGGTATATTCATAGGCTACGTGGCCAATCGCATTATGAGCGGCAAAGGCAAAGGATGTTGTATGAACCTTTTCGTGGGTGTTGTTGGCAGTTATGCCGGGACATTTATCAGTCACCTGCTGAATGTGGAGCTATTTGGAAAAGGGTATCTCACCAACTTTGTGTTCTGTGTTGCCGGAGCGGTAGCCGTATTATGGATTTGGAAGAGGTTGTTCGACTAATCAGGTGATTCGTTGATACAGCTGACAGGAGGTGTGCCCACTTGCGATTCGTTAGAATGAGGAGCGGGTGGGGCGGCCTGCATCGATGATGAGACTGTCAAGCAGGCTTTCGCAAGCATCTTCCAACAGCTCGATAACGAGGTGGAAATCGCGCTCGGAGCCATAGTAAGGGTCGGGAATCGTCAGCTGACCGGGATGGCTGCGCAGATAGTGGGCCATAGAACGGAGCTTGCTGCGCCCCTTCTCTGTGCGAGCCACACGGCGGGCATCGCTAAGGTTCTCGTCGTCCATCACGATGATGAAGTCAAAGCGGTCGAAATCTTCTGGCTGCAGTTGGCGGGCACGGCTGTCGAAAGTGTAGCCGTACTGTTGCCCGCAGCGACGCATCCGGATGTCGGGTAGCTGACCGACGTGCCACGAGCCGATGCCGGCCGAGTCGATGAGGAAATCGTCGGACAGTCCGCGTGACTCCACGAGGCTACGCATTATGCCCTCGGCAGCCGGCGAACGGCAGATGTTGCCGAGGCAGACAAATAGCAGATGTTGTTTCACGATGGTGACTGATTTGCCTCGCGGGCATTGATGGGGTCTTGGAATATAATCTGAATGCCATAGGCACGCTCCGCTCCATTATCGGCACGCTCAATACGCGAGATGACATTGCCGTCGCAGAAACGGCCGACGACATTCTCGAACGGAAAGTCTGCCTGACGCTTGGTGTCCAGAATCAGTGCTTTGTTGGGGTCGTCACCATATTGCTCGCATAGGCTGTTGAACACCTGCTTGTAACATTCTTGTACGGCGGTTCCGTCTTCAGAGTAGGGCATATCTACAAAGATGGCAATGATGGCCTCCGTCTGTCCGTTGAGCATAAACGAAACAGTGGTGCTGTCTTGGCCGTACATCCGTCCGCTGAACGTGTGAATCTTCATTCCCAGCTCGTTCACGCTACTGCCTTTTGACACAAATCCGCACTGCTCCAGATAGACGCCGAAGCGCACGAGCGGCTCATCCATCCCGATGCCGAGAAACTTGGTATGGCTCTGGGCGGTGGCTGCGATGCACAGCAGCAGGCTCATCGCCAGTAGTTGCAGTCGTTTTCTCATTCTCTATTTCTTGTTTTGAATCATTGAATCTGGGCGCAAAATTACGCATTCTTTTCCATTTCGGCGTGGTTCGGCAGCCGTTTTTATGTTTTTTTACGAAGTTGCTCTGCAAAGAAATGCAACATCCCCTTTGGCATTGCGCTCGTTTTTCCTTAATTTTGCAGACTGAACGCTATCAGATAGGACAATGGAGAAAGATTTGCGAGATTTGCTGAACCGACGGCTGCACCAGCGAGACATTAGGTTGTTGGGCTTTCGGCTGGGCGACGAGGTGGACGGGCTATTGCTGCAGCAGACCATAGAGTTGATGCTGGCCGATGATGGGAGGACTGGCTGCAATGCGGCGTGGGTGCTTACGTATCTGCCTCGTGATAAGTACCAGCAGTTGATGCCTTTCCGTTCGCAGCTGATGACGGAGGCAATGTCTACGGCGAGCACTACCAAATGCCGGCTGATACTGACGTTGCTGTTGCGGTTGCCGTTTGATGCAGCCTCCGTCCGTACCGACTTCCTTGACTTTTGTCTTGGCCATTTGTTGCTCGCCGATGTGCCCGTAGGCATCCGAAGCGTGTGTCTCCATCTGTCCTGCCAACAAGTGCAACTCTATCCTGAGCTGTCGGGCGAACTGCTTCAGACGCTCGACCAGTTAGAGCAGGAACCGCTGTCGGCTGCCCTCGTGTCGTCTGTCCGTCGGGTTCGGAAGCAGTTACAGCATCGCCTCTGACCACGATGCCACGTTTTCACAGAGTAGCGTGCATATGCAGCAAGAGCCGTGGCATTCGCCAGAACAACTACCCTTCCTTTCCGTCAATTCCTTTCTTTTTTAGGGTGTCCGGTGTAACTCGGACTATCCTTTGAATTTTTCGCGATTTTTGAAAAGTCTAAAGAATCGCAGTATATCAAGTAGTTAGTTGTACTAAATTTTGAATTCTTTGGGATTCAAAGAAAGTCATAGAGAATTGAGGATGTTCCATCTTTTTATGCCTTATGCACTCGCGTATAGCACAGAAAATAATGGCAAAGAAATACTTTTTACGGACAAAGGAGACCAAAGGTAGAGCCAATCTATATATAAGAGGTACGCAAGCGTACTCCAAAAGTTCGCGCTCTGGTGTGTACGGATGTAGCGGAAGACATCCAGACGTGGGAGCGGGTGAATAAGACTGCAAAACTTTGGACTTGCGCCAATGGGGCGAGCCGTTCGAGAAGAAATACATCCAGTTTTCGCAAGAGCAGATTCAGCAGATAGCAGAGAACTTCCATAACTGGCAGTGTGAGGGTCACGAGCAGACCTACCACAACGAGCCCAAATACTGCTACTCGGCCACACTCGATGAGATTGAGAAGAAAGATTGGTGTCTCGTTCCCTGCAAATACATCGAGTTTTGCAATCGTGATGAGCAGATGTACTTCGACACTCGCATATGCCAGCTACAAGCAGAAATGAGCGCCCTCTTAATGCAGGAAGAAGAGGGCAAGCAACAACTTAAAACACTTTCTGAGAAGTTAGGCTATAGTTCTATATAAAGAATTAGGGGAAATTCCCCCAAAACTTCCCTTAATTTCCTCTATTCTTTCTTTGAATGGTCTTGTAGTAGTTCCTCAAATTGGTCTGACTTAATGTAGCCAATTGCCCTTTTATTAAGGTTTGTCGTACTTAAGTACCCCATTTCTACCAACTCCTGCAAGTCTGTTCTTGCAGACCTTGCTGAGATATCGAACTGTGTAGCAAGTTCTTTAGGGGTAAAAAGCGTACGTTTGTTCTCTGATATTGTCTTAAGAACATATCTTTGGCGTTCATTGATATTTGTGATGCCCACGAAACGCAACACATTCTGTTGCTCGTCTATCTTACGTTGCAGGAATTTCTTCAAGTCCTCAAATGCTTTCTTCATAACATCCAGATGATACTGGATGAAATAAGACAAGTCGTTTCCGTCGTTCTCTGTGTATTGGTAGGCTCGTTCGTAAGCCTTTTTATTGGTGTAAATGATTCTTGAAATAGAAAGATACTCTGTCAGCCAGTATCCTTTCTTAATCATATACCAATAAAACAAAGACCTTGCTGTTCTCCCATTGCCATCGACAAATGGGTGGATATATGCCAAGACAAAGTGAATGATGATGCCCTTTAGGATAGGATGAATGAAATTCTCACTATTGTCATTATTGGCAAATTCGCACAAATCCCTTATCATAGCATCAATCTCGGTAAACGACGGTGGCGTGTGAGCAACATATCCAGTTATACCATCGACCACAAAAATGTCATCATTCTTACGGAAAATGCCTTCATCTTCAGCATTGTCCAATGTCTTGTTAGCAATGGAACGGTGTATGTCAAGCAACCCCTCTATTGTAAAGTCTGTCAGTTTGTTCTTTGAAATCTTGCTGATAGTTTCATAGTTGTTGACTATCATCTGCTGACTCTTGTTGATTGGCTTTAGCCTTTTGCGGAGCATATCTTTGGCAATGCGCCGTGTGGTAGACGCTCCCTCCATTTGACTGGAAGCAATGGCTTCTTCCATAATAGAGCTAATCAGATAATAATTTTTGTCAGTGGCAGGAATAATACTCTTTGTACCTAAGCTGCCACCTAAATTCATATCAAAGTTATGTAGCAGAGCTAACATATTTTTTGTCACAGTGAAATGAAACGTGTAGTTACCAAACCGAATGTCTTGAGCATTCAATAGACGTTGAATCTTTACTGCTTGCCAAAACACTTGCTTATCTATACCTTTGGGAGCCATATGCTTTACTTTGTCCCAATATAGATATTCGCTACTAATCTTTTGGAAAAGTGGCTGCATTTGCTGATTAGTAAGCATTTGAATCGCCTCGACTTGCTTTTGTGGATTCAATGCGGGTATGGGTTCTACTTTCATCTTTCTGTCCTTTTCTCGGTGCAAAGATACAATATTTTCTGAAATTAGAGGAAATTCCCCCTTAATTTCCTCTAATTTCTTCTCCTTATTTCTCCGATTTCGTATAAGATGGCCATCTTTGTAGCCAAATAAGTTAAAACAAATGGCAGCATATAAATGTTTAGGCAACTATATTAGAGAGGTGAATGTTCATAATCGGGAGTTAAAGGTTACGAACTTGCTGGGCGTGAGCATATCGAAGGAGTTCATATCCTCCATTGCTAATATCATTGGTACGGATTTGTCTGCCTATAAGGTTGTGGAATGAGACCAGTTTGCTTACGGCTCTGTGGCATCTCGCAGTGGCGATAAGGTTTCTACTGCTTTGTTGGATAGTTGTGATGATGCTATTATCTCACAAACCTATATTGTTTTTGAGGTTATTGACCACGATGTATTGTTGCCAGAATACTTGATGATGTGGTTTCGCCGCCCTGAGTTTGACCGCTATGCCCGTCTCCATTCTCACGGCAGTGTCCGAGAGGTGTTCGATTGGGACGAACATTGTGACGTGCAACTTCCCATCCCCTCTATAACTCGCCAACGTGAAATCGTATCAGAATACGAAACGCTGACCAACCACATCCGTCTAAACGGGCAAATGATTCAGGACCTCGAATCTACCTCCCAAGCCCTCTGCCGCACAATGTTCTTCGTCAAGCGAAGCGGCAACGCCGAACGTGTCGACAACATTGGCAAGGAGAATCTACCAGAAAGCTGGAGAATGGGTACGATTGAGGAACTTGCTGAGATTAAGAATGGAAAAACCATTATACTGACAGGATGGGACAATACCTGTATATGGAGGTAATGGAATTGTTGAAGCCACAGAAAATTCTAATGCAAAAGATATCGCAGCTCCACTCTTGCAGAGAAATGTGCAGATACAGTGAGAGCCGGGATAGCATCATCGCTACCTCGGCTCTCACTGTATGTCCCTAAAAGTCACTAAAAATTGCTTTTCACGCGTTGCAAGCCTAACCGGCTGCTGTTCATCACGCGGCTGTAGCCGTCGGGCATCTGCTTAAACAGCTGTCCTTTCTTTCCGTTAAGGAATATCTGCTGATAGCCGGAATCCTCGTCGCTCTCCACCAATATGCTGTCGCCTAAATAGCCGCTGATGCGGTAGGAGTGGTTCCGGTCCTTTTTCACAATCAGGTAGTCGCGG
>JAFUZD010000114.1 GCA_017476785.1 Prevotella sp. | reverse complement strand
CTATGCCTCATTCGGCTTCAATGCGCACGTGAAGGATTATTCTTTCTATGGCGATGTAGATTATAATTCAAGAGATTACACGGCCTTGGCTTGCACAAAATACATGCGACTTTCCGTTGCCAACCTCCAAGTGAATTACAATATCACACCCGACTTTTACATTGGCATATGCCTACAGCATATCACTGGGGAATACCAAAGCAAGACGACCACCATAGATGGCTCTTTCCATTCCGTGACAGTGAATCATTACAAAGACCAGAAATTCCGTCCTTGGGCGATTCTGAGATATACTTTCCGTAAAAACGCAGACAAGAAGCATAAGCTTGGCAAAGTTTTGGATAGCACAGAAGAGGGTATCTCCATCTTAAGATAAAGCTATTTAGAATTAAGCATTCTGGCTAGTTTCTTATGATGTTGTCAGGCAATCGACTTTATCCGCAGATGGCTTTTGCTTCAACCGCATCCCGGCACAACGCCAAATGGAGATAAAGATGCACAAGAAAATCATCGTGTGCGAGTATTGCGGCCGCATTCTGATTGATCCCGAACTGGCTGGCGTCAAGTCCGTTCAGCCCGTGGAAGAGAAGAAAACGCGCAAGCGCGCCATTCGCAAGTCGACGAAGAAAGCAGAAGGCGAAGTGCCTGAGGCTGCTGAGGATTAATTCTTCTCGAGGGAAGTCTTCTTTTCTGAGAAGATTCTCTTTCGAGAACGTCTTCTTCCGGAGAGATTCTCTTTCAGGGACGTTTTCTTCCGAGAAAGCCTTCTTCCGAGAAAACCTTCTTCCCAAAGTGCGGGGGTATGTGAGTACGAGAATAATTTGGATATAACAGTGATTCTCGTTCTTACATACCCCCGCACTTTGTATTTCGAAAGAAACTCGTAATAGCGAAAAGAGACGGCTACAGCTCCTCGTAGGCCGGAATGTCGGGCAGGAACTGATAGCTGCGATGCTCGTAGTCCATTCGGCAGCAGATGTGTTGCAGGCCGTTGCTGACGATGAGATAGTCAACGTGGAGCAGGATGTTGTAGGTCGTAATCTGGTCGAAGACGCGCTGGTTGAGCGCAACCGTAGGAGCTTTGTACTCGATAATCATCTGCGGTTGCGCCACCTTATTATATAATACGCTGTCGCAGCGCAACCGCTTCTCGCCGATGCGCAGCTCAATCTCATTGCCCAGCAGACCTTTCGGATAGCCTTTGTGCTCAACGAGCCAGTGGGTGAAGTGTTGGCGCACCCACTCCTCGGGTGTCAGGGCCACAAAGCGGCGGCGCAGGAAATCGAAAATTTCCGGCCGTTCGCGTGTTCCGCCGACTTTTATTGCATATTGCGGTAGGTTTAGTCGATACATTCTCTTAGTTTTAACTTTGCCGAAGTCGCTCAGCACCCGGCATTGAGCCATTTCCCCTTCTCTGGCTCGCTGTCGGGTGCAAAGATAGATAAAAATGCTGAGATTATAAGTCTGTTGAGATGTAGATTTTATTTTTTGTTTAATTCAGATTGAATCTGGTCATAATCATATCTGTCGTCCAGAATACGCTGTTTACACATATAATTGGGATTAAGTATGTCGTTTTGTGATTGGTAATATGGAGAATGACGAAGTCCACCTAAATGAAACAGCAACTGGCACGTGTTATCTGTTATAAAAGGACGACAGATAGACTGACGCAGCAGATTTATCTTTTCCGGATATTTTTGCATATACCGGTCTGAACACCATACAAAGAATGGCACACTATACTGATAGCGTAGCAATTGTTTTAAATCGTTGCCACCAAAGCGTCCTGTTCTATTTCGATAGTCATACACCTCTTCGCCGTGGTCTGCCAAATATACCAGTACCGTTTCTTGATCAGTAAAACAACTGATGATTTGCTTCATAACGTAGTCATTATAAAGCGTTGCATTGTCATATTGAGCAATATATCTTCTCTTGCTTTTAGTCATCCATTTCTCGTTTCGCTTGATGCTGTCTGCCGTGAAATGTTCAAATTCTGGTGGGTATCGCATACTGAATGTTGCGTGCTGCCCCATTAAATGAAATATGGTAAGGCTAAGTTTCTTGGGTCTACAGATGGCCTCTTTATAGTGCTCTACCATTTGTGCATCGTAAGCAAAAGTGGTGTCGTTGAGTTCGTCATAACAGAGACTCGCCATACGTGGGGTGTACAGATATGTGTTTAAGGCAAAGGTAAAGGTGGCTGCCAAACTAAATGTTTTCTGATTGTCGTACATTGACACCCAATAACCCGCCTTTTTGAACACGGCAGTCAATGGTGGATAGTCTTTCCATCGTTGTCCATCTGACAGACTATTGCAGCTAATGAGATTGCGCATTACGTTGGTAGTCAAGTTGTAAGGCGCTACGACATCATTGAAAACGAAGAGCCTTCCCTCTTCCTGTTCTTTCGTCAGAAAAGGATTAGTGTCCAATCTGTAGCCATAGAGCGAAGAGTGGCTCTTTATGTATGACTCCCCAATGACCAATACGACATTAAGGGAGTCCTCCGAATTACCTTCGTATGCCGATGGTTCCGTATTCTTTGCCACACGGATGGCTTCCTCTATTTCCATCTTTGCAAGATGGGTGTCATAGAATGCAATGACGGTACGGGTCAGTGCATCGCTGGGATAGCGCATATGGGAATTCCACGCAGACACGTCGTCGGGTGTCTTGCACTGAAACAGCGTCACGTAGCACCAGCTGGACAGGATACCCGCCACCAGCATTATGGCCGAAACCACTTGGAGACCGCCGTATGCCCTGCTGTGCCGAATCCTTTCGGCTACACGCTGGGAACCTCCGTGCTCTCCCCACCACAGGAACAGTCCCACCAGCACCGCCAGTACCGGGACAATCCATATGGTCGATATGCGCCATAGCGTGTGAATAAACTCTGCGCTCTCCTGACGTGTGGTCTCTGCCAGCAGCGTCAGCATACTTGGCGAGATGTTCAAGTCGAAGTTTACCTCCAGCGAGGCGTTAATCAGAAACAGCGTGAACATCATCGTCAGCACCAGTGCCTTTGTCCATCGGCTACGCGTCCAGTGCACCAATGCTACTGCCACATAGGAATGGAGGAAAATCACAAAAGCCCTGTTGGTGAAGTTCTGCAGCACCGACGTCCAGCCCACCATAAAAATGTAGGCAAGGAATATATGCCACTGTCGGACGATGGGTTGCAACCATCCATCGTGCTGTCGGAAGAGAAAGAAGAGTTTACTGATGTGCTGTTTCATATCGTGCGTCTCTTTTTTAGTACCTGTCATCGGTTACTCATATCGTGATAAAGAGTCTGCAGAATGACCTTGCCCAGCTGCTCTCGTCGCTCGTCAGCACCATAAATAGCCTTGCGAGCTGTATTGTCATAGACGGTGCAGCCCGTAGAGTCGCGGAAATTGAAGCCGTTGCTGAAAGTATTGAAGGCGAAGGGATAACGATAGGTATTGCCCATTACGTCGCGGCTGAACAGAAAGTCGTCGTGAGGAAGTCCCAACTGACCCAATACGGTGGCAGGAAGATCCGTCTGACTCATCAGAGTCTCTATGCGACGAGGCTCCTTGACAGCACCGCCCATCATCAGGAACGGCACGAAGGGAAATTTTGGAGAGGCTATCTCTTCCCAATTGAAACCGTGGTCGGCCACTACCACTATCAACAGATTCTCCCAAGCAGGTGTCTGCCTTATCCTACCGATGAAATCTGCGAAGCAGCTGTCGGTATAGGCAAAGGCATTATACTTCTCGTTTTTCAGCCTATGATAGGGGACGTCGAAAGGATTGTGTGAACTGATGGTAAGGAAAGTGGTATACCACGGCTCAGCTCCCTGCTTGTGGCGACTTGTAATGTCCTTATAGAGCCAGTCGAACGTGATATGGTCGGGTACTCCCCATTTTGTCGTGCGGTCCGAAACAGGGAAATCGTCCTCAGTAACCAGCTTGTCGTGCCCAGAGGTAATGAAATACTCCGACATATTGAAAAACGATAAGTCACCGCCATACAGACCTTGCGTGGCATAACCATATTTTTTCAGCGTCTTGGGCAGTCCGGGAAGATTCTTGATCTTGTGGGCAAAGCGCATAATGCTGGTCGTGGGCTGCCCCAAGTAGCCGCTCACGGCACAGACAATGCCACGGTCGGTGCGGAAACTGCCACAATAGCAGTTGGCGAATACTACGCTATGAGGCAGCAGTCGGTTGATACCGATACCCACCTCGGGCATACCACCCAGTCCCTCAATGAAACAGGAACCGAAACCTTCAAGCACTACGACCAGCACATTGGGACGGCGGTTATTAATGAGCAATTCGGTAGAGTCGGCGCGAGTAGGAAACAGACCTTCATAGAGTGCTGCACGAGTCTCTTCGTCGAAGGCATCAAACTGCTTGTAGTCATCCTCCCTCTTGTTGAGACTATACAGCAAATTGAATACAGGGTTCAAGGCTGCGTGGTTGAAATAGGTTGTATTGCAATAGAATACCCGCCCCGGCGTGTTCGGCCAGACTCGGATGCCGCGGATGATGCCAAACATCACTGTGCCCACAAGTACGAAGACCAGTCCACGAAGCCACGGCGAGACTGTGAGGTCATTGTCCGAACGGAGTCGGCGAAGCGGCCACGCCAGCAGCAGATAGGCAATGGCTCCCAGCATCAGCCATCCTAAGAGGCGGACCAGCAGATAGCCTATGGATACACTGGCAAAGGCATCCTTAGGGTCGCCCAGATAGAAGAATGCCATACGGTCAAGTTTGAACTCCCAGAACTCATAGAGCGAGGCGTCGGCCAGTATGGCCAAAGGCAGCAGCACGGCCAGTATGACTGCATAGGCATTGACCCAGCGGCTGAAGGAAAACTTTGGAAAACACCAATGCAGGCCGGCCAGAATAACGGGTACTACCATCAGATAACCAGTGGTGGCCAAGTCGATGGCCAGCCCGTGTCTGTAGATGTCTGCAATGTCGTGGGCTGTCAGCACCGTTCCGCCGAAACCGTGATTATAGATAAGGAATAAGGGTTTCTGTATGCCAATGAACAGAAACGTGATGGCCACAAACAGCCACAAAAGCACTAAAAGGTCTTTTTTCATCTTGCTTGTTTGCGTTGTTGCTTTATTGTTGATTTAATTTTGTTGATAAGACAAATGGGCGACAATGAGGTCAAACACAGAAAATCGCCACGGCTGCAATGTTCGCTGCCCGCTATGGTACAAGGTTGGCAGGGTAATCCGGCCACCACGGCATCGGTATCTCTTTGTTGCCACCCCATAAAGCCACAAGCCGGTGTGGTGCTGCCCCAGATGCTGATGACGCGTACACCAACCAAGGACGCCAGATGCATATTGGCCGAGTCCATCGCTACCATAACATCTAAATGCGCCATTAGTGCCAATTCTTCGCTGAGTGTAAACTGGCCGGCAAGACAATGGATATGGGGGGAGTATTTGCACCACGATGACAGTAGTTCTGTTTCTTTACCTTTACTGCCAAAAAGAAAAATCTCTTTGTCGCCTTCGGTCGCCAGATGTTCCGCGACGGTACGCATCTGCTGGATAGGATAGGTCTTGTTCTTGTAGCGGGCAAAGGGAGCTATTCCTACCCAAGTCCGCCGCTGGTATTTGGGAAAACCGTCGGGCAGAACAGGCAATGCGTTAGAAAAAAGGCTTGTGAAGCTCTGCTCACAATGAAACCCAAGGCGCGCAAACACCTCAAAGTAGCGACTGACGTAGGATTGGCTGGCGCATTGGTGCTGATTTAAAATGGCTCTGCGTTCCAGACGATGCTTGTCAAGCACGGCTACATTTTTTCCACGTAAGAGGCAGAACGCATCAACAATCCAAGAGCGCAGGACGCAATGCAAGTCGGCCACAACATCAGTGGGTATTCTTCTGACGAAAGTCAATAGTCGGAGAGTGGTTCGAACTCCGTGGAGGTCAGGTGTCGGTAGGGAATGTATGGTGACATTGGTCGGTGCATAGATGAAAAGGTGCCCACACCATTCGGAAGTCAGCATATGGAATGTGCACCAAGGATAGGCACGGGCCACACTATAGATGGCCGGTATGGTCATAGCCACATCGCCAAGGGCCGATAGCCTGATGACAAGTATATGTTGGCGGTTCATTCTACAATGTGATTTAGCATATGTTGCCATTCCTCTCCCATTTTTTGAATGGTGTATTCCTTGGCTTTCTCTATAACCCGATGTCGCATCTTGGTCAACCGCGGGAGATCTGTGCTCAGTTCCACGAGAGCCTTAGCGTATGCCATCTCGTCAAACGGTGCAACAAGAATGCCATCATCTGTGGTTTGTATCAGTTCGTGAGCTCCCAAGAAACTGTCGAACATAATGGGAACCACACCATAGGCTTGAGCTTCTGCAACAGACAGCGGCCATCCTTCGAATGAGGAAGTGAGACAGAGCAGTGAGGCTTCGTCGTAATAGTTTTTTACGTTGTTAGTATGACCTTCAAAAGACAGCTGCTGTAGTTGGAGTCGCGATGCCAGCACTTGTAGCTTTTTTCGTTCGCGCCCATCGCCGACTATCTTTAGCTTCCAGCCGGGCATTTGCGGTTGAGCCAACTGCCAGATGCGTAGCAAGCGATCTACACGCTTGTCGCGGTGGCTGAGCCGTCCGACGAAGAGAATGGTCTTCTGCTTATCGTAAACGACGGAACCAACAGGTTCTATGGCATTGGGCAGCACCCACAACTTGCTTGTGCTACTAAGCCGTAGCTCATCGACAACCACTTGCTTGTAGGCATTGCACAGGACACCATAGGCGTCTGCCCATCCGTACACTCTGCGGTATTTGTTTCTATAGAACTGAGTCAGCAGTCGCTCCACGCCGCAACCATAGAGCAACTGCAGGACTGGGCTGTTGGCTTTTTTCTCCGCTATATCCCGAAACTCATAATAGGGCGAGCTGTGGAGTTGGAACACCAGCTTGATGCCAGTCTTTGCTTTGAGCCATTTGGCATAAAGCAACTCGCGGGAAGTGACAAGTATATGGATGTCGCGTTCGCAGGCATAACTGCGAATGGCTTGTGCCACAGCTTTGGAAGATTTGATATGTCGGGATGGTAGCAACTCTACACAGAACTGCCGTACACTCCCCTGTGGATAGAGATGCTCGTTGTGTCGGGCGGTCAAGATGGTTACCTTATAACCGTGAGTACAAAGATAGTTGGCCGTGAGGAGGGTGATCTTTTCGGCTCCGCCATAGGGAAATTCCTGATGGATGAAGGCAATATGTAGGTCTTTCTTCATAGTGGTGCGGTCTTTTCGAAATACTTCTGAGCCACGGTCAACTGGGTTGCCAGTTCTAAGCGCGGATTCTTGAACTGCGACACGTACTGATGAGCATTCTCGACAATAGCCTCGGCTTCCGAGGGGTGGGCAATGTAATAGCTGATTTTCTCAATGAGGTCGGAGAAGTCTGGGCGCACCTCAATGTAATGAAAATCGGGAATGAGTGTGCCCTCCATAAACCACGTCTCGTAATGTAGGGGTGGCGAGACTGCCACTGAGTTGGATGACATAACCCACTTCAAGTTAGTTGCTACATCAATGCCCTCAATACAGGCGATGAACTTGTAGTCCAGTTGTTCCTCTATGCTCATAAAGCCTTTGATACTTTCGGGAAAGTCCTCAGCTGGTTCAGCTTGGGTTTTGCCGACATTACACATAGGATGGTTCCAGAACATCTCACAGAACCGTCGCCGCCAAGGACGGGCATTGCACCAAGTCGTTCTTGACACTAACATATTTTTTTTCTTGGCAAAGGGCTTGTGGTCGTCTACAAAATGATAATGGCGGCGCTTATTGAGCTTTAGCAACACGGCATTGGCATTGTCGCCTGCTATGGGACGACTCTTGACAAACGTAGGTTGCTCGGGTATGGTGCGCACATCACCGTGTATATGTCTGAATTTATAGAAAGAGGGAAAATACTTCAGCACGTCATACTGGTCGAAGAAATAAGCAGCGAAGCGTCGCTGCCGTCCCTCATAGGAAATTTTTCGGTAAGGGAAACGGTAGTTGCCCACTCGTATGCCACCATCTATGGGAATATGCCCGTCGAGTTTATTATAATAGTCTGCCCGCAGCCTCACCTCTTGAAGTTCTTCTTCGCTAAGGCTTCCCAACACATCAGCCAGCCGACGGCGCCAGAACCACCGGGGCAACAGGGCATAATCAATGAAATGGCCGGCAAAGTAGGCGGCGTTGGAGAGGCCTTTCCGAAAAGAGGCAATGTGGTAGTTCATAAGATATTACAGATTTAGGAAGTAGTTCTCTACACCCTCAATGTCCTTACGGGTATCCACCGAAAGCGACTTGCAATGACAGTTGTAATAGTAGATGGGTACACCATTCTCTATGAAACGGAACGAGTCGTTTTCTTCAATCTTCTCAATAGGGCCGCGTGGAGTTGAGTGATAGAATTCGAGTGCCTTTTGGTTAAAGGCACCTACTCCCACGAATTTATGATAGACGTAATCCATATTCCCCTTAGGGTATGGGATCGGGCTGCGCGAAATGAAGAGACAACGGTCTTGACCGTCGGTGACAATCTTTAGGTTGGTGGCATCCACCACTTCCACAGGATTCGAGAAGTCTGTCATCAGGTTCGATACATAGAGTTGCCCTTCTTCAATGTGGTCGGGAATGCATTGCACGATAGCTTCGCGGGTGAGAAGTGGCTCGTCGCCGTTGACCATCACATAGAGGTCGGCTTCCACACGGGTTGATACTTCATAGAGGCGTTCTGTGGCTGTGTCGTGACGGGGTGATGTCATAATGACCTTTCCGCCGAATACCTCTACGGCTGCTTTAATATGGTCACTGTCCGTAGCGACATACACTTCACTGAATTCGGGCACAGCCTTGCAATGCTCATATACCCATTGTATCATAGGCTTGCCCAATATGAGTGCCAATGGCTTTTCAAAAAAGCGCGATGACTCTGCTCGCGCAGGAATTACACAGATGATATTCATAACGTCTTATTTTTTATGTATAGTATTTCCTTCACGGTCAAACTCCCAACGATTGTGCGACCATAACCAATAGGCAGGTTCTTGGCGGATATTCTCTTCCATCAGATGCAGGAACTGCAGGGTATAGGGATATTCTGTCGTTTCTGCTAAGGGTTGTATTCTTTGGAATGTCATCACATAATGTCCCCTCTGTGGTTTCTCAACTTTTAGGAATACAAAATGGGCATTCAGGTGCAACCCTATCTCTTCTCCACCCGTAGCATAGGCTGTGTCTTGATTGAGAAATGTTGTCCAATGATATAGGTTTTTGCTATTGGGACGCTGATCGGCAATGAAACCTACGAGGAACTGTCGTCCCTCTTTGTTCATTCTTAGCAGATGGCGGATGGCTTGCTTCTGAGGTATGGGCTGTGTGCGGAAGCGACCTCGAATGTGCCGCATAACCTCATTCATCACAGCATTTTTCACGGGACGATAAATTTCTGCATTGATAGCTGGCCGTCTGTAGTGTCTGGTCACTTCTTGCACCCACTCCCAGTTTCCGTAATGCCCAAGAAATACGATGATGGGTCTGTCGTCGGCAGCAAGGTTTTCTATCAAATCGCCGCCCAAAACACGGATGTGTTGTTCCAGCTGCAAATCACTGATGTGTAGCAACTTTATAGTTTCCACGATGCAGTCGCACAGATGATGGTAGAAGCGCGAAGTTATTTCTTTGATTTCTGTCTCGTTCTTCTCAGGAAATGACCTTTTCAAGTTGCCCGTAATTACATACCATCTGTAACGGACAATACGTTGTATAATGAAGCATATGGCATCGCTTATCAAATACAACAAGCGGAAGGGCATACAGGCAATAAGCCTCAGAAGGGTCAGTACAACATTAGCCTTAAGTGCTGTCGTATTCATAGCCTTATATGGTCGTTGATTATCCGTACTACCTTTTGCGTTGCACCGCTATTTTTGCTGACATACGATAGAGCCACAGTTTTGATTTTTTCCATCTCTTGCTCATTAGCATACAGGCGGTCAAACCACGCGGAAAATTCCCTCGCTGATCTCACGATGTGCCCTACGCCCAGACTTATCATCTGCTGCGGGGTTGTCTTACGGTATATGCGAGGGCCGAAAGCTGCAGGTAATCCATAGACAATAGGCTCAATCACATTGTGCAGATATGGGGTAAAGCCTCCGCCAACGTATGCCCAACGGCCATAGCGGTAAAGTCGTGACAGACTACCCATAAAGTCGATAATCAGTACCTGACATCGGCTAAAATCAGTCTCTGCCGTACAGTCGGAATACAATTCTGCCCATCCTTCTAAATGATATTTAATCTCGTTAAGCCCCTCCTCGCTGATTTCGTGCGGAACGAAAATGCACTTTATGCCCGGGTGCGTATTGGCAAACGAGCAGACGATGTCCATATCGTGCCGGTCGCTGATGCTACCCGCAATCATTACACCCTTATCTGCTGTAGCACAGAAGTGCTGAATGATGTCGTTGCTGTACGGCGTCTGGGAAATTCCGATGGCATTATCAAACAAAGAGTCGCCTATCACAGTCGCGTGATGAAACCCGATGCTGTTTAAATTTCGCTTGGTGTCCTCATCTAAAGCAAAGAAACAAGAATTCTTAGGAATGGCATTGCGGATAGGACGACCATACCACTTCAGCAGATAGGACTCCCGATGAACCAATGAAGAAATGAAATACGTGGGTATCTGTCTTTGATCCAATTCTCGTAGATAGTTTATCCAGTATTCTGATATAATGAAGATGGCCTTAGCCGGATGCACGGCATCAAGAAACTGCTGAGCATTGTGTTGTGTGTCCCACGGTAGATAGAACACATAGTCAATACCCGTCTCTTCCCTGTTCCTGCCATTCAAGACCTCGTAAGCCGATGGCGAAAAGAAAGTGAATACGATGGTTCTCTTTTCTGAGCGCAATTGATGGATAATGGGGCGGGCGACACCATATTCACCCAGTGAAGATGCGTGTATCCAGATGATTTCTTTGTCCTCTTCTGCCATTTTATCGCATATGGTTTGCAGCAGCAAGGATTGGCCTGCCACAAACTTTCGCAGTTTCTGATTTCTCAAGATGCGGATTACGGGGAATAATTTTTCCACGAGTTCCATCACCATATTATATAATAAGTATACCATCTCTCTTGCAGCCTTTAATTTAAGTCCCTGTATGCAAAAGCAAGAGCATAAAGAATGGCGTGACCATTCTTATGCGCTTAACCGTGGGGCGTGCCTGAGAAAATGGAACCCCTGCCTGTCGTGTAATAAGAATATATCACGCCATAAAGGCGTGTACATAGCTTTACACCGTAGGCAGACATCCAGATTGCTCTGGCAGCCTCACTTATATTATCTCGTGAATATTCCAAAAAGAGTTTCTCAGGCACTTCTGGCTAAGCGCGAAATAATAAGCTAATGCGTTTGTGGTCGGGATTTCTCCCCGATGCCGTGTGCAAAGGTAAATAAAAATCTCGAATTATGAGCAAGTCGAGATAAGGAATTTGTTTTTTTGAAGGAATGGAGGAAAGAATAGAGGAAGGAATGGGGACTGCGTACAGAGGCAATATGAAGCTAAGCCTGTCGTTAAATTGTAGATATAAGATTTGGCCGTTCCGAATAAAAGCATTACCTTTGTCTTCCGACAATGGGTCATCGGGACAGGATGGTGGCTCAGAGTCGAGAGTTCTTGCGTCCTTTTGGCAGCACGTGGCAGAGGAGGTAATGAGTTTGATACGCAAGTTACGGTAGAATGTGGAAATTAGAAAAGTTTTTAACTATAACTCCTGTTTTTCCCGATTCCTCAGACTGCTTGCAAAGATTTTGCGATTTTATCCAAATTTAAGAATAATCTCATAAAAGAAGAATGGCAGAGACAAAAACTGTAACCTACGACTCGATAATGCGCGACCTGACTGCGCGCCATTTCCGTCCCGTCTACTATCTGATGGGCGACGAGCCGTACTATATCGATAAAATATCGGACTGGATAGCTGAAAACGTGCTGCAGCCCGAAGAGCGCGACTTTAACCAGACGGTGATGTTCGGTTCGGATGTCACTGGCTCGCAGATTGCTGATACCGCCAAACGCTATCCGATGATGTCGGAATATCAGGTGGTCATCGTGAAAGAGGCGCAAAATGTGAAGAGTACGGAGCCGATAGAGAAGTATCTGAAGGCTCCGTTGGCATCGACAATCCTCGTAATGTGCCACAAAAACGGCACTATTGACGGCCGCAAACGCGAATATGTGAAAGCTATCCGCGATGCCGGTATCCTCTTTGAGAGCAAAAAACTGAAGGAATGGGCGCTGATTCCTTTTATCGAGAACTATCTGAAGGGGCGCGGGGCGAGCATTGACCGCAAGTCAACACAACTCATCGCCGACTCGATAGGGGCCGACCTGCACCGCCTGACCAGTGAACTGGACAAAGTGCTCATTGCACTGCCAGAGGACGATAAGCGAGTGACGCCACAGGTGGTGGAGGACCAAATAGGAGTGAGTAAGGATTTCAATGCTTTCGAGCTGCGCAATTCGATTGTCAACCGCAATGTTTTTAAGGCTAATCAGATAGTAAAATATTTTGACGAAAATCCGAAAGCAGGAAACATCTACTCCTTTCTCCCGATGCTCTTCAATTACTTCCAAAATTTGCTGCTTGCCTATTATTGTCCTAACCGGAATGACCAGAATGCACTTGCAGAATGGTTGGGCCTCAAGAATCTTTGGGGCGTGAAAGATTATCTGGCAGGAATGAGAAATTATTCGGGCGTGAAAGTGATGCAGATTATTTCGAAAATTAGAGAGATTGATGCCAAAAGTAAGGGCGTAAACAACCCAAATACGCCTGCTGGTGAGCTGATGAAAGAGCTTATTTTCTATATTTTGCATTGAAAAAGTGGCCATTTTTGGCTCTTTTTTTTCCAGAATGAGCGTTCTTGCGGACGCTTTTTTTGTGCCTCAAATGCTGATAACAAAAGGGAATTTGCCTCTTTTTACCCCCTCAAAACTCGCGTTTTTTCAGCTTTTCGACCACGCCTTTCAGAATTCTTCAAAAATGCTTCATTTTCCCATTTTTGCGTGTCCAAAATTTAGCCTTTTGTTTCTTTAACATTTAGTTTAGTGGATTTAAAATACTAAATCCGAAAAGGAGGCGGGCGTCTATTTGTGTTTTAAAACCAAATTCAAGAAACCGAACGGCATAAACAACGGCATCAAATATTGATATGTAAATACAAATCTTTGTGTTTAAAACCGCAAATCGATTTTTATTCAAAAGCGCATTTGTTGTTAAAAGAAGCTGAAAATCTGTGTATTATACCGATTCTTTAAAAATACTTTCACTCAAAAGGGACTTTAGGGGTGCATAATCAATGACGAGAGGCCGTATTTGCAAAACTGAATCGATAACTATCCTATTTTGAGCCAGTTGTTTAGCAAAAGTTGCTGAATGAACTCTTTGATATGATTTTTACGTTTAAATTTTGATTTGTAATACTAAACCTACTTTTTGCGATGGCCCGATGGTCGCATTTGGAAATGTAAAACAATAAATCAAAACTTTACGGAATAAAATTCGTTCTACATTTGTTGCGTGTCTCAAAAAAAAGTTTTACCTTTGTAAAATCAAAGAAAAATGGGCAAAATGCCCCTTAAACACGCATCACAGATATGAAAGATAGAATTAGAGAGCTGATGGAAGCTCAGCGAATGACCCAGCAAGAGTTCGCTCAGTTCATCGATGTATCGCCTGCCACTCTGAGCAGCATCTTCAACGAACGTACCCAACCTACCCTCAAGTTGGTGGAAAAGATCAGGAAGAAGTTTCCCGACATCAATACCGACTGGCTTGCTTTTGGTGAAGGCGAAATGTTCCATTCGGCTTCCAAATCACTTCCGGATGAGCCGGTGTCGGGTACTGGGAATCCGTCAGAACCGATTCTCGAGTTTGATGCCCCCCTTACTCCTACCCCTCAATATGCTGTCCAATCGTCGGCTCATCATAACGGTGTACGAAATACACGCTTAGAACAGCCTCGTATTGAGGTAAAAACTATTGACAAAATTCAGCGTCACGTGACTGAAATCCGTGTCTACTATGACGATCAGACGTGGGAAAGTTTCGTCCCCTCCAAGAAATGACACGCCGCTGCACTGGCGGTCGCATCCCGATGGTGTCCGCTTTTTTGGTAAGAATTTAACACTTCCGCAGCCTCCCAACTAGCGCCGCCGCAGGGGGCAGCGGACGCTCTCTCGCCGTCCGATGCCCACTTTTGTCTGCCCTTCGATGCCTTCTTGTGTGGTCAATCGGCCTGTTTTACATTGCCGAGAGGCCTGTCTCGCCGCGTCACCGATGCCTTCTTGTGTGGTCAATCGGCCTGTTTCACATTGCCGAGGAGCCTGTCTTGCCGCGTCGCCGATGCCTTCTTGCGTGGTCAATCGGCCTGTTTCACATTGTCGCGAAGCCTGTTTGAGGCCGAGTTGTCGCGTGTTTTCGCTCCGATTTTTTCATATTTTAATCTAATTATGTGGCTATCAGTGGGATTGTCATAACACCTCATAATTCGCGTATTTCCGCTCGTCTGCAATGCTGCTGACTTCTGCGTGATTCTCACGCGCATCCGAATGTCAACTCTTTTGCGCTTTTTTAGAAAAGGAGAAAGTTGGGACCGATGGGCAAAAACGCGGGAAAAGTTTCTTGGTTTCAGAAATAATACTTATCTTTGCAGCGTGCTTTCATACAAGCACGACACTTTTATTTGCTCAAATTCCCGATCGAACTACCACCTCTGAAAAGGAACCTAAGAGCAATGGCTAAGTCATTAAGAGGCCGCACTATATTGTGCAGACTTCTCCATAATGACTTAGAAGCTGTGGTAGGCTTGATCGGGATATGGTAGGTCTGCACTTTTTTTGCGCCTGCCCCGAATGGAGAAACCTTTTTTATTAACTCATTAAAAGCAAATAAAAGTAAGAAGAACAATGAAAACAAAGCGAACGTACAGGCAGCCGACAACGGAAGTTGTGGGGCTGCGGTGTGAAACCGTGTTGCTGGCCGGTTCTGGTGGGCTGAGCAAGCGCAGTAACTATGCAGATGGCGGAGAGGGCGACCTATTCCACCAAGAAGAAGACTAAACATCAAAAAACGCGAGAAAAAATGAAAAAGACATTGTTGAAAACCCTGACGATGGCTGTCGCACTGGTGAGTCTGACAGCCCTGACCGCGTGCTCGAACGACGACGAAACGCCCATCGAGCAACCGACCCCCAGTGTTACCCCCTCGGCGACCATCCACTTCAAGACCGACGTCAACCGAGCCGGTGACGACACGCGCTCGCTTGCGCTGTCCGACGACGGAACGACGCTGGAAGCCGAATGGAAAGCGGGCGAGAAAGTGGCCCTCATCTATGGCTCACTGAAGTTTGAAGCCTCGGTGACGGCCGTCGCCGGCGGCGTGGCCACCATCGAGGCCGACCTACCCGGCGACGTGCCCGACGGCACCAGCGTCCGCTTGATTTACCCCTATGCCGCCACGGGCACCGCCCCCGAGAGCGACGACTACTTGACGCTCAAGAACGACCTACTGGAAGACCAGAAGGGCACGCTGGACTATATCAGCCAGAACCTCGATGTGTCGACGGGCAACGGAACGCTCCGCGTCGACGGCTCCACGGCCTCGCTGGACGGTAACGTGACGATGGCCAACGCTTTCATCATCTTCAAGTTCGCGTTGAAGGACGGCGAGGGCAATCCGCTGACGGGTGTCAAGAAGTTCTGGCTGACCAAAGGCATTTACAGCACGGCTTCTGGTGCAGACTGGTTCCTCTCCTCGTCGGTGACCAACGACGCCGGTTTAGACGAGGTGTTTATGGCGGCTCCGATGAACGGAACGCTGTCTTACATCCAGACGTGGCTGGGGTGGGTATTCACCGCAGCCACGGCCAGCCAAGTCTATGAGACGGGCACACTTACTGGGAATGACTTCAAAGCCGGTACCTATTATCGCCCGACGCTCAAGATGAACGTGGCGCGAAAGCCACTCTCGCAAGCCGACGACGATTACAGGAAGCCTATTGGCGTGAAGGGCGGCGTAGCCGAGATTTACAACTCGGGTCGTGCCGTCGATATCTTCGATGCCGACCCTGTGGCTATTGTGGTTTATAGTGGCAGCGATGCGGACATTACCGAGGGCAAGGGCCACGGCTTGGCAATGGCATTGAAGTCGGCTGCATGAACGTGGCACATCATCCCCGGACTTGCCGATGAGAGCCAGCTGGTGGACGGAGTGGACATCTTTCCCAACATTGCTGATGCGGCCGACAAGGACGAGGCCTGCAAGACGGACTACAACGGACTGGCCAAGACGGAGTATCTGCTTGCTCAGGTGCCCGGCGGCAGCGCCTTTGCCAATGCCATCGCCGACTGGCGCGAGGCTCATCCCATCAGCGGCGACGTAACGCCGTGGTTCATCCCCAGCATCGGTCAGTGGATAGAAGCTACAGGGCTGAGCGATTGGTCGACCGTATGGTGTGCAGACAACATTGGAAGCTCTGTTGCTTACTCTTTAGATGGTTCGATGAAATCGGCCACGAATAATAAGACAAGTCTATATGATAGTGTCAAAGATGTAATCTATTGGAGTTCATCAGAGTATGATTCAGAGAATGGTATACACATTTACTTCTTTGAATCGACTTCTAAGTCCTACACTTGGATAGGCTACCAAGGAAAGGAAACCTCAGGCCGTATCCGTCCGTTCTTCGCATTCTAAAGCCATCGGCAAAATGAAAATCGGGGCGCTCCAACAGAGCACCCCGATTTTTTTGTCATCAGCTGTGTGACCCAGAAGAAAAAACGGGATATGTATGGCTTTTCGGAAAAAAAACGGTAACTTTGCCCTCGAATCGCCCTCCCTGAGACAACGATAAAAGGTGTGGCCATTTTGAAAGAACAGCAAAATGATGGAAATGAAGAAATGTATTCTGGACTTGACGGTGCGCTCGGCCGAGCGCGTCAGTGAGAAGCACGTGCTGCTGCGGTTGACGGCCGACGAGCCGCTGCCGGCGATGCTGCCCGGGCAGTTTGTCGAGGTGCGCGTAGACGGTTCGCAATCCACTTATCTGCGCCGTCCCATCAGCATCAACTTCGTGGATGAGGAGCAGAACGAGCTGTGGCTGCTGGTGGCCTGCATCGGCGACGGCACGCGACAGCTGGGTAGACTGGCAGCCGGCGACGCGGTCAACTGCGTCCTTCCGCTGGGCAATGGTTTCACGATGCCCTCCGTGCCCGGTGAGCGTGTGCTGCTCGTAGGGGGTGGCGTGGGTGTTGCACCTTTATTATATATGGGTGCCGTGATGCAGAAGCAGGGCTTTGAGCCAACCTTCCTGCTGGGAGCCCGCTCGGCGAGCGACCTGCTGGAGCTCGACCTGTTTGGTCGTTATGGTCGTGTCTGCATCACTACCGAAGACGGTTCGGCCGGTGAGCGTGGCTTCGTGACCAATCATTCGGTGCTCCAGACGGCGCATTTTGACCGCATTGCTACCTGCGGCCCCAAGCCGATGATGGTGGCCGTGGCCCGCTATGCGCAGCAGGCCGGCATCGACTGTGAGGCTTCGCTCGAGAATATGATGGCCTGTGGGCTGGGGGCGTGCCTGTGCTGTGTGGAGAAAACGACGGAGGGCAACCTCTGTGTATGTAAGGAAGGCCCCGTGTTTAACGTAAAACGATTGTTATGGCAGATTTAAGAGTGAATATCGGCGCGCTGTCGCTGAAGAATCCCGTGATGACGGCTTCGGGCACGTTTGGCTACGGACTGGAGTTTGCCGACTTCATTCCGCTCGACGGGCTGGGTGGTTTCATTGTGAAAGGTACTACGCTGAAGCCCCGCGAGGGCAACGACTATCCCCGTATGGCCGAGACGCCGATGGGAATGCTCAACTGTGTGGGGCTGCAGAATAAGGGTGTCGACTATTTCTGCCAGCACATCTATCCGCAGCTGAAAGACATCGACACCAACGTCATTGTCAATGTCAGCGGTTCCTCGCCCGATGACTATGCCGAGTGTGCCGCCCGCATCGACGCGCTGGAGCACGTTCCCGCCATCGAGCTCAATATCTCGTGTCCCAACGTGAAGGATGGCGGAATGGCCTTCGGCGTGACTTGTGCCGGGGCCGAGAGCGTGGTGAAGGCTGTGCGTGCGCGTTATCACAAGACGCTCATTGTGAAGCTGTCGCCCAATGTGACGGATATTGCTGAGATTGCACGTGCCTGCGAGTCGGCAGGAGCTGATGCCGTTTCGCTCATCAACACCCTGATGGGAATGGCCGTCGATATTGAGCGTCGCCGCCCCGTGCTGAGCATCTCCACCGGCGGACTGAGCGGTCCAGCCGTGAAACCGGTGGCCTTACGAATGGTGTGGCAGGTGGCTAAGGCAGTGCAGATTCCCGTTGTAGGGCTTGGAGGCATCTCTACGGCCACCGATGCCATTGAGTTCCTGATGGCCGGCGCTACGGCGATAGAGATTGGTACGGCCAATTTCGTCGACCCAGCCGTGACCATTAAGGTGCGCGACGGCATTGATGCGTGGCTCAGCAGTCACGGCTGTAGCTCGGTGCAAGAGATTATCGGTGCGCTGCAGGCATAAAAATTTGAGGGCGAACAATCGTTCGCCCTCAACCAACACAAAAACTAAACTAGACTTAACTAAAGCTTATTAGGATTTTCACAAACCCCGAATAGCAGTGCAAAGATAAGCATTATTTTTAAATCCGCAATGACTTTTGCGGATTTTTTTTGTATTTAAATGCGAAAATCACAATTTAACGGCCTTATTCTGCAGATAGGCGTCGAGAATGACGATTGCTGCCATTGCTTCGACAATCGGTACAGCGCGAGGCAACACGCAGGGGTCGTGGCGGCCGCGAGCCGTCAGCGAGGTGGCATTGCCCTGCTGGTCAATGGTCGGCTGTTCGCGCAGCAGTGTAGCCACGGGCTTGAACGCTACGCGGAAGTAGATGTCTTCTCCGTTGGAGATGCCTCCCTGAATGCCTCCGCTGTGGTTGGTCTTCGTGCTTACCCGGTCCTGTCCTGCTTCAGGGTCGAAGAGATCGTTCTGCTCAGAGCCGCGGGCCGTCAGTCCGCCGAACCCCTCGCCATATTCAAATCCCTTCACGGCGTTGATGCTCAGCATTGCGGCTCCCAGCTGTGCGTGCAGCTTGCCGAATTCGGGCTCGCCCAGTCCTGCCGGACAGCCTGCCACGACGCAGGTGATGGTGCCGCCGATTGTGTCGCCCTCAGCCTTCACGGTCTTGATGAGTTGCTCCATCTCGGCCGCTTTCTGCGGGTCGGGACAGCGCACGGCGTTGGTCTCAGTGCGCGCGAGGTCGTACAGGCGGTAGTCGCGCTCCAGCGCGATTGGGCCCACCTGCGAGGTGTAGGCGTTGACCGTGATGCCCAGTTGGCGCAGTGCCAGCTTGGCCAGTGCACCCGCCACCACGCGGCTGATGGTGATGCGCGCCGACGAGCGCCCTCCGCCGCGATGGTCGCGAATGCCGTACTTGCTGAAATAGGTATAGTCAGCGTGCGACGGTCGGAACACCGTGCGCATATTCTCGTAGTCGGCAGAGTGCTGATTGGTGTTGCGCACGATGAATCCGATGGGGCTGCCCGTGCTGACGCCCTCGAAGACGCCGCTCAGCAGCTCCACTTGGTCAGCCTCGTTGCGGCTGGTGGTAATCTTGCTCTGTCCCGGGCGGCGGCGGTTCAGCTCGCTCTGGATGAAGTCGATGTCTACGGCGATGCCGGCCGGCATCCCGTCGACGATACCTCCCACGGCCTCGCCGTGACTCTCGCCGAACGTCGTCAGCGTGAATATCTTGCCGAAAGTATTGCTCATAGTCCCAACTCTTTATTCTGTATTTCCATTCGCTCCATTTGGGCTGTGGTGGCTCCGGTTGCAGCCCGGCTCCATTCTGTCTGGACCCATATTCGGGCTCAGCCTCTTGCGCTTAGTGGCAGTGCCCGCAGCCGCAGTGTCCTTCGTGCTGGTGCCCTTCGCATTCGTCGCATCCGCATCCGTCCTCGCTCAGCTGGGTGGTGATGCGCTGAATCTCCTCCGTCGTCGCCTCGCGATTTTCCAGCACGCGGCCTTTGAAGTTGATGGTCTTGCCAGCCAGCGGATGGTTCAGGTCCATCTTCACTTTGTCGTCGCCGACTTCCACCACGCGTCCGTAGAAGCGGTTGCCGTCCTCGTTTTGCAGGGGCACCACGGCATCTTTATAGATGTGCTCGTGGTCAAAGTGTCCGTTGATAGTGAATATCTCGCGGTCGAGGTCTATGACGTGTGCCTCGTCAAAGTCGCCGTAGGCCTCGTCTTTGGTCAGTTCAAAGTCGAAGTCGGAGCCCTGTGGCAGCTCAATGATTCGCTGCTCGAAAGCGTCGAGCGTGAATCCGAATCCGCTGATAAACTGGAACGGTTGTGCCACGGGAGCCTCTTCAATGAGTTCGCGCCCCATCTCACCCTTTGTGTACAGGCGGTAGGTCACTGAGATAAATTTGTTTTGCTTTTGCTCTTCCATAATTTTGTTGATGATGTATTGGCTGCAAAGTTACAAAAAACCGCCCGAACAGCCAAAACAATTCGGGCATTTCCCTGTGCGCGGCAGTCGTCAGCTGCGAAATGCAAGTCGCTGAGTGCTTACAGATTGTAGGGAAAAGGCGGCCCGTTTAATTCAGATTTGCTAAAAAAGTTGTAACTTCGTGATTATTTGACGCAGGTCAATAAAAGACGGTGTGTGCGCAAACAGTCGCTCAAAATCCATTGCCGAACCGGAAAAACGGCGTATCTTTGCATCGTGTTTAGGACGAAAAGAAGCGTCCGACGCACACAGGATAACATTATTATAATTAAAGAAAGAAAGGGTAACAAAAATGAAAAGATTGTTTTTAATGGTAATGGCAATGCTCACGATGACCGTAGCATTCGCAGATGACGAGAAGAACAACGTGACAAACAATGCTGAGGCCTACGAGATGAACATCAATGTCAACAAGCTGGGCAGCGCACTCGGACTGACATCCGACCAGCTGGAGAGCGTAGCCGACATTCATCGTACTTTCAGCGGCGAACTGAAGCTGGCTGCACAGGCCTCTCGCGATGACCGCCAGCTGATGGTGAAGAAGGCTGTGACAAAGGACCTCGCCTATATGCACTACGTGCTCAATGCCGAGCAGTACCGCAAGTACGTGATGTTGCTCAACGTAACGCTCAACAACCGCGGGCTGAACTATTAATTCATTTAGGAGTTAAAGTCGTTAAGGGAGCTAAGGACAACGGGTCTGTAGCTCCCTTCTTTGTCTTCGGTCCCTCCCGCATCAGCCATTGATTCCCGGTGGCTGAGCTCGCGGCCGCAGCCGTTCCAGTTTTGTTTGCGTGGCGAAAACAAGTCGTTTCTGTGACAAAAACAAACTGTTTCTGCCACAGGAACAAACTGTTTTTGCCGCAGGAACAAAACCGAACAGCCTCTTTTCGATTTCACTAATGCCCTTAACTCCTTTTAAAAAGAACTTCCCCGAAAATTTGTATATCTCGTTTTTTTTCCGTTCCTTTGTACCATCAATCAAGCAAACAAACAGAACAATGAAGAAAATCAGATGGATTCTGCTGACCGTCGTGTCAGCCATTCTCGTCAGTTGCGGCACGTCGTCCACCGTGCCCATCACCGGACGCAAGCAGCGTCTGCTGGTCAGCGACGAGCAGGTGCTCAGCCTGAGCAACCAGCAGTATCAGGAGTATATGCAGTCGGCTAAGGCTTCGACCAACACGACCAATACGACAATGGTCAAGCGGGTGGGGCAGAAGCTGGCCGCCGCCGTAGAGACCTATCTCACCAACAACGGCCTCGGCAGCGAGCTGAGCCATTACCAGTGGGAGTTTAACCTCGTGCAGGATCAGCAGGTCAACGCCTTCTGTATGCCCGGTGGCAAGATTGTGGTCTACGAAGGTCTGCTGCCCGTCACGCAGGACGAGGCATCGCTGGCCATCGTGCTGGGCCACGAGATAGCCCACGCCGTGGCCAAGCACTCGGCTGAGCGGCTGAGCAATGCCTACCGCCAGCAGACTGGTCTCAACGTCATCGGCGTGCTGGCACAGGGAGCAGGTGTGAGCAGCGACCTGACACAGCTGGGCCAGACCGTGCTCGGACTGGGAGCACAGGCGTGGTCGTCGGGCTTCTCGCGCTCGCAGGAGAGCGAGGCCGACCATATGGGACTCATCTTCGCCGCGATGGCCGGCTACGACCCCGAGGTGGCTGTAGCCTTCTGGCAGCGTATGTCGTCGGCCACGGGTGGCGGTTCGTCGTCCATCTTCAGCGACCACCCCACCGACGCCAAGCGCATCCAGCAGATTCAGGGGTGGATGAGCGAGGCCAAAGGCTACTATCAGCCCGCCGCCGGCTCTTCTACAACGGCCAAGAAGTCTACCACTTCTTCTAAGACCATCAAGATTTCGTCGAAGAAGTAAGGCCGATGGCGACCAATGCAATGGCGCCGGTTCTGCAGTTACTCACTGCGGAGCCGGCGCCATTGCGTTGTGTAGGTTCTTCAAGATGTGGATTAAGAGGCAGAGATGATGCGCATATACTCCTCGTAGGAGATGTAGCGGCCGCCCATTGAGCGGAGATGGGGCGTCTCAAACTGGCAGTCAATGAGGCTGCCGCCGTTGGCAGCGAGGATGCGGGCAAGATGGATGAGTGCCAGTTTGCTGGCACTGGGCACGAGGGAGAACATACTCTCGCCGAAGAAGCTGCGCCCGATGTTTACGCCGTACAGTCCGCCCACGAGCCTGTCGTCAGCCGCCGACCATACCTCAACGCTGGCGGCAAATCCCTGCCGGTGCAGCTCGGTGTAGGCCTGCGTCATTGCCTCGCCCAGCCACGCCCCCTCTTCCTCGATGCGCAGTTTGCCGCACTGGCGGATAACCCCTTCGAAGTCGTGGTTGACGGTCAGCTGATAGGTGGACTTATTGAGGAGCGTGCGCATAGAGTGGGATACGTGGATCTCGTCGGGAAAGATGACGAAGCGTTGCAGCGGGCAGTACCACACAGGCTGGTGGTTGTGGCGGAACGAGTACCACGGGAAGATGCCGTTCGAGTAGGCCAGCAGCAGACGGTCTACGCTCAGGTCGCCGCCTACGGCCAGACAGCCGTCCGGGTCGCCCAGATGTGGGTCGGGAAAGCTCAGCTCTTGGTCAATCTGAAATACCATCGTGCCTCAGTTTGAGTTCCTTTCCCACCGCTTCTACGGTCACGTTGCCTCCCTGTCGCAGGCTGCCGAACAGGATGTCGCGCATCAGCAGGGGGCGCAGCAGCCGGTTGATGGCGCGATCCATCTCGCGTGCTCCGTAGTCGCGGGTAAATCCTTCGCTGAGCAGCAGTGCGCGCGCCTCGTCGGTCAGCGTCATCGTGATGTGCTTGGCAGTCAGCTTCTGCTGCAGCTCGCCCAGCTTCTTGTCCAGAATTCGGCCGGCCATCTGCTGGTCCATATCGTGGAACACGACGGTGCCCGACAGGCGGTTGATGAATTCGGGCTTGAAGGTGCGCTTCACCTGCCGCAGCATCGCCTCGCCCGCCGTGGTCTTCTGTTCGAATCCGATGCTGGCCTGCGAGGCATACTGTGCTCCGGCATTCGAGGTCATAATGAGTATCACGTTGCGGAAGTCGGCTTTCCGTCCCTTATTGTCAGTCAGTCGGGCGTAGTCCATCACTTGCAGCAGGATATTGTAGATGTCGCTGTGGGCTTTCTCTATCTCGTCGAGCAGCAGCACGCAGTTGGGCGTCTTGCGGATGGCATCGGTAAGCAGTCCGCCGTCCTCGTAGCCCACATAGCCTGCTGGCGAGCCGATGAGCTTGGCCACGGTGTGCTTCTCGGTGTATTCGCTCATATCGAAGCGCACCAGTTCGATACCCATCTCCTTTGCCAGCACGCGGGCCACCTCAGTCTTTCCCACTCCCGTAGGGCCTACGAAGAGCAGCGATGCTATGGGCTTCTGCTCGTCCAGCAGCCCCGCTTTGGCCATCTGCACGGCCTCTACCACCTGTCGTACGGCCTCGTCCTGCCCGTATATCTGTTTCAGCAGGCGCGGTTCGAGTGTCTGCAGTGCGGCGTTGTCGTCGTCCTCTTTGATGGCCAGTGCGTTGACTTTGCACGTCTTGGCCAGCAGTTCTGACACCAGCTCCTTCGTGATGCGTGGCTTCGTCGCCTCTGACGGATGCATTGCCAGTGCGGCACCGGCTTCGTCGAGCAGGTCGATGGCCTTGTCGGGCAGGAAGCGGTCGGCTATATGCTTGGCACTGGTGCGCACGATATAGTCGATGATGTCGTCGTCCACCGTGATACCGTGAAACGTCTCGTAGGGCGTCCGCAGCCCTTTCAGTATCTCAATGGCTTCGTCGACCGACGGCTCGGGGATGTCAATCTGTTGGAAGCGGCGTACCAGTCCGCGCGAGCGGGCAAAGTGTTTGTTGTATTCCTCGTATGTAGTAGAACCGATGAAGCGTATGTTGCCCGCCTCCAGATAGGGCTTCAGCATATTCGAGGCATCCATTGAACTCTCGCCCACGGAGCCCGCTCCCACGATGTTGTGAATCTCGTCGATGTAGACGATGGCATTGCCCTCGGCCGCCGCTCCGTCCATTATCATCTTGATGCGGTTCTCAAAGTCGCCCCGATACTGCGTACCCGCCAGCAGCGTGCCCAGTTCGAGCTGGTAGATGCGGCAGCCAGCCAGCTTCTGGGGCACCATTCCCTCTTCGATACGCTGGGCCAGTCCGTATACCAGTGCCGTCTTTCCCACACCCGGCTCGCCCACGTGCAGCGGGTTGTTCTTGTCCTTTCGGCAGAGCACCTGCATCGTGCGCTCCAGCTCCGCCTCGCGTCCTATGAGGCGGTTATGCTGGCGGTAGGTGTCGTTGAGGCAAGTCACCAGCAGTCGCCACGGTTCCTTTTGGGCCGAGGCGTCGGTCTCGTCGCCATCCCCTTTGTTGTTCTTGGGGGTGGTTCCGAAGGCAACCTCTCCCTCAAAGGCCGTCATTACCAGCAAGGCGTTCAAGAAGGAACCCACATCCTCTCCGATGGCATCGCGCAGGAAGTAAGCCGCCCAGCAGTCGTCCAGCTCCAGCAGTGCGTTGACCAGATGCGGTATGTCAATAGCTTCGGCACTGCTGGACTCCACTTGCCGGTAGGCTCGCTGGAGCAGTTCCTGCATCTTGGTTGACAGCTCGGGCTGGTACTCGCCGATGTCGGCGGGTATGCTCTCCGTCTCTTCGAGCAGCAACAGCAGTCGGTCTCTGACGTGCTCCTCGTCGCCAAACTCACTGAGCAGTGTGCAGAATCGCTCATCGTCCAGCAATGCCCACAGCATATGCTCGGGGCTGACGAACTCGTGACGGTATGCAATGCAGCAGTGCAGGGCTTTGTTCAGCAGTCTTGTGGCACGTTGTGATTGTTGAATGGTAGGCATAGTCTCTCGTTTATTCCGGTTCGCAGGTGAGCAGCAGGGGGAATCCTTCGGCGCGGGCCATCTTGGTGGCCTTATTCACTTTTGACACGGCGATGTCGTAGCTATATATGCCCACGACGGCCTTGTCAGCGTGGTGTACGTTGAGCATCAGTTGCTCGGCCTCGTACTCCGACTTGAAAAACACTTCCACCAGAATCTTCACCACAAATTCCATCGTTGTGAAGTCGTCGTTGTGAATCAGCACTTTGTAGCGTCGCGGTTCACGTAAGTCGGTGTGTTGCCGCTCGCGCAGGGCTCCCTGTTCCTTGGGCATCGTTGCTCTTTTATTGTTTTAATGCGTGCAAAGATACAAAAAGAAAAGCGAAACGAGGCCATCGTGGCCGGCAATTCTCAAGCGAACAGGATGAATTCGCCTGAGAATAGGCCGGATGTCGTTGCGAATCGAGGGCTTACACGTACTCCTTTGCCTGCTGCCGCCCCTGCAGCACGGCCAGCGCATTGAGTGCCAGCGCGCCCATCTCGTCTTCGCCGGGATAGCAGTAGACCGGCGCGAGGAAGTCGATGCGGCGGCGCAGCCGGCTGATGACTTACTCCGAGCGCGCCATACCGCCCGTGAGCAGGATGGCGTTCACCTATCCGCAGAGCACGGCACTCTCGGCGGCAATGTGCTTGGCCGTGTGATAGATCATCGCGTCAACGATGAGGCGGGCGTGCTCGTCGCCGTCGCTGATGCGCCGCTCAATCTCGCGCATATCGTTGGTGCCCAGATGGGCGGTCAGCCCGGCCTGTCCGGCAATGCGCTTGAGCAACTGCTCCTCCGTGAACCGTCCGCTGAAGCAGAGGCGTATGAGGTCGGCAGCCGGCAGCGACCCGGCCCGTTCGGGCGAGAAAGGCCCCTCGCCGTCGAGTGCGTTGTTGGCATCCACGGCGCGCCCGTGGGCGTGGGCTGCGATAGAGATGCCTCCCCCCAGATGGCAGACGATGAGGTTCAGGTCCTCGTAGCGTTTGCCTATCTCGTTGGCAAAGCGCTGGGCGATGGCGCGCTGGTTGAGGGCGTGCCAGATGCAGATGCGCGGCATCAGTGGCGAGCCGCTGATGCGGGCATAGTCGTTCAGCTCGTCCACCACGCCCGGGTCGGCGATGAACGAGCGGCATCCCGGTATGTCGCGGGCTATCTCGTAGGCAATGAGGCATCCGAGGTCGCAGGCGTGCTTGTGGATGGCTGCCTTCGTGTCGTCGAGCATCTGCTGGTTGATTTCGTACACGCCGCCACTGACGGGCTTGGCCAGTCCGCCGCGTCCGATGACGGCATCGAACTCAAAGGGAATGTCCATCTGCCGCAGTTCGTTGATGACTATCTGCTTGCGGAACTCAAACTGGTCGGTCACTTCGCTGAATCCGCTCAGCTCTTCGGCCGAGTGGCGTATGGTGCGTAGCAGCAGTGGCTTGGCATCATCATAGACGGCCACCTTCGTACTGGTGGAACCGGGGTTAATGGCGAGGATAAGCATATCTCTTCTGTTTTTTAATTTAGCACTTTTAAGTTTGGTATTCAGCAGCTGATAATGGCCAGTGCCAGCGAGTAGAACTTACAGAGCTTGCTGTCGCTGCGTGAGGGCAGCACCACGGGTGCCATTGCCCCCTGCAGCATTCCGGCCGTCTCCACGTCGCAGAAGAGCGTGATGGTCTTGTAGAACACGTTGGCTGCCTCAATGTCGGGGAATACCAGTGCGTCGGCCTCGCCGTTGATGGGCGACTGGATGCCTTTGGTGCGCATACTCTCGATGCTGACCGATGTCTTCAGGTCCAGCGGCCCGTCCACGATGCAGGGACCGAATTCGCCGCGCTGTGCCGCTTCGGCCAGTTCGCGGTAGTGCACGGTGAAGGGGAAGTGTTTCTGGCTCACCTTCTCCGTGCAGTGGATAAGCGAGATGCGCGGCTCGGCAATGCCGAACGAGCGGCACACATCGGCCACATACATCACTTGCTGGCGGCGCTGCGCATTGGTGGGATAGGGGATGACGGCCGAGTCGGTGAAGAAGAGCATCTTGGGATAGCTGGGAATGGTGGCTGCCGTGACGTGGGTGAGCACGCGCCCCTCGGGCAGGATGCCGGTCTGGCGGTCGAGCACGGCGCGGAGCAGGTTGTCGGTGTTGATGAGTCCTTTCATCAGGATGTCGGCCTTCCCCTCGCGCACCAGCTGTACCGACAGCCGTGCCGCCTCGTCGCGGTCGGCAGCATCGACAAAACTGAAGTGCTCGGCATAGGGAGCCAAATGCTCATTGCTGCGCACCTGCCGCTCGCATCCCACGCAGATGACGTCTATCAGCCCGTAGTCCAGTGCCAGTCCTACGGAGTATTGGGTCGACTCGTCCTCGGGCCATACCACGGCCACACGCTTACGCTCGTTGCGGGTAGACAGGCTGGCTATCAACTCGTGGAAGTTGGAAATTGCTTTTGCCATAGTTCTGTTTAGAGTTTAAAGTTATCTCAGTTGCAAATATAGTGAAAAAGGATGGAACAATCGCATATTTTCTGCATATTAAATTTAAATTCACTGAAATTTAGCTTAAATTCATTCTATTTAAGCCATTATTTGTCGCTAAGGATGTGCAGGGCTCAGATTTTATTCGTAACTTTGCCAACGAGTTAGCGAAGCGACTCCGTCTCTGCAAAAAAAAGAACGAGTTCTTTTGTATTGCACTCGACTTTCGCACTCACACATATTATTATATTAGACTTGTAAGATGAAACGGACATTTCTCGCAGCCTTTGCCGTGGCAATAGCCACGCTGGCCAATGCACAGACCGCAGGCGGCATCTCGCCGCAGATGCTGCAGCAAATCAGACAACAGAACACTGCATCGCCGCAGGCACGCGCCCTGCAGAATGCGATTGCTGCCAACTCGATAGACAATCTGGCACGCAACCATCAGAACGCGGGCGAGCTGGATACCTACTTCAGCGTGGAGACCAAGAAGCAGTCTATCACCGACCAACAGTCGTCGGGCCGTTGCTGGATGTTCAGTGGGCTCAATGTGCTGCGCGCCAACTTTGCCCAGCGCACCGATTCGCTCACCGTGGAGTTCTCGCAGGACTATCTCTTCTTCTGGGACCAGCTGGAGAAAGCCAACCTCTTCCTGCAGGGAATCATCGATACGGGACGCAAGCCCATTGACGACGAGCGCGTGCGCTTCTTCTTTAAGAGTCCGATTGGCGACGGAGGTACTTTCTGCGGCGTGGCCGACTTGGCCGAGAAGTATGGACTGGTGCCAAAGGCCGTGATGCCAGAGACCTATTCGGCCGACAACACGTCGCGGATGTCGCGGTTGCTGGCCTCGAAGCTGCGCGAGTTCGGACTGGAACTGCGCCAGATGGTGGCCGACGGCAAGAAAACCGCAGCCATCGACCGGCGCAAGACGGAGATGCTGGGTATGGTCTATGGTATGTTGCAGCTCACGCTGGGCGAGCCGCCGACGCAGTTCACCTATGCGTTTCGCGATAAGAACGGCAAGCAGATAGGACAGCCCCGGCAGTACACCCCGACGTCGTTCTATGAGGAAGTGGTGGGCGGTCCGCTTAATGGCACTTTCATTATGGCAATGAACGACCCGCGCCGCCCGTACTACAAGACTTACGAGGTGGAGTACGACCGCCACACCTACGACGGCCACAACTGGAAATACATCAACCTGCCGATGGAGGACATTGAGCAGATGGCCATTGCGTCGCTGAAAGACGGCCACAAGATGTATTCGTCCTACGATGTGGGCAAGATGCTCGACCGCAAACGTGGCTATGCCGACACGGAGAACTACGGCTATGGTGCGTTGTTTGGCACGACCTTCGGAATGGATAAAGCGCAGCGCATTATGACCTTCGACAGCGGCTCCACCCACGCAATGACGCTGACGGCCGTCGACCTCGACAGCGAGGGACGGCCGACAAAATGGAAAGTGGAGAACTCGTGGGGGGCTTCGTGGGGGCATAACGGCTATATCATTATGAGCGACCGCTGGCTGCGCGAGTATATGTTCCGTCTGGTGGTGGATCGCAAGTATGTGCCGGCCTCCATCCTGACGCAGTATGAACAGCAGCCTACGCTGGTGATGCCTGAGGATCCGCTGTTCCTGATGGATGAATAGTATTCTTTGTTAAGTGATGACAGTTGAGCGTTGATGAGACGAATAGTGCTGATATGGACATTGATGGCTTGCTGGGCCGGTGCTGCGGCGCAGGAAGTGCAGACAGAATCGCTGACTGCCGATGTTGCATCGCCGGTGGTAGGCCAGCCGATGGGCTTGTCGGCAGCAGCCACTACGGGAAGCCTCCGCAGTACCATTCCCGTCTTGCAGGCTGACAGCTTAGTGCTGCCGCAATTGGGTTATGACGGAACGCTGACGCGTTATGCGCAGGGCAATCTCTACACAGGGTGGGGCACGTGGAGCCTGCATCCCGGTCTCAACGGCTCACTCTCGGCCGCAGCCATCTTTGGGTTGGGAAAGCACGGCGGGTCGGGCTTCAGCCAGTCTGTTTCGCTGATGTATGCCCTGCCGCTGTCATCGCGCCTGTCACTGGCTGTCGGCGGCTATTACTCGCACTTAGACTGGGGCGGGCGTTCCTTCAGCAATGCCGGTCTGTCGGCCGTACTGGGCTATCGGTTCAATGAGCATTGGGAAGGATATATCTTTGGCGAGAAGTCGATAATGACACCCAAGATGCCGCTGGCTCTCTACGACATCAGCGAGCTGGGCGACAGGATAGGAGCCGCCGTGCGCTATAACTTCTCGCCCTCGTTCAGCATCCAGATGAGTGTCTACGAGCAGCGGATGCCCCGTTTCTACGTCAGGTGAACTTAAGTCGCAGGCTGTTGAGCACTACGCTGATGCTCGACATCGCCATCAGTGCCGATGCCCACATCGGTGTAATCTGGAAGTCAGTCAGCCCTTTCAGTGCGCCGGCAGCCAGCGGAATACAGATAATATTGTAGATAAAGGCCCAGAACAGGTTCTGGCGAATCATTCCCACCGTGCGCTTCGACAGCGCAATGGCCTCGGGAATGCGGCGCAGATCGTCGCTCATCAGCGTCACTTGTGCCACGTCCATTGCCACGTCTGTGCCGCGTCCCATTGCGATGCTCACGTCGGCCGCGGCCAGTGCCTGCGAGTCGTTGATGCCGTCGCCCACCATCGCTACCTGATGTCCCTCGTCCTGCAATTGTCGGACGAGGTTTTCTTTATCCTGTGGCATCACCTCGCTCCGATAGTGACGGATGCCGGCCGCCTCGGCCCAGCGCTTGACGCGCTCTTCGCGGTCGCCACTCATCATATACACCTCAATGCCCTGTGTCTGCAGCTGTTCCATCGCCTCACGGGCGTAGGGCTTGAGGGATTCGGAGTCCCCCGCAGTTACCATCGTCACCGTGCCCGTCTTGTCTACCACGATAGCATCAACGCGGCGCAGCAGCTCCAGTGCCGCGGCGTCCTTGACCAGAATACCCAGTTGGGCTGCCTTTCCGATGCCCACCATCAAGGCAGTAGGGGTGGCCAGCCCCATCGCACAGGGGCAGGCGATGACCAGCACGCTGACGGCCGACAGTATCGCCTGCGGCAACGCTTCGTTGCCACCGATGAGCCACCATAGCAAAAAGGTGACGGCGGCCGTTGCTGCCACGGCAGGCACGAAGATGAGGGCTATGCGGTCTACGATGCGCTGCACGGGTGCTTTAGAGCCTTGTGCCTCCTGTACCATCCTGATCATATTGGCCAGCACAGTCTGCTGACCTATCTGCTGGGCGCGGAAGCGCAGTGTGCCGCTGCTTACAATGGTGCCGGCCAGCACACGGTCGCCCGGTCGCTTCTCCACCGGTATGGCCTCGCCCGTCATCATCGATTCGTCGACGGAGGGAAAGGGGGTGGTCGAATGGCTCAAGTGCTCTGAACGATTCTCTCTCCACTCTTCCACCTGTCCATCTACCGGAATCTTCTCGCCGGAATGCACTTCTATGACGTCGCCTACGCCTACGGCAGCAATGGGCATTTCTATGGTTTGGCCGTCGTCAGCGACGACACGAGCCGTCTTCGGCTGCAGGCCCACCAGCGAGCGGATGGCACTGGCTGTGCCTTGCTTGGCGCGCTCCTCGAGCAGCCTGCCGGTGAGGACGAACGTGATAATCATCACAGAAGCATCGTAGTAGGTGTGCCACGCAATGCCGCACTGCCCCCATACCTGCTCGCCCCAGAACGTGTTGAACGTGCTGAAGAGGAAAGCGATGCCCGTAGACAGTGCCACCAGCGTGTCCATATTGGCCGACGCGTGGCGCAGTTGGCGCAGGGCAGTGACAAAGAAACTGCGGCCGCACCAGATGAAGTTGGCCAGTGCGATGAGCAGCAGTGTTTGGTTCGTCGTGTCGCGCGAGCCGACGCTGAGCCAGCCCATTGAGATACACATACACAGCACGGCCAGCAGCCACGAGACAGCCACGCGCCGCCGCAGCTGCTGATAGGCGCGCTGCTCAATGGCCTCCACGTTGCGGTCTTGTTCTACCACCAGTTCGTAGCCCGTCTGTGCCAGTGCTTCTTTCATCTGCAGGGGTGTTACCCGCTCTGCGTCGTAGCTCACCAGTGCCGTCCGTGCCGGCAGGTTCACCGCCACCTCACTTACCCCCTCGATGCTTGCCAGTCGCCGCTCCACATTGGCTGCACAGCCGGCGCACATCATTCCCAATACTGCAAAAGTCCGTTTCTCCATTTGTCAATGTCTGCCTTTGGTCATATTCTTATAGGTGATATTGCTGTCAAGAGACAGGCAAAAAGTATGCCATTCCAGTTGTCCTTGCAAGTTTCCTTGCTACGAGCGGTCACATAGCGATTGAAATCGGTACGACAGCCCAATCTCCACCTTATTTATATTATAGCTCAGCCGAAGCAAAAATGTGAGCAAGAGAATTGGTTATGTCGGCAGAAATGCCTATCTTTGCGGTCACGAATACAAGAATCCTAAAAAACAAATACAACGATGCAAGGCAACTTTACTTACTACAACCCAACGAAACTCTATTTCGGCGACGACTCGCTGAAGTTCCTCCGTGACGAACTCAAGAACTATGGCCCTACGGTGATGCTCTCCTATGGCGGTGGCTCGATTAAGCGCAACGGCATCTATGACGCTGTGACGACTATCCTGCGCGAGGCCGGCAAGACCATCGTCGAGGATGCTGGCGTGATGCCCAATCCGACGGTGGAAAAACTGAACGAGGGGGCACGGCTGGCTCGCGAGAACAACGTAGACCTGATACTGGCTGTGGGCGGCGGCTCAACCATCGACTATGCTAAGGGCGTGAGCGTGTCGGCGTGGTGCGACGAAGACCCGTGGCAGAAATACTATCTGAGAATGGAGGACCCCACGTGCCGCATCGTACCCGTGGGCTCGGTGCTCACGATGGTGGGCACGGGGTCGGAGATGAATGGCGGTAGCGTGATATCGAACCACGCGGAAGGACTGAAAATCGGTAAGGTGTTCGGTCCCGAGGCATTCCCCAAGTTTACCATCCTCAATCCCAAGTTTACGTTCACCGTGCCGCAGTATCAGATGGTGGCAGGCTTCTTCGATATTATGTCGCACATAATGGAGCAGTATTTCTCTGACAGCGACGACAACACCACCGACTATCTGGCCGAGGGACTGATGCGCTCGCTGGTGAACAGCAGTCGCGTAGCCGTGAAGAATCCGCAGGACTACGAGGCCCGTTCGAACATAATGTGGACGGCCACGTGGGCACTGAATACGCTGCTGGACAAAGGGAAGACCACCGATTGGGAAGTGCATATGATTGGGCAGGCCATCGGCGCGCTGACCGACGCTACCCACGGAATGACGCTGGCCGCCGTATCGATACCTTACTATCGCCACGTGATGGAGGGCGGCCTGCATAAGTTTGCCCGTTTCGCCACGGCTGTATGGGGCATTCCTGCCGAGGGCAAGAGTGAGCGTCAGCTGGCCGACGAGGGCTTGCAGGCATTGGAGAACTGGATGCGCGAGATAGGCGTGGTGATGAATATCACTGACCTCGGGGCCACGGAGGCACTGCTGCCTCGCATTGCCGACGGCACCTTCCTGCTGACGGGCGGCTATAAGACGCTGACCCGCGATGAGGTAATCAGCATTCTGCGCGAGAGTTTATAGACGTTGGACGAAAAAAAGGATAAAGACAATGACAACTGACACGAAACTGACGACTCTGGGTTATTCTGACGTGCGCACCTATGCGTGGGCAGTCTTGTTTGTAGGCTGTAATATGCTGGTGCCCCAGCTGTTCCATCTCATTCCGCAGGGCGGCATCATCTTTGCACCCCTGTCGCTGGTCATCCTCGTGGCTGCCTACCGTTTCGGCTGGCTTACGGGACTGCTGGCGGCCGTAGCCTCGCCCGTGGCCAATCACTTGGCTTTCGGGATGCCTGCCGCAGGCGTGATGGGGCTGATGGCACTGAAGCTGTCTGTGCTGGCCGTCGTGGCCGGACTGGTGGCACGGCGCACCGGGCGCGCTACGATGGTACTGCTGGCCGGCGTGGTGCTGGCCGCCGAGTTAATCGGTGGGGCAGGAGAGTGGCTGCTGACGGGCGGCCTGACCGCCACTATTGCCGACTTCACCATTGGCTGGCCGGGACTGCTGCTGCAAGTGGTGGGTGGCTACGTGCTGATTAATCTGCGAAAGGACGCAATGGAATAAGATTCCGTAAAGCGGATAGATAAATCCGTAAATCGCTACGCGCTTGCCTAAGGAAGAAATCGCGTAAGTGCGGTTTGTGGATTTTTTTGTAACTTTGCACGCAGTTATGAGAAGAATAGTTACATTTATATTAAGTATGGTGGTGATGAACACAATGGCACAGACGATGCTCGTCCGTCTTGCCGAAATTGAAGTCTACCCTCAGTACCTCACGGAATACTTGGCTGCCGCAAAGGAGATTCAGCAAGAGAGTCTGAAGTCGGAGCCCGGCGTACTTTGTCTGTTCCCCTCGCAGCTGAAGGAGGATAGTACCCAGATTCGCATCCTCGAAATCTATGCCTCGCAGGATGCCTATCAGCACCACATCCAGACCACCCGCTTCCAGAAATACAAGCAGGGCACACTCCATATGGTGAAGTCGCTCAAATTGCAAGACCTCTCACCGCTCAGCATAGAGACGATGGACAAGATATTCAAGAGACAAAGAACAATATTATAAAAAGGAGCGCAAGAAAGCGGGCAGAGCCGAGCGCCTTGAGGAACAGCGGAGAAAGTAATGCCTCTATATGCAAATCGGCTCAAAATCTATCCGATTTATGCATTTTTAAGCTCACGATGAGCCGATAATCAGAAATTAATCACTAAATTTGCACTGATTTAGAGTTTTTGCTGATGGAGATATCAAGAGACATATTACAATTTCTGCATTATCATCCGCTGTCATCACGCGAAGAAATAGCAAAGGGCACAGCCTTCAATGGCAGCGATGCCACATTGAAGCGCCTCATTGCTACGGGTGTTCAGAATGGCGATATAGTCGTTGAAGGCAAAGCTCGTGCCACACGCTATCGTCTGTCTGATCAGGCACATCTGTTGATGCTGCTCAATCTGGACACTTATCTTGCGTTTGATGTGGACCAAAGGCAAGTGCAGACTTCTTTTAACTTTGAGTTGATTCGTGAACAGCTCCCTGCCGTCAGACTTTTTACTGACGAAGAGACTACACATCTGCAGGAGTTGCAGGCAGAGTTCCGTCAGCACGTAGGTGAGATGTCCCCAAACGAATATCGCAAGGAGATGGAACGCTTGGGCATCGACCTCAGTTGGAAATCGTCGCAGATAGAAGGTAACACCTATTCGCTGTTAGAGACCGAGCGTCTGCTTCGTGAGAGTAAGACTGCCGACGGTAAGACCAAAGAAGAAGCCGTTATGCTGCTCAATCACAAGGATGCGTTACGCTTCATTCTTGATAATCCAGACTATCTGCAGACATTGACCGTCAGTCATATTGAGGATATTCACCAGTTGCTCACCAAGGAACTCTCCGTAGACCGTGGCATCCGTCATCGTCGTGTGGGTATCACAGGCACCAACTACCATCCTTTGGATAATGAATTCCAGATTCGTGAGGCTATGCACGACTCGTGTGACTTGATAAACAGCAAGGAGAATGTCTTTGAAAAAGCCCTTTTGACGTTAGTCCTCCTGTCGTATATTCAGGCATTCTCTGACGGCAATAAGCGCACAGCCCGCATTACGAGCAATGCCATACTGATAGCCAACGGCTATTGCCCGTTAAGCTTCCGGACGGTCGATTCTATTGACTACAAGAAGGCGATGCTCATTTTCTACGAGCAGAACAATCTCTATGCCTTCAAGCAGATTTTCATCGACCAGTTCGAATTTGCCGTAAGAGAGTATTTTTAGTCCAATAAATATAAATAAAATCGCATACGGCGTATCATCCGTATGCTACCTTTGCACTCGTAAATATAAGACGATATGAAACGGTTGATGATGTTTTGGGCAGCGATGCTGCTCGCAAATACGATGATGATGGCACAGAAAATATACATTACGATTGACGGACGGACAGAGACGGCTACGCTGGTTGATAATTCTGCCACGCGGGAGTTAGTAGCGGCTTTGCAGAATGCGCCCATCGCGGTGACTCTTAACGACAATCATTTCGAGATTTGGGGGGCACTGGGCCGTTCCCTGACAACAAGCAATGAACAGGTAAGCGCTCAGCCGGGCGATATTGTTCTTTACAGTGGGCAGTATATCTGCATCTTCTACGGCTCCAACTCGTACAGCTACACCCGTCTGGGCAAGATTGACGGCCTGACGGAGAGTGACTTGATGACGTTCTTAAAAGCTGGCGAGAGCAACATCAGTGTGACTCTGTCTGTGAACGACCCAACTGGAATCGGTACAGTTAAAAGTGAAGAGATAAGAAGTAAAAGCTGCTACACGCTCCAAGGCACATTGGCACAAGCAGGAACCAAAGGAATCGTCATTAAAAGCGGGAAAAAGGTAATCAGATGAAAAAGATAGTATTGCTCGCAGCACTTATGGGTATGACACTCATTGCCTGCACAGACAAGAATCAAGCTAAAACAGAAGAAGGTATGACAACATTGAATTTGACGCAGGAGTGGGACAAAGTGTTCCCGCTGAGCGAGAAAGTGAACCATCGGAAGGTAACGTTTGAAACACAGTATGGACTGACATTGGCAGCAGACCTCTATGAACCGAAAGATGCTCAGGGAAAACTGGCAGCCATTGCCGTGAGCGGCCCGTTTGGTGCTGTGAAGGAACAGTCGAGTGGACTCTATGCAATGCGGATGGCAGAGCGCGGATTTGTGGCGCTGGCTTTCGATCCCTCGTACACTGGTGAGAGCAGTGGAGAACCTCGTCGTACGGCTTCGCCCGACATCAATACCGAAGACTTTATGGCTGCGGTCGATTATCTGTCACAGCTGGAGAACGTGGATGCCGAGAAAATTGGCATCATCGGCGTCTGCGGATGGGGAGGCATCGCCCTGAACGAGGCTGCTGCCGACACTCGCATCAAGGCTACGGTAGCCTCTACGATGTACGATATGACACGCGTCAGTGGCAACGGCTATTATGACAGTGAGGACAACGAAGAGGCACGCCATACTGCCCGTGAGGCACGTTCGAAGCAGCGCCTGACCGCCCCCGAGGCGATGGGTGGTGGCGTGGTCAATCCGCTGCCCGCCGATGCGCCACAGTTCGTGAAGGACTACCACGACTATTATATCACCCCTCGTGGCTACCACAAGCGTAGCGGCAACTCGAATGACGGCTGGCGGGTCATCGGCACTCAGGCCTATGCCAACGCTCGTTTCCTCTACTACATCAACGAAATCCGCTCTGCCGTCCTCGTGATGCACGGCGAGAAGGCTCACTCGCGTTACTTCGGTGAGGCTGCCTATCACTATATGGTGGATGGCAAGGCCGAAGGCTACAACACTATTGGCAAGCCCAATCCCGTGCCGGAGAACAAGCAACTGCTCATCATCCCCGATGCTTCCCACTGCGACCTCTACGATGGCGGTTGGACAGAGGGTGCCGGAAAGGGTGAGAGCAAGAATCTCATCCCGTGGGACAAGCTGGCAGAATTTTTCGGCAACTATTTGAAATAGTGACAATCGGCCGAGCCGTCAGACTCGCAAGCGATGAATTGAAAAGAAAAAACAGAAATTTCTTTCAAAATGTTTGCTCAATTTCCAGAAAAGCATTACTTTTGCAGACGATAAACCAAGAAATGAAGAAAAATGAAGCATAACGGTGCTTACTTTTACGGCTTTTATTTTTACTTTACGGGTAACTGTGAAGCGGGAAAGCTGTAATGAAAACGAAGAAATTGAAAGATTGAAGAAATGAAAGAATATGGCTCCCGCTTCACGATGAGTGAAAGCGGGAGCTTTTTTAGTTAAGAGTTGAATGAAACGAATAGCGATACAGGGACTGAAAGGGTCGTTCCACGACATTGCCTCGCACCAGTATTTCGAGGGCGAGGAACTGCAGCTTATCTGCTGCGCCACGTTCGAGCAGGTGTTCGAGAACATCAAGCGCGACCCGGAAGTCATCGGCGTGGTGGCCATCGAGAACACCATTGCGGGCTCCCTGCTGCACAACTATGAGCTGCTGCGCGACTCAGGAACCATTGTCGTAGGTGAGCACAAGCTGCACATCCGCCACGCCATCTGCTGCCTGCCCGAGGATTCGTGGGAGACCATCAGTGAGGTACACTCCCATCCCGTGGCACTGATGCAGTGCCGCCGCTTCCTGTCCAACCATCCGCAGCTGAAGGCGGTGGAGGCCGAAGATACGGCTGGGGCGGCACAGTGGATCAGCGAGCAGGGACTGCGCGGTCAGGCAGCCATCTGCAATGCCGAGGCAGCGCGGCTCAACGGAATGCGCATCTTGGAAGACGGCATCGAGGACAACAAGCACAACTTTACGCGCTTCCTCGTTTGCTGTGCGCCCCGCAAGGCCGATCATCTGCGCGCGGTGGAGGAGACAGACAAGTCGAGTCTCGTCTTTGCCCTGCCCCACGAAGAGGGCTCGCTGTCGCAGGTGCTCAGCATCCTGTCGTTCTATAAAATCAATATGACCAAGATACAGTCGCTTCCGATTATCGGCCACGAATGGGAATACTTGTTCTACGTCGACGTGACCTATGATAGCCTGACGCGCTACCGCCAGTCAATCGAGGCCATCAAGCCGCTGACGCGCGAGTTGAAAATCTTAGGCGAATACGTGGGGTGTTGAGAACCGTGAAAAGAGATTTAGAAGATTATGGAACAGCATACAGACAACAATAATCAGACCGCCCCCTCGAACGGGAAGGGCAGGGGATGGGTGCCCGCCGAGCGTCTGTCGCTCGTCAGTGAGTATTACTTCAGCCGCAAGCTGAAAGAAGTGGCGCGCCTCAATGCCGAGGGGCACGACATCATCAGTCTGGCTATCGGCAGTCCCGATATGCCGCCGTCGGCACAGACGGTAGAGAAGTTGTGCGAGGTGGCCCACGACCCCACGGCCCACGGCTATCAGCCCACGATGGGCACCCCCGAGCTGCGCGAGGCAATGGCCCAGTTCTACGCGCGGTGGTACGGCGTGACGCTGGATGCCAAGACAGAGATTCTGCCGCTCATCGGCTCGAAGGAAGGCATCCTGCACGTGACGCTGGCTTTCGTCAATCCCGGCGACGAGGTGCTGGTGCCCAATCCCGGCTATCCTACGTACACCTCGCTGTCGAAGCTGCTGGGTGCCAAGATCGTGAACTACAATCTGCGCGAAGACCACGGCTGGCAGCCCGACTTCGACGAGCTGGAGCAGATGGACCTGTCGCGCGTCAAGCTGATGTGGACCAACTATCCCAATATGCCCACAGGTGGCAATGCCCGCCGCGAGACCTACGAGCGGCTGGTGCGCTTTGCCCGTGAGAAGGGTATCGTCGTGGTG